>DVHU01000057.1 GCA_018711815.1 Candidatus Egerieimonas intestinavium
CGGTCATCATCTAAAACAAAACCTTTTTGCATATATTCTTTCAAAATATTTGTTGCCCATATTCTAAACTGGGTACCACGCAAAGATTTTACTCTATACCCTACAGATATAATCACGTCTAAATTATAGTAATCCACCTGATAAGTTTTTCCATCATCGGCAGTATGGGCAAATTTTGCCCATACTGATTCTTTTTTCAATTCTCCCTCTTTAAAAACATTACGTATATGCTTTCCAATAACACTTCTGTCTCTTTGAAACAATTCAGCCATTTGCTCTATCGAAAGCCATACTGTGTCATTTATAAAAGTCGCCTCAATTTTTGTTAGACCATCTTCTGTAGTATACATTAGCAAATTCGATTCCTGCATTTATCGTACCTCTTCATCTGCTTTCTATTCACTTCTTTATAGAAATCACTCCAGCAGCGGCACTCCGTTTCCGGCGCCGATGCGGTCGGCGCCGGCCTCCAGCATGGCCAGGGCCTCCTGGTGGGTGCGGATGCCGCCGCTGGCCTTCACCTGGGCCTTATCTCCCACGGTCCGGCGCATGAGAGCCACATCCTCCACAGTGGCGCCGCCGGTGGAAAAGCCGGTGGAGGTTTTCACGAAGGCGGCGCCGGCCTCCACTGCCAGGCGGCAGGCGCGGACTTTCTCTTCCTCCGTCAGCAGGCAGGTTTCGATGATTACTTTGGTGAGGGCGGGGGCGGCGGCTTCCACCACGGCGCGGATATCCTCCCGCACCAGGTCGTCCAGACCGTCCTTTAAGGCGCCGATGGCGATCACCATGTCCACCTCCTGGGCGCCGTCCCTGACCGCCTGGGCCGCCTCAAAGGCCTTTGCGGCGGTGCTCATGGCTCCCAGAGGGAAGCCCACCACAGAGCAGGTCTTGACGGATGAGCCCTGCAGCTCCCGGGCCACCAGGGGCACGTGACAGGAATTGACGCAGACAGAGGCAAAACCGTATTCCCGGGCCTCCCGGCAGTAGCGGCGAATAACCTCCTGGGAGGCGTCCGCCTTCAGCATAGTGTGATCAATAGTATGGGCAATAGTGTTCATTGAATATTCCTCCACAGCTGCGTCGATATACACCGACGCTACATTTCTTCATTGATAATATCAACGTGACAAAGCTTCATGGCCTCCAGAGCTCCCCGGTGGCTCTGGGGTGTGACTCCGGCGCAGCAGGAGGCGTCCACCAGGATGTCAGCCTCGGGGAATAAGGAGCGCAGGAGCAGGGCGTTGGATATGACACAGATATCCGTACACAGCCCGATAAGGGTGATGGAGTCCACCGGATCCTGGGCGGCTCTCTTGGCCAGCAGTTCTCCCAGCTGTGGGGAACCGAAGGCGGGCTTATCCAGGATGACTCCTCCAAAAGCCTGGGCCAGGGCCTCCAGCTCCGGGTGAAGCTGCCAGCCGGGACTGCCCTTAATGCAGTGCTCCACAGGAAGGCGCTGCCCCTCGTGGGTCTCGAGGTAATTTTCGTCATGGGTATCCCGGGTGAAATACAGGGGGCCCTTGTGGCCGCAGATTTTCTGAATCACAGGGACTACGATGGCCTGGGCCTCGGGGGTTCCCAGGGAACCGCTGATAAAATCCTTCTGCATATCGACGACGATTAAGTAATCGCTCATTCTTATCCTCCTCCTTGCTGTCCGCAATCAGCCGTTTCTTTTTGAATTATACTAAAACCGGGCAGGGTTTGGCAAGGGAGGGGGAAGAGAAGCGCTGCTTTTTTCCATTTATGCTTGTGAGATATGTGAGATATGAATTTTTATTATAGCAAAAATATTTGTCATACATTGACAGAATAGCAAAAAGATTGTATTATAACTATCAAACATTCGTCCTTCCCGGAAGGACATTGAGGAGGAAGAGATTATGAAAAATAAGAAGAGATGGCTGAGCTTAGTTTTGGCAGCTGCTATGGCTGCGACAGCTTTAACCGGCTGCGGCAAAAGCTCTGATGATAAGAGCGACAGCGCCGGCAGCGACAGCAAAGCTGAGGTTTTCAAAATCGGAGGAATCGGACCTATCACCGGCGACAACGCCATTTACGGCAAGGCTGTTCAGAATGGTATTGAGCTGGCAGTAAAGGAGATCAACGAGGCAGGCGGAATCAACGGCTACCAGGTTGAGACAAAATTTGAGGACGACGAGTCCGACCCGGAGAAGGCGGTCAACGCTTACAACACCCTGAAGGATTGGGGAATGCAGATGCTGACCGGAACCGTTACCTCTGGCCCCTGTGAGGCGGTAGTATCTGAGACCTACAATGACAACATGTTCCAGATCACACCCTCCGGAACTTCTGTAAATTCCGTACAGTATGAGAACGCCTTCCGTATGTGCTTCTCTGACCCGGCTCAGGGAACTGTATCCGCTCAGTATATCGCGGACCACAATCTGGCAACCAAGATTGCCGTTATCTACAACAGCTCCGACACCTACTCCAGCGGTATCTATCAGAACTTCGCCGCTGAGGCTAAGAATCAGGGGCTGGAGCTGGTAGCCGAGGAGGCCTTCACCAGCGAGAGCAACAAGGACTTCTCCGTACAGCTGCAGAAGGCAAAGGATGCCGGCGCTGAGATGGTATTCCTTCCCATTTACTATCAGGAGGCTTCTCTGATCCTGGCTAAGGCTGATGAGATGGGCTTTGCTCCCTTATTCTTCGGCTGTGACGGAATGGACGGTATCCTGGCTATGGATAACTTCGACACTTCCCTGGCTGAGGGACTGATGCTGCTGACCCCCTTCTCCGTAAATGCTACGGATGAGGCAACTCAGAATTTCGTAGCTGACTTTGAGGAGGCTTACGGCGGAATCCCCAATCAGTTCGCTGCTGACGCTTACGACGCTGTTTACGTGATCAAGGCTGCCGCTGAGCAGGCTGACCTGACTCCGGACATGAGCGCTTCCGACATCTGCGATGCCATGAAGACCGCCATGACCGAGATCACCTACGACGGACTTACCGGAAAGAGCATCACCTGGGGAACTGACGGAGAGCCCAGCAAGGAGCCCATCGCTGTGAAGATTGAGAACGGTGACTACACCATCATGTAAGAATTTTAATTAGGTAAATAAGGGTGTCTCTGAAGGATTTTGGGGGCACCCGTTTTTCCGTATATAAGAAAAGGAGTGAGGGAGAGCAGATGAGCTTTATATCGTATTTGATTAACGGAATCAGTCTTGGCAGTGTCTACGCCATCATCGCTCTGGGCTATACCATGGTATATGGAATCGCCAAGATGCTGAACTTCGCCCACGGGGATGTAATTATGGTGGGTGGCTTTGTGACCTTTACTGCCATGACCAGCGCGGGAATGCACCCGCTGGCAGCCGTGCTGTTGTCCGCAGTGGCGTGTACGGTGCTGGGTGTGGTGATTGAGCGGATCGCCTACAAGCCCCTTCGGTCGGCTTCCCCCCTGGCCGTGCTGATTACGGCCATCGGCGTCAGCTATTTCCTGCAGAACCTGGCGCTGCTGATCTTCGGCGCCGACACCAAAACCTTCCAGAGCGTGATCAGCTTTGATGGAATTTCCCTGGCGGGAGGCCAGCTGAAAATTTCCGGTGTGACCCTTGTGACCATCGCGGCCTGTATCATTATTGTGGTGGGCCTTACCCTGTTTATTCGCAGAACCAAAGCGGGCCAGGCTATGCTGGCA
Source organism: Candidatus Egerieimonas intestinavium (assembly GCA_018711815.1). Lineage (GTDB taxonomy): Bacteria > Bacillota > Clostridia > Lachnospirales > Lachnospiraceae > Egerieimonas > Egerieimonas intestinavium. Next base: position 3,671 of record DVHU01000057.1, read on the forward strand.
GTGTCAGAGGATCGGGGAGCAGCCCAGCTGATGGGCATCAATGTCAACGGTACCATCGCCCTGACCTTTGCCATCGGCTCTGCCCTGGCGGCCATCGCCGGCGTGCTTCTGTGTTCTGCCTATCCCTCCCTGAACCCCTACACGGGTTCCATGCCTGGAATTAAGGCCTTTGTGGCCGCCGTGTTCGGAGGAATCGGCTCTATTCCCGGGGCTATGCTGGGAGGCATCCTGCTGGGTATCATTGAGATTCTGGCCAAGGCCTACATTTCTTCCCAGCTGGCGGACGCCATCGTGTTTGCCGTTCTGATCGTGGTACTCTTAGTGAAACCCACCGGTATCTTCGGCAAGAAGATTCAGGAGAAGGTATAAGGAGGGGATGAAGATGAAAAAGTTAAGCAAAACCACAAAAAGCAATTTCATCACCTACGGGATCGTTGTGGCGGCGCTGATCGTGGGCCAGGTCTGGGCCAACAGCGGCTCCATGTCCAGCCTGCTGAAAGGACTTCTGGTTCCCCTGTGCGCATACATGATTCTGGCGGTATCCCTGAACCTGACTGTGGGTATCCTGGGTGAGCTGAGTCTGGGCCACGCGGGCTTCATGTGCGTGGGCGCCTTTTCCAGCGCGCTCTTTTCTAAGATGACTATGGATTCCCTGCCGGAGGGCGTGCGCTTCCTGATTGCCATCCTCATCGGGGCTCTGGTGGCAGGTATTTTCGGTATTCTCATCGGAATCCCGGTGCTGCGGCTGCGGGGGGATTATCTGGCCATCGTGACCCTGGCCTTCGGCGAGATTATCAAGAACGTGATCAACGCCATCTATGTGGGCAAGGACGCTAACGGACTGCACTTTTCCCTGAAAAGCGTCACGGAGCTGAACATGGATCCGGAGGGAACAATCCTGATCAACGGGCCCCAGGGAATCAGCGGAACCCCCAAGGATTCCAGTTTTCTGGCGGGCATGATTCTGCTGCTGATCGCCCTGATTATTATTTTGAACCTGATCAATTCCCGGGCCGGCCGGGCAATTATGTCCATCCGGGACAACCGGATTGCGGCGGAGTCTGTGGGAATCAATGTGACCAAATATAAAATGATGGCTTTTTCCATCTCCGCGGCCCTGGCGGGTGTGGCGGGTGTGCTCTATGCCCACAATCTGTCCTCACTGGTGGCCTCTCCCAAGAACTTCGGATACAACATGTCTATTATGATTCTGGTATTCGTGGTGCTGGGCGGTATCGGAAATATCCGCGGCTCTATGATTGCGGCCTTTATTCTGACCCTGCTGCCGGAGATGCTGCGGGGGCTGTCCGACTACCGTATGCTGATCTACGCCATCGTTCTGATTGTTATGATGCTCTTCAACTGGAGCGCCGGAGGACGCCGGTTCAAGGAGCGGGTGGCTGAGAAGTTTCGGGGCATGAGAAAAGGCCCAGCAAAGGAGGCTAAGTAAATGGCATTATTAGAGGTAAAAAACTTAGGGATTTCCTTTGGCGGACTGCGGGCAGTCAATGCCTTCGACGTGACCATTGAGAAGGGTCAGCTATACGGCCTCATCGGACCTAACGGCGCGGGAAAGACCACGGTCTTCAACCTGCTGACCGGCGTATATAAGCCCACAGAGGGAATCATCCATCTGGACGGAAAAGATATCACCGGCAAGAAGCCCATCGACATCAATAAGGCGGGCATTGCCAGAACCTTTCAGAATATCCGGCTTTTCAAGGATCTGTCTGTGCTGGATAACGTGAAGGTGGGGCTTCACAACCATCATAAGTATTCCACCCTGGGAGGAATACTGCGTCTGCCCAAGTATTTTAAGGTGGAAAAGGAGATGGATCAGCAGGCTCTTCGGCTGCTGGAGGTCTTTGGGCTGGAGAAGGAGGCTCAGGTGAAAGCGGCCAATCTGCCCTACGGCAAGCAGCGGAAGCTGGAGATTGCCAGAGCCCTGGCCACTGAGCCCAAGCTGCTGCTCCTGGACGAGCCGGCAGCGGGCATGAACCCCAATGAGACCGGGGAGCTGATGGAGACCATTAAATTTGTACAGAAGGAATTCCAGATGACCATCCTGTTGATCGAGCATGACATGAAGCTGGTGAGCGGAATCTGCGAGGCCCTGACCGTGTTGAATTTCGGTGAGGTGCTGGCCCAGGGCGACACCAGGACGGTGCTCAATGACCCGCAGGTAATCAAGGCATATCTGGGTGAATAGGAGGAGCGGAGCATGGCATTACTGGAAGTAAAGGATTTACAGGTATATTACGGCATGATTCAGGCTCTGAAGGGAATTTCTTTTGAGGTAAATCAGGGGGAGGTCGTGGCGCTGATCGGAGCCAACGGAGCCGGGAAAACCACCACCCTCCATGCGGTGACGGGCCTTCTGCCCATCAAGGCCGGGCAGGTGAAGTTAAAGGACGTAGACATCACCAAGGTGCCGCCCCACAAGATTGTGAGCATGGGGATGGCCCATGTGCCGGAGGGACGCCGGGTATTCGCCCAGCTCTCCGTCTTTGAGAATCTGAAAATGGGAGCCTACACCCGCAAGGATAAGGAGGAGTTCCGCAAGAATCTGGAGATGGTGTACGATAAGTTCCCCAGACTTCAGGAGCGGCGCAACCAGCTGGCGGGAACCCTCTCCGGAGGAGAGCAGCAGATGCTGGCCATGGGCCGGGCGCTGATGTCCCAGCCGAAGATTATCCTGATGGATGAGCCCTCCATGGGCCTTTCGCCGATTTTCGTCAATGAGATATTTAAAATTATTCAGGAGGTCAGCGCAGCCGGGGTGACTGTGCTGCTGGTGGAGCAGAATGCCAAGAAGGCCCTTTCCATCGCCGACCGGGCCTACGTGCTGGAGACCGGAAAGATTGTGCTGGATGGGAAGGCTTCGGAGCTGTTAAACGATGAGTCCATCAAGAAGGCCTACCTGGGTGAATAAGGGGGGATTTTCCATGAAAAATATTGTTGTTACCATCGCACGGCAGTACGGCAGCGGGGGAAGGACCATCGGCCGGATGCTGGCCAAGGAGCTGGGCGTGCCCTTCTATGACAGAGAGCTACTGGAGATGGCCTCCGAGGACAGCGGGATTCACGTGAAATATTTCGGGGCGGCTGATGAGAAGGTCAAGACCAGCGCCAAGCTTAAGGGGGCCCATATCTACAGCGGAGAGCTGCTCTCCCCGGAGAGCAAGGCCTTTGTATCCGATGACAACCTGTTTAACTACACGGCTAAAACCATCAAGAGGCTGGCCTCCCAGCAGTCCTGCGTGATCATCGGCCGGTGCGCTGACTTTGTGCTGCGGGAATACCCCAACGTGGCCAGCGTGTTTATCCATGCTCCGGCGGATTTCTGCCTGGAGCAGGCTATGCAGCGCAACAGCATGAGCACCAAGGATATGCAGAAATTCATCGAGAAGACCGACAAATACCGGGGAGATTTCTACGAGCACTACACCGGCCGCCGGTGGGCGGATCTGAGAAATTACGACCTGTGTCTCAACAGCGGAAAGCTGGGCTTTGAGAAAACCGTGGAGGAGATCAAGGCTTATCTGAAGATTCGTTTCGGAGATTTTGAGACAGAAGAGTAAAGATAAAAAAAGGCTGCCGCATCACATTGCGCAGGGTATCCCAGACTTGGGGTTACCCGGCACCGTGATGCGGCAGCCTCTTTTATCGAACGGGAATGAAGCTTTCACAAGGTGCCATTGACAGGAGGGGAAGATTCCAGTAGTATTGGTTTAGTATGTAAATCTAAACAATAGAGGTAACGATATGAGCAAAAGTGATAAAATACACGGGGGCATCCTGGCAGTCCTGGTTCTGACGGCCTGGGGGCTGTTGGGGGAAGATGTGATTCCCTTACTCTCCTGGTGGCTGGCGCTGCTGGCCCTGGGCCTGGGCTTCTGGCCGGCAGCCTCCCGGTTGTTTAAAGGATTTTCCGATAAGGGCTGGCTCTTTTCCAAGGTGCTGGGAATCGCGGTGACCGGCTATCTCATGTGGCTGCTCAACACGGTGAAGCTGGTGAAATTCAGAAACGGCGCCTGCGTGGCGGTGGCTCTCATCTGCATTGGAGTTAATTTTCTGGTGATGAAGAAAAAGGGCTGGGAGATCCGGGCGGACCGGAGGTTGGTTCTCACGGAGGAGTGTATTTTTCTGGCCCTGTTTCTGCTGTGGACCTACCTGGCGGGCTTTCGGCCCGGGGCCCACGGTACGGAGAAGTTTATGGATTACGGCTTCATGGCCACCATGATGCGCAGCGACTACATGCCCGCCCAGGACATGTGGTATGCGGGGGAGGGGCTCAATTATTACTACGGGGGCCAGTACTACGCCTGCTTTTTAACCCGGCTCACCTTTACCCGGATCCAGGAGACCTACAATCTCATGCGGACCATGGTGGCGGCCTTTGCCTTCGCCCTGCCCTTCTCCCTGGTGCGCCAGATGCTGGCGGACCGCTGGCAGAGGATCCGGCAGGCGGGAAGCGGCTCCCTGGCGGCGCTGGGCGGCGTACTGGCCGGGGCTGCGGTATCCCTGGCGGGAAATATGCACTATGTACTCTACGGGAAGCTTTTCCCCATGATTCGGGAGCTGCTGCAGCTGCCCTATGAGGGGGACGCATACTGGTTTCCCAATTCCACCCGCTACATCGGCTATAATCCCGAGGTGGCCAACGATAAGACCATCCACGAATTTCCCTCCTACTCCTTTGTGCTGGGAGATCTGCACGCCCATGTGGTGAACCTGATGTTTGTGCTGCTGGTGGTGGGGATTTTGTACGCCTGGCTGCAGCAGCGGAGGTGGCAGGGGGACAGGCCCATTTCTCTGGTGAGAGGGCTGCGGCAGCCCTGGATCTGGCTGCTGGGCTTTTTCATCGGTGTGTTCCAGTGGACCAATTTCTGGGATTTTGCCATCTACTACGTGGTGGGAGGGGCGGTGCTGGTGCTGACGCTGATCCGCTCCCGGGGGAAGCGTCCGGGGCAGGTGGCGGCCCACACGGTATTTTATGCGGTGGTGATTCTGCTGTTTTCCTGGCTGGTGGTTCTGCCCTTTACCCTGCAGTTTGAGACCATGTTTTCCGGCATCGGCATCGCCCAGCGCCATTCCCGGCTGTATCAGCTGGTGATCCTCTGGGGGCTGCCGGCGGCGGTGGGCGTGCTGCTGCTGATCTGGGCGGTCACAGAGCATCGGAGAAACAGCCAGGCTCCGGGACGGTTCCTGAGTTTCTTTCAGGAGAGACCTCTGCCGGAGCTCTTCGCCGTGATTCTGACCCTGTGCGCCATGGGGCTGGTGCTGCTGCCGGAGCTGGTGTATGTGCGGGATATTTACGAGGAAAATTATGCCCGGTCCAACACCATGTTTAAGCTGACCTATCAGGCCTTCACCCTCTTCGGGATTGTCATGGGCTACACCCTGGTCTGCCTGCTGGCCCAGAAGGGCAGGAGGGCGCTGCGGGCCCTGGCTGGGATCTGCCTGGCTCTGTTCCTGTGTACCCTGGGATACTTTGGCACCTCGGTTCACGCCTGGTTTGGCAACGTATGGGATCCCAGAGGCTACCAGGGGCTTGACGCCACGGCCTTCCTGGAGACGGATTTTTCGGAGGACGCCGGGGCAGTCCGGTGGCTGATGGAGAATGCCCAGGGACAGCCGGTGGTGCTGGAGGCCCACGGGGACAGCTACAGTGACTGCGAGCGGGTTTCCGCCATGACGGGGCTGCCCACGGTGGCCGGCTGGTATGTGCACCAGTGGCTGTGGAGAAATGATCTGGGAGCTCTGAACCAGCGGGTGGAGGACGTGCGCGCCATCTACACCTCCACAGATCCCGACCAGGTGAGGGATCTGCTGAAGGAGTATCAGGTGGAATATGTCTTCGTGGGCAGCCAGGAGAGAGCCCAGTACCCGGAGATCAACGAGGAACTGCTGCTTCAGCTGGGGACTGTGGTCTACCAGGGAAGCCAGGGGCAGGCCTACATCCTCCAGGTGGGGAACTAGGGGCAGAATTTTCAAGGCTCCATTGCAATTTAACCGAGAGATGATATAATTATACCTGCGAGGGAGGGAAGGAAATGTTGAAGGGAAAAACAATTCTGCTGGGAGTCACCGGGAGTATCGCGGCCTACAAGGCGGCGGCTCTGGCCAGCCTGCTGAAAAAGCGGCAGGCCCGGGTGCACGTGATCATGACGAAAAATGCCGCCCAGTTTATCACTCCTCTGACTTTCGAGGAGCTCACCGGGAACCGGTGCGTGGTGGATACTTTCGACCGGAATTTCACCTACCAGGTGGAGCATGTGGCCCTGGCCAAGCAGGCGGACCTGGCGGTGATCGCGCCTGCCACCGCCAATGTGCTGGGCAAATTAGCCTGGGGGATTGCCGACGATATGCTGACCACCACTCTGATGGCCTGCCGCTGTCCCAAGCTGGCGGCCCCGGCCATGAACACCGCCATGTATGAGAACCCTGTGCTGCAGGATAATCTGCAGCGGCTCAAGGAATACGGCTGGCAGCTGATGGAGCCCGGGGTGGGAAGACTGGCCTGCGGGGATGTGGGAGCCGGCAAGATGCCGGAGCCGGAGGAAATCCTGGCCTATATAGAGCAGGAGCTGGCCTATGAGAAGACCCTGGCGGGGAAAAATATTCTGGTTACCGCCGGGCCCACTCAGGAGGCCCTCGACCCGGTGCGCTACATCACCAACCATTCCACCGGGAAGATGGGCTATGCCCTAGCCCGGGTGGCAGCCTTAAAGGGCGCCCGGGTGACGCTGGTCAGCGGGCCCACGGCCCTCAAGGCGCCGGAGTTTGTGGAGACGGTGCCGGTGACCGCGGCCAGGGAAATGTTTCAGGCGGTCACGGAGCGAAGCGCCCGGCAGGACATGATCATCATGGCGGCGGCGGTGGCGGACTACCGGCCCCGGCAGGTGAGCGACGAAAAAATAAAAAAGAAGGATTCCTCTCTGGAGCTGGCTCTGGAGAAGACAGACGATATACTGAAATATCTGGGAGAGCATAAACAGCCGGGACAGCTGCTCTGCGGCTTTGCTATGGAAACCCAGAATCTTCTGCGTAATGCCAGGGAAAAGCTGGTGAACAAGCATCTGGACATGATTGTGGCGAATAGCCTGAAGGTGGCCGGAGCTGGATTTGCCGGAGACACCAATGTGGTGACCCTGATTACGAATAGGGAGGAGCTGCCTCTGGAGCTGATGACCAAGGAAGAGGTGGCCGCCCACATTTTGGACAAGCTTCTGTCCATGTAACTACAGACATCCCGATAAGGGAAAAACGCATTGTATCCCCCGCGGGGGAACAGTAGCAAGGAGGAAAAAATGAATACTGCAACAGCAACCAGCAACCAGCGGACAAAGGGATTGACTCAGGTGGCACTTTTCGCTGCACTGATTTTCCTGATGGCATTCACACCGTTTCTGGGATATATCCCCCTGGGATTTACCCGGGCCACCATCATCCACATTCCGGTGATCATCGGCTCTTTGGTTTTGGGCCCCGGCAAGGGAGCGTTCCTGGGAGGCGTATTCGGTCTCACCAGCTTTCTGAACAACACCTTTAATCCCACGGCCACATCCTTTGTGTTCTCGCCCTTCTATTCTCTGGGCGAAGTCAGCGGGGGCGTTGGAAGTCTGGTGATCTGTTTCCTGCCCCGGATCCTGGTGGGGGTGGTGCCTTACTTTGTGTACCGGGCTGCGGTTAAGCTGAGAAAGAAGGACGGAGTCAGCACGGTGGGACTGGCGCTGGCGGGCATTTCAGGGGCCCTCACCAACACCCTGCTGGTGATGAACCTGATATTCCTGATCTTCGGGGACAAATATGCGGCGGCCAGCCAGGCGACCAAGACCGGCTACGGGTTCATCCTGTCCATCATCGGCATCAACGGCGTTCCCGAGGCCATAGTGGCCGGAATTCTGGTGGTTCTGGTGGGCAAGGTGCTGATGCGCAAGAGCGTCATGCAGCGGCTGGGACTCAGGTAGAGGAGAGACTATGATTTTAACCATTGATATTGGAAACACAAACATTGTCATCGGCTGTATCGACGACGAGAAGACGTACTTCATCGAGCGGCTGTCCACAGTGCGCACCAAGACAGAGCTGGAGTACGCGGTGGATATCAAGACGGTGCTGGAAATCTATAAAATTGACCGCAGGGAAATCCACGGGGGAATTGTCTCCTCCGTGGTTCCCCAGATTACCAGCATCATGCGGGAGGCGGCGGAGAAAATCATCCGCAAACCCGTGAAAGTGGTGGGCCCGGGATTGAAGACCGGGCTGAATATTTTGATGGACAATCCTGCCCAGCTGGGCAGCGATCTGGTGGCGGACGCGGTGGCGGGTCTTGAGGAGTATCCGGTGCCCCTGATCATCATCGACATGGGCACGGCCACCACGGTGTCCGTAATCAACAGCAAAAGATGCTACATCGGCGGCATGATTATGCCGGGAGTGATGGTATCCCTGAACGCCCTGGCGGCCAACGCGGCACAGCTGCAGGGGATCAGCCTGGAGCTGCCCAAGAAAACCATCGGGAAAAACACCATCGACTGTATGAAAAGCGGCGTTATCCACGGAAATGCGGCCAGCATCGACGGCATTATCCTGAGAATCCAGGAGGAGCTGGGCCAGGAGTGCACGGTGGTGGCCACCGGCGGATTGGCGAAGTCTATTATTCCCCATTGCAGGCAGAAAATTATCCTGGATGACGATCTGCTGCTGAAGGGACTTTTAGCTATTTACAAGAAGAATCAGTAGAGACATATTTGGAGAAAGCCATGAGATTAATCGAGGGAGAGGTACACAAAAGTTACGTGGTTCAGGATATCTGCCTGCCCCTGCAGACCAGGCGGCGGCTGGAGTCCCTGGGCATGACCGAGGGAATGCAGGTGGAGATCGTCAACAAGAAGCGGCGGGGAGCTGTGATCATCCGCATGAGAGGAACCCGCTTTGCCATCGGGCAGCAGATTGCCAGCCAGATTCAGGTGGAGGGAGAGGTGTAGCTATGGGAGAAAAGAAGAAACTCTGTGTGGGATTTATCGGAAATCCCAACTGTGGAAAAACCACCCTCTTCAACGCCTACACCGGAGCAAACCTGAAGGTGGCCAACTGGCCGGGAGTTACGGTGGAGCGGGTAGAGGGGCGGATGACCTATAAGGACTGGGAGATTAAACTCATTGATCTTCCGGGCACCTACAGCCTGACCTCCTATACTATGGAAGAAAAGGTATCCCGCCGCTGTATCTTAAGCGACGAGGTGGATGTGATCGTGGATGTGGTGGACGCCTCCGCCCTGGAGAGAAGCCTCTACCTGACCCTGCAGCTGATCGAGCTGGGCAAGCCGGTGGTGGTGGCCCTGAACATGATGGATATTGTGGAGAAGCGGGGGATGGAGATCGATCTGCACCGTCTGCCGGAGATGCTGGGCGTTCCGGCTATACCGGTGGTGGCCCGCAAACGCCGGGGGCTGGACGTGCTGATGCACGCGGTCATCCACCACAGGGATTTTGAGGAGAAAACGCCGCTGATTCACCATCACCCCTCCCGCACAGGCCACATTCACGGGCACCATGAGGAATTTGTCATGGTTTACAGCGATGAGATTGAGGATAAGCTGGACCTGGCGGAGCAGGCGCTGGCGGAAACTTACCCGGCTATGTTCCAGACAGACACCCAGGGGCCGGGGAGCGTTCAGCAGGTGCTGAGCAATTTCCGGGGACTGCGGATGAAGAAGCGCTGGTACGCCCTGAAGACCCTGGAGGGGGACGAGGAGGTGCAGGAGGAATATCCGGTGGCCTGTCCCCAGCTTCAGGGGAAGACCTGGGAGAAGGAAATCATCAATCAAAAATACGATTTTATCCAGGAGATCGTGGAGGAAATCCTGGTGGGCAAGGCCAACAAAGAGGAAAAAACCGACAAGATTGACCGATGGCTGACCCACAGAATCTGGGGATTTCCCATCTTCCTGGGGATTATGGCCCTGGTATTTATCCTCACCTTCACCCTGGGGGATTGGCTGAAGGGGTACATGGAAATCCTGGTGGAGGCGCTGACGGGAGCCGCCACCCAGGGACTTTCCTCTGTGGGAGTCAGCGGCTGGCTGATTTCCCTGGTGACGGACGGCATTATCGCCGGCGTGGGCGGAATTCTCACCTTCCTGCCCAATATTTTCATCCTGTTTCTGGCCCTGGCCTTTCTGGAGGACAGCGGCTACATGGCCCGGGTGGCCTACGTGATGGATGGAATCATGGGCAAGCTGGGACTTTCCGGCCGGGCCTTCATTCCTATGATCCTGGGCTTTGGCTGTACGGTGCCGGCAATCATGGCCTCCAGGGCTTTGGAGAATCAGCGGGACCGCTTCAAGACCATGCTGGTGACGCCCTTTATGTCCTGCAGCGCCAGACTGCCCATCTACGTGCTGTTTTCCCAGATGTTCTTCGGGAAGTACGCCCTGCTGGCGGCTTACTCCATGTATGTGCTGGGCCTGGCGGTGGCCATCTTCGTGGTGTTTGTGCTGCATATGATCGATCGGAAGGATACGGCCTACGATCTGCTCATCGAGCTGCCGGAGTACAAAAGCCCCAGCGCCCACACGGTGTTTATCTATGTCTGGGAGAAAGTGAAGGACTATCTGACCAAGGCGGGAACCACGATTTTCCTGGCTTCCCTGGCCATGTGGGTGATCTTGAATTTCGGCCCCGGAGGATATATCACCGATATTGGCGACAGCTTCGGCGCTATTCTGGGCAGAACCCTGGTTCCGGTCTTTGCTCCCCTGGGGCTGGGTTACTGGCAGATTGTGGTGGCCCTGATCGCGGGGATTTCCGCCAAGGAGGTGGTGGTCTCCAGCTGCACCATCTTGTTCGGCGTCCAGAACGCCACCTCCACGGCGGGGATGTCCGCCCTGGCGGGCATGCTGGGAGGGCAGGGCTTCACCATGCTGAACGCCTACTGCCTGATGGTCTTCTGCCTGCTGTACGTTCCCTGTATTGCCACCCTGGCTACCATCAAGCGGGAGTCAGGGAGCTGGAAATGGACCCTGGGAAGCGCCCTGTTTCAGCTGGCGGTGGCCTGGGTGGCGGCCTTCGCCATCTTCCAGATCGGAAGCCTGCTTTAGGCAAGCGTTGGGGGGACGCAGGCAGCCGCTCTGCCGCAGCTTTGTTTTTGGTAAGAGTTGAGGGGGGAGAAACGCAAGCCGCATAAAGCGGCGGAAAAGCGGATAAGCCCACCTAAAAATATAAGATAAGAAAAGAGGAAAAAGCCATGAAGAGAGATACGATGTGTATCCAGGCGGGCTGGGAGCCCGGAAACGGAGAGCCTCGGGTAATGCCCATTTACCAGAGCACGACATTTAAGTATTCCACCAGCGAGGAGATGGGAAAGCTCTTTGACCTGGAGAAGGAGGGGTATTTCTACTCCCGTCTGCAGAATCCCACCTGTGATCTGGTAGCCAAGAAGATCTGTGATCTGGAGGGAGGGGCCGCAGCCATGCTGACCTCCTCGGGCCAGGCGGCCACCCTGCTGGCGGTGACCAATATCTGCAGCGCCGGGGATCACGTGATCTGCGCCGCCAAGGTGTACGGCGGAACCTCCAACCTTCTGGCGGTGACCCTGAAGCGTTTCGGTATCCAGGTGAGCCTGGTGGATCAGGATCTGCCGGCGGAGGAGATCGAGAAATATTTCCAGCCCAATACCAAGGCGGTCTTTGCGGAGACCATCTCCAATCCGGCGGTGGTAGTGCTGGATATCGAGAAGTTTGTGAAGCTGGCCCACAGCCACGGGGTTCCCATGATCTGCGACAACACCTTTGCCACCCCCATCAACTGCCGTCCCTTCCAGTTCGGAGCGGATATCGTTACCCACTCCACCACCAAATATATGGACGGCCACGCCATGGCCGTGGGCGGGTGTATCGTTGACAGCGGAAATTTTGACTGGGAGGCCCAGGGGGACAAGTATCCGGGACTGACTACCCCGGATGAATCCTACCACGGGATAATCTACACCCAGCGTTTCGGGAAAGGCGCCTTTATCACCAAGGCCACGGCTCAGCTAATGAGAGACCTGGGAGCCTGCCAGTCCCCCATGAACGCCTTTTTGACCAATATCGGACTGGAGACCCTGCATCTGCGGGTGCCCCGCCACTGTGAGAATGCCCAGAAGGTGGCGGAGTTCCTGGAGGCCCACCCGAAGGTGGACTGGGTGGAGTACCCGGGCTTAAAGAGCAGCAAGTATTATCCGCTGGCGCAGAAATACATGCCTGCGGGAACCTGCGGCGTGCTCTCCTTTGGTCCCAAGGGAGGGAAGGACGGAGCCATGCGTTTCACCAATGCCCTGAAGCTGGTATCCATCGAGACCCATGTGGCAGACTGCCATACCTGCGTGCTGCATCCCGCCAGCCATACCCACCGGCAGTTAAATGAGGAGCAGCTTCTGGAGGCGGGCGTTTTGCCGGAGCTGATTCGTCTCTCTGTGGGAATCGAGGACGCGGAGGATATCATCGCAGATCTGGAGCAGGCGCTGAAAGAAGTGTAAGGCTGAGACTGCTTTATAATAAGTAAGGAGTGATTCTGTTGAGAGAGCTGGAAGTAAAAGGGCTGCTGGAAAAGGCGGAGGTGGAGGCTGTTCTGGTGACCGACCCCTACAACATGCGCTATCTGAGCGGATTTTCCGGAGGAGAGGGAGCTCTGCTGCTCACCGATCGGAAAAAAGTTCTGATCACAGACTCCCGCTATACGGAAGCGGCGGGCCGGGAGACGGATTTTCTCGTTCTGGAGGAGAGCAGAAGCAATCCCCGGGGAAAACTCTTGGCGCAGCTGGCCGAGGAGTACCGGGTGAGCCGTATGGGTTTTGAGGACGCGTCGGTGACTTATCAGGAGTATGAGAAGCTGAGGAAAACTCTGCCGGAGCAGGAACTCATCCCACTGGGAGGGCTTCTGGACAGCCTGCGGGCGGTAAAGACGGAGGAGGAGCTGAAGCTGATCCGCCGGGCAGAGTCCATCGGCGACCTGGCCTTCGCCAAGATTCTGGAGGTTTTAAAGCCGGGGATCTCCGAGTTGGAGGTGGCTGCGGAGCTGGAGTACCAGATGAAGCGGGCCGGGGCGGAGGGCCTGAGCTTCGATACCATCGTGGCCTCGGGACTTCACTCCTCCATGCCCCACGCGGTTCCCACGGAAAAGAAGCTGGAGCCGGGTGACTTTGTCACCATGGATTTCGGCTGCCGCTATCAGGGTTACTGCTCGGATATGACCAGAACGGTGGTCATCGGGAAGGCCAGCCAGGAGCAGAAGAAAATTTATCAGACTGTCCTGGAGGCCCAGCGGCTGGCTTTAGATCAGCTCTCCGCCGGAAAGACCGGCCGGCAGGTGGATGCGGTGGCCAGAGGCCACATAGCCGAAGCGGGGTACGGAAAATATTTCGGCCACGGACTGGGCCACAGCCTGGGGCTGTTCATCCATGAGGAACCCCGTCTCTCCCCGGGAGACGACACTCTGCTGCTGCCGGGGATGGTGGAGACGGTGGAGCCGGGAATCTATGTGCCGGGCTTCGGCGGCGTGCGCATCGAGGATCTGGCACTGGTGAAGGAAGGGGGCTGTGAAAACTATACAGGTTCCCCCAAGGAATTGATTGAGTTGTAATGGAACAGGCGGGGAGGAGGACTCGCCGCCGGCAAATAAATACGTCGTTTTCAGAATGTGTACAAGTTGCATTAAAATCGCAACTTGTACACATTTTTGTATTTCCCTGTTATAGATTTAACGAAAAATTTACAAAAACTCTGGTGAAACCCCAGGAATATAGGGGAAAAAGGAGGTTTCATAGAGTTTACCTGTACAAGTTTGTTTAATTTTGGACGAAGTTGTACGGATAAGTTTGCGAAAAAAATTGGAAAAATGTACAGGAATGTGTTGACTTATAGAAAAGGTGGTGCTATAATATGCTTACAAAGTGAGCGATGGGACGGAAGATGATAGTAAAAATGCACAAAAACCGAGACGGCAATTTGTACAGAACATACGCTCAAAAAGATGCACAAGTTTTCTTGTTGAAAATTTGTACATATAAGCAAACCCATAATAAAAGGAGGAAAAAGAAATGAAAAAGAAATTATTGGGTCTGTTACTGGCATCTACCATGGTATTCTCCCTGGCAGCCTGCGGAAGCAGCTCTGACTCCGCTAAGGATGACAGCAGCAAAGATGCGGCAGCCACCGACGACGCAGCGGGCGACAGCGCAGAGTCCACTGGCAAGAAGATCGGTATCTGCATGCCCACCCAGTCTTCCGAGCGTTGGATCAACGACGGCGCTAACATGAAGAAGATTCTGGAGGAGAAAGGCTACGAGGTAGAGGTACAGTTCGCCGAGGACGATACTGCACAGCAGGTTAGCCAGGTAGAGAACTTTGTTGGAAAGCAGGTTGACTGTCTGGTAATCGCATCCATTGACTCCAAGGTACTGGTAGAAGCTGAGAATCAGGCCAAAGGTGCAGGTATCCCCATCATCGCTTACGATCGTCTGCTGATGGATACCGACGCTGTTTCCTACTACGCTTCTTTCGATAACGTGGGCGTTGGCCGCCTGATCGGTAACTACATCAAAGAGAAGAAGGATCTGGAGGCTGCTAAGGCCGCAGGCGAGAGCTACACCATCGAGTTCTTCATGGGCTCCCCGGATGACAACAACGCAGTGCTGCTGTACGATGGTATCATGGAAGTGCTGAAGCCCTACCTGGATGACGGCACCCTGGACTGCAAGTCCGGCAGAACCTCCTTCGAGGAGACCTCTATCCTGAGATGGTCCCAGGAGCAGGCACAGAGCAACTGTGAGAACATCCTGACTGCATACTATGCAGAGGAGGATCTGGATATTGCCTGCAGCGCCTTCGACGGCTTCTCCTATGGTATCAAGGCAGCTCTGCAGGGCGCAGGCTACACCGCTGAGAACTGGCCGATGGTAACCGGACAGGACGCAGAGGTTATGGCTACCAAGAACATCATCGACGGAACTCAGACCATGAGTATCTACAAAGATACCCGTCTGCTGGCTGAAAAGTGCGCAAGCATGGTTGACGCCGTTCTGCAGGGAACTGAGCCGGAGATCAACGAGACCGAGACCTACGACAACGGTGTATTCGTAGTTCCCACCTACATCTGCGATCCGGTAGCTGTAGACAAGGACAACTATCAGGAAGTGCTGATTGACGGCGGATACTACACCGAGGATCAGCTGAAATAATCCGATATCCCTTTAACTAAGAAGTAACGGGC
>DVHU01000058.1 GCA_018711815.1 Candidatus Egerieimonas intestinavium
AGTATTGCACAATTCAGAGGGAAATGCAATAGATAGATTATTGAACAAGTGCACTAAAAAATAATAAAAAATTTGTCGATATACCACAAAATAACAAGTAAATAATACAAAGTCAGATTAAAGTGTTGACAATAGTGTTTTGTGGGTGTATTGTCGTTATATGAGATGCGTTAACGTTAACGCAAAGAAAAAAACCTATGGTTCGTACAAAAAAAGGAGGTAAACTTATGAAAGGAAGAAAAGTGTTGGCAGGTTTATTGGCAGTAAGTATGCTGCTGGGCACAGCGGCATGTGGTTCTGAGGACAGCGCTTCCAAGGCCGACGACGGAGAAAAGGGTGCATCTGCGGGTGAACCTCTGCGAGTCGGTACGATGCCTCTGGCTGTTGGAATTCCTGTTCTGTGGGCCCAGGAAAAGGGTTACTTTGAGGAGGCGGGATTAAACATTGACCTGGAGCTGTTCTCCACAGGCGCGCCGATCAATGAAGCTATCGCGGCCGATCAGCTGGATATTGCCGTATCGGGCTTTGCCTCTATCTATTCCCTGGCTAACGATGCCTGTACCTGGCTTGCGGATGTGAGCTGTACGGGAGGAAATGAGCTGTATGCCCGGGCAGATTCGCCCATCGCTCAGGGCGAAAAGGACGGTGTGGTTGGAAATGCAGATGCGCTTAAGGGGGCAAAAGTATTAGTTCAGCTGGGAACCTCTCAGCAGTATATGGTGGAATCCTATGCGGAGCAGTTCGGTCTGGCACCGGAAGACATTAACGAAGTGAACATGGAGATTGCCGCGGCGTATCAGGCTTTTTCCACAGGCGAGGGCGACATTATCGCAGCCAACGCGCCTTACTCCTACACCTTGGGAGAAGAGGGGTATGTGAAGCTTTGTGATTACTCCACAGCTACCAAGGAAAGACTGGTTGACGGATGCTTCGCCAGAAATGAAGTGGTGGAGGACAGAGGGGAGGAGGTCCAGCTATTTGTTAATTGCCTTGTAAAAGCCGTTGATGATCTGTGCAAGGATAAGGAGGCCAGAACAGAATTTACCCGGCAGGTTTACACGGACAACGGTATTTCCTTTGAGGAGGAAAATTTGGCAAAGGAGATTGATGATACCGAATACGTGGGAACAGAAATGATGAAGGGCTCCGACTACGTCTTTGGCGAGCATTTCCCCGGAATCACCGAGTTCCTTGTAAAGGCCGAGAAAATCACGGCGGACAACGCGCCCAACGTGGTGAAATCTCTGGATGCTTCCTTTGTGTCTGAAGCGGTAGGCGCAGAAATTAAAGCAGCTGAATAACGTGCTATGGGACAGAAAAAATGAAAAAGAAAAAAAGTAATTTGTGGTGGGTATCCGTCCTTTCGATTGCCGGATTTATAACTATTTGGTGGGTGTGCTGCGACGTGCTGAAGCTTACCAGTTCCGCCAGTCTTCCGGGCCCCATTACCATATTTAAGTCTTTTGTCAATAAAATGAGCAGCACGGCACCGGACGGTGCCACGCTGCCCGGCCATATGCTTTCCTCCCTGCAGATTGCCCTGGGCGGATGGGGAATGGGGATTGTAATCGGAACGCCCCTGGGAATTATCATGGCCTGGTACAAGAAAGCAGATTTATTTGTGCGGCCCATTTTCGATCTGGTGCGGCCGGTGCCGGGACTTGCCTGGATACCGCTGATGATCCTGCTTTTCGGTATTGGCCTTATCCCCAAAATTGTGACGGTATTCCTGTCGGCCTTTGTTCCCTGCGTACTGAATTCCTATGCCGGTATTCGCCAGACAAAGGATGTTCATCTCTGGGTAGGACAAACCTTCGGGGCTTCGGATTTGCAGATGCTCTTTCATATCGCCATTCCCACGGCTCTGCCTTTGATTATGACGGGTATCCGGGTGGCGCTGGGATCCGCGTGGACTTGCATCGTAGCGGCGGAGATGCTGGCTTCTACCAAAGGGCTCGGCTACATGATCCAGCAGGCCAGGGGAATTTACCGCTCAGACATCATTATCTGCGGCATGCTGTCCATTGGCGCTCTGGGGGCTCTGTTTACCTGGATACTGACAAAGATCGAAAATAGGATTGTGAAGGGAGTGAGAAAAGATGCTTAATCGTTTCCACAGAAAGGCAAAAGGCTATGAAAAGATTTTTTGCGCGGCAATTTCTATTTTCCTGTTTCTCTGTATATGGCAGGCGGTAGTCAGCTTTACCAAGGTGGGGTTAGTGCTGACCGGCCCCGTCCAGACCTTGAGCGCCCTGTTTCGTTCTATTGTACAGCCCATTGGGACGCATACCATAGAAGGCCATATTTTGTGGAGCCTGAGCCGTGTGCTGGTGGGCTTCCTGCTGGGTTCGACGGTGGGGATTATCCTGGGTATCCTTATGGGATGGTTCAGAGTTGTGGAAGCGATCTTTCGCCCTCTCTATGAGATTATCCGCCCCATTCCACCCATTGCCTGGATTCCCTTATCCATCCTGTGGTTCGGGCTTGGGGAGCCTTCTAAATATTTCTTGATCTTTATTTCCGCCTTTTGCATCGTGACGACCAACGCCTATGCGGGGGTAAAGGCCGTGGACCCGGAGCTGATGGGCGCTGCGAGAATGTTGGGAGCAAATAATCGCCAGGTGTTTTCAACAGTTGTTCTTCCATCATGTGTTCCCCACATTTTTGCGGGTTTGCAGATTGCCGTGGGTGCTTCCTGGGGATGCGTGGTTGCGGCTGAGATGATTCGGGCTTCCGAGGGAGTTGGCTGGGTTATCGTAAAAGGCCAGGAGGGCAACAGCACTGTTCAGATTCTCGTTGGAATTGTGGCTATTGGAATTGTTGGATTTGTCCTTGCAGTTATCATGCGGGCTGTGGAGGCACGCCTTTGCAAATGGAGCGTGAGAGGAAAATGACCGAAAATATGATTAATTGTACAAATATGGAAAAAACCTTTGAGACATCCAGGGGGCCGGTGCCGGTGATCAGCGATGTGACGCTTCAAGTCCAGGAAAATGAATTTCTGGTACTGTTTGGACCGGGACAATGCGGGAAATCAACGATGATTAACTGCATGTCTGGTCTGGAGCCCGTCACCGGCGGCTCTGTGGAGGTGAACGGGAAACGGGTGTCGGCCCCCGGAGCGGACAGAGGCGTTGTCTATCAGAAGATCACCCTCTTTCCCTGGCTGACGGTTATGGGGAATGTGGAATACGGCCCAAAGGTTCGGGGAATTTCCAAGAAGGAGCGGCGGGAGAGAGCCCAGCATTATATTGATCTGGTGGGGCTCAATGGTTTTGAACAATCGTATCCCAATCAATTATCGGGAGGTATGCAGCAGCGGGTGGGGATTGCCAGAGCCTACTGCAATGAGCCGGCAGTACTGTTTATGGATGAGCCCTTTGGACACCTGGATGCCCAGACACGCTATCTGATGCAGGAAGACTTGATGAAGATTTGGGAGAAGGAAAAGCGTACCATCGTATTTGTCACCAACAATATTGAGGAAGCCATTTACCTGGCTGACCGCATAGTTGTCATGACAAATTGTCCTACCCATATCAAAAAAGAATACCGAATCCGGCTGCCGCGGCCCCGGGATTATGTGGATCCCAAGTTCCTGCAGCTGCGGGAGGAGATCAGTGCTGTTGTGGATAAAGCTTTATAAGGAGTATAGCCGTGGAGAAGAACGATATTATTCTGCAGGTAGATCACATGACGAAAAGCTTTGGCGATTTGAAGGTTTTAAATGATATATCCTTCAATGTTCACCGAGGAGAGTTTTTGTGCATCGTGGGCCCTACCGGATGCGGGAAGACGACATTTTTAAACTGTATAACAGGGCTGTATAATCTCACAGGCGGGCAGATTTTGGTGGACGGTGAACCGGTGGACACGAAGAAGCACAACATTGCCTATATTTTTCAGGAGTATTCTACTATGTCCTGGCTGACGGTGGAGCAGAACGTGGCCTTTGGCCTGAAGATGAAAAAGATGCCCAAAGAAGTCATCCGGGAAGAGACGGCGAAGGTACTGGAGATGGTTGGCCTGACAAAATATAAGGACTACTATCCGGTGGAATTATCCACAAGTATGCTGCAGAGAGTGGTGATTGCCCGGGCCTTTGCGGTAAAACCGGATATTCTGCTGATGGATGAGCCCTACGGCCAGCTGGATGTTGAGCTGCGGTTCCGCCTGGAGGATGAGCTGATTAAGTTGTGGCAGCAGCTGGGAACCACCGTTATTTTTATTACTCACAATATCGAGGAGGCAGTTTATTTAAGTGAAAATATTTTGGTTCTGACCAATAAGCCCACCAGCATCAAGAAAAAACTGGAAAATACGCTGCTGCGTCCCAGAAATATCATGGAGCCTGAATTCATAGGCCTGAGAAATCAGGTGACGGAATTGATTAAATGGTGGTAGAAGGAGGGGTGTTTGTATGAAGGCTGTTATGTTAATGTTTGACTCGCTTAATCGCGCCATGCTTCAGCCCTACGGATGTGATTGGACCAAGACCCCCAATTTCCAGAGGCTGGCGGAACGATCGGTGCGTTTTACCAACTGCTATGCCGGCAGCATGCCCTGTATGCCGGCCAGGAGAGAATTACATACAGGGCGCTACAATTTTTTGCATCGCAGTTGGGGACCGGTGGAGCCCTTTGACGATTCCATGCCGCAGATGCTAAAGAACAACGGGGTATATTCCCATCTGGTGTCCGATCACGGTCATTACTGGGAGGACGGAGGAGCCACCTATCATCAGCGATATAGCTCCTGGGAGATCGTCCGCGGGCAGGAAGGGGATAAGTGGAAATGCCTTCCGGAATTGTTAGAGCCCTGTGATGTAAATAAAATGCCAAACAAGGACGGAGTTTATTTCTATGCCACCAGGGAGATGCAGCGGCATAATGCAGTAAATAGAAAATTTCAAAGAAAAGAGGAGGATACGTCCTTAGCTCTAACCTTCCGCAATGGTTTGGACTTTCTGGATGCAAACCACGGCTGTGACCGATGGTTTCTGCAAATCGAATGCTTTGATCCCCATGAACCCTTTTTCTCTCCGGAAGCCTTTAAAAAGCTCTATCCTGACGATTACACAGGGCCGGAGATGGACTGGCCTCCCTACCACCATGTGACGGAGTCTAAGAATGAGGCGGAGCACCTGCGGAATCAGTATGCGGCGCTTTTGTCCATGTGCGACAAGTATCTGGGCAGGCTGTTGGATAAGTTTGACCAGCTGAATCTGTGGGAGGACACCATGCTGATTGTCAACACCGATCACGGATATTTGCTGGGGGAGCATGGATGGTGGAGCAAATGCGTCATGCCCTGCTATGATGAGATTGTGCATATTCCGCTGTTTATCCATGATCCGAGATTTGCCTGTGCCGGGGAAGTGAGGGATGAGCTGGTACAGACCATTGATTTGCCCGCCAGTATCCTGGAATTTTTTGACATAGACCTGCCGGTAGATATGCAGGGAAGGCCCATCAGAAAAGTCATCCAGGAGGATAAACCCATCAGAGATTATGCGTTATTCGGTATTCACGGAGCTCACGTAAATGTTTTTGACGGCAGATACGTCTATATGAAAGCTCCGGTTTCAGATGAAAATAAACCTCTCTATGAATACACCCTTATGCCCACCCACATGCGGGCCCTGTTCTCGGCTGGGGAGATGCGAAAGGCGCAGGCTGTGAAGATGGAACAGTTTACGTTTACCAAAGGTTGTCCAATCTGGAAAATTCCCAAAGGCAACGGGCAGGGAGACGCGGATTTCAGCGATCTTCTGCTCAAGGGGGAAGACAGCGAGGAAGCTAAACATATGGACAATAACAGCATTGTTAACTCAGCAAATTTTGGGGATAAATTATATGATCTACACAAAAATCCCCGGCAGGATCAGGTGCTTGAGGACATAGAGATCGAGACCAGGATGGCAAATTTACTTCAAAGGGCAATGAAGGAAAGCGAGAGCCCTTCAGAGCAGTTCCAGCGGATCGGGTTGCCGGAAAATGCAGAGATTACGGAAATGGATATCCGAAAGCTGCATCAAAGAGAAAAAAGCCAGCCGGTTATTTTGCAGCAATACCCTTGGACTCGGGGAGCGGTAAACGCTTATCTGGCATTGCTGAAATTTATTCCCAGGGAGGAGAGAGAGCATGTGCGCCAGGTGCTGACCAAGGAGATTCCCAAGCAGACAAAGATGCAGGTGACAGCAAAAATTATTATAGACCTGATTCCGCTCGTGATTGCCGAAGAGCACGTGGAGATGCTTGAATACTTCGTGAGCTTGGCAGCGAGGACGTCTTAGATGGAGGCGGGCTTCTGGCACAGTTCCACAAAGGCCTGCATATAGGGCGTCAGATACTTGCTCTTGTGGTAGACGATGTGCAGGTCACGCTTGATGGGGTGGAGCAGCGGGGCCTGCTCCACCAGCCCCGCCTCCAGATCCTTTTTCACCAGCAGGTAGGGCAGGATGGAGACGCCGATTCCCTCCTGGACGCCCCGGACGATGGCCTGAGTGCTGGCGCTCTCCCAGAGAATGTTGGGGGAAAGCTGCCGCAGGGAGAAGCAGGCGTCCAGGATTTCCCGCACGGCGCTGCCCTTTTCCCGGATCAGGAAGGGGGATTCCAGGAGACTGGATAGGGGCACCTGGCTTTGAGCGGCCAGGGGATGGCCCGGAGGAACGATGGCGCAGAGCTCATCCTGCATAAAGGGCAGGGAGACAATATCCGGGTGGGAGGGGGAGGTCTCAATGAGGCCGATATCCACGGAGCTGTCCAAAAGCAGCAGCTGGATGACGCTGGATTTATTGATCACTGTATTGACGGTAAGCTCGGGATAGAGGGATTGAAATTCCTTGATGATCCCGGGCAGAACGTGGGTGCCCAGGGTGATGCTGGCGCCCAGCTTGATTTTGCCGGCGGTATTCCAGCTGGCAATATTTTTTTCCATTTCCTCGAAGAGGGAGACGATGTGCAGGGCATATCCGTAGAATTCCTTCCCGCATTCCGTGGGATAGATTCGCCTGCCGATCCGCTCGAAGAGCCGGACTCCGTAATACCCCTCCAGTTCCCGGATAGCCAGGCTCACCGAGGGCTGGGCCAGGTGGAGCTCCTGGGAGGCCCTGGTGATTCCCTGCTGCTGAAATACACAGACAAATATTTTCATATGGCGAAGTGTCATGGGATGCTCCTCTCAGCGGTCATGGACTGCGATATATAATAAAATCATTCTATATTATATAAAATAATACTATTTTACGTATGTTTCAAGAATCAGTATAATAAAAGAAGCGAGAAAACCATAATCACAAAGGAGGAGCACGATGAAAAATCCACCGGCAGAAAATCCCATGGCAGCCTTAAGCCCAGCGCAAATCTACTGGAAGCTGTTTACCGCCACATTGACCTTGAGCGCCTGCACCTTCGGAGGGGGCTTCGTCATCATCGGCATGATGAAAAAGAAGTTCGTGGAGGAGCTGCACTGGCTGGGGGAGGAGGAAATGCTGGATATGGCGGCGGTGGCCCAGTCCTCCCCGGGAGCTTTAGGCGTAAATATCGCCATCGTGGTGGGCTACCGCGTAAAGAGGGTGCTGGGGGCGCTGGTCTGCACCCTGGGAGCGATCCTGCCGCCTCTGGTGATCATTTCCATCATTTCCGTGTTTTATAACCAATTTAAGGATAACCGGTATATCGCCGTTGCCCTGCAGGTCATGCGGGCCGGTGTGGCGGCGGTGATTTTCGACGTGGTGCTCTCCTTGGCGGGAAATGTCATTAAGACCAAAAGTGTCCTTTGGACGGCGCTAATGGTTGGGGCATTCCTGGCTGCCTGTTTCTTTGGCGTGAGCGCCGTCGTCATTATCCTGGTCTGCGGCACTGTGGGCCTTCTGCATGTTAAGCTGGAGAACCGGAAGGAGGGGAAGGCATGATTTACTTACAGTTATTTTGGGCATTCTTTCAGATCGGCTTATTCAGCTTCGGCGGGGGATACGCGGCGGTGCCCCTGATTCAGGGCCTGATCGTAGAGGAGCATAAATGGCTGGAAATGAGCCAGTTCGCAGATCTTATTACCATCGCGGAGATGACGCCCGGGCCCATCGCGGTGAATGCCGCCACCTTCGTGGGGCAGCAGATGGCGGGAATTTTTGGGGCCATTATCTGTACCCTGGGCTGCATCCTGCCCTCCTTTGTGATCGTGCTGGCCCTGTCCATGCTGTATATGAAATACCGGAGCCTGCGCACCATGCAGGGAATCCTCACGGGGCTGCGGCCGGCCATCGTGGCCATGATTGCCTCCGCGGGTCTGTCCCTGCTGGTGCTGGCCCTCTTTGACGCCTCCCTGTTTGCGCTTCATCTATCGGATTTCCGGGTGGTGGAGGCGGTTCTCTTCTGCGGGGGTCTCTTCCTGCTGCGCAAGCTGAAGGTAGGCCCCATCCCTGTGATTTTCGGATCCGGTATCGTGGGAACAGTGATCTACGTGCTGATGGGGGCGGTGGGCTAGGGCGGCAAACAGCTGCGCCATCGACAAATTCTGTATGGTCATGGGATTTGTGCTCAGCCTGCGCTCACTTCGAGCCGAGAGTCTCGAAGCTGTGCTCGGCAAGACTTATCGGCCGGGCCGGTGCTTGGCGCAGCTGTCTCTCCTGGCAATGTAGAAGGGCAGCTCCACCTTCAGGGGAAGATTGTGGCCACCGTTGATGCGGTCGATGAGCAGGCGGGCCGTCTGGCGGCCCAGCTCCTCGATGGGAATATGCACGGTGGTCAGCATGGGGTTCATGTACTGGGACAGATCGATATCATCCACGCTGATGACGGAAATGTCCCTGGGCACATGCTTTTTTTGCTCGTGAAAGGCTTTGATGGCGCCGATGGCGGTCAGGTCGTTGGCGCAGAACACGGCGGAAAAATCGCTGTTCTGCTTTAGCAGCATCTGCACGCCCCGGTAGCCGCCCTCTGTGGACTGCAGGACGTTGGCGGTGTTCCGAATGGAAAAGGGCAGATTGTGCTGGGCCAGGGCATCCTTGTAAGCCCGAAAACGGCACTCATTATCCTGTTCGCCTAGATAGGCGATTTTTTTATGCCCTAATTCCACCAGGTAGGAGATGGCGTCCAGACCAGCCTTGTATCCGTCGCAGACCACTTGGTCGCACTTAAAGGGGATGGTGTTCAGCCCCACGTAGACAATATTCCGGTAGGCCTTGGTCAGCAGCTGCAGCTGCTGTTTGGTAAACATATACCGGCCCAGGATAACCAGTCCGCAGACATTTTCGCCGTTGGGAGGCAGAAGCGTTTCCGGGGAATTTAAGTCTATGGGGCGGAAGGTGTGCTTTACCACGTAATTATTGTTAAAAGCTTCCTGCTCCAGAGCCCGCTCCAGATCCGCGAAAAAGGGATCTGTGCTCAGATTTACAGATCTGGCCTGCAGACAGTCAATGTAGCGGACGGGCTTTGCCACGGTGTCCTGCACGGGAGCTTTGCGCTTCAGATTTTGGGCGGAAACGTTTGGGGTGTAGCCGGTTTTGCGGACGATTGCCCAGATTTTATCCCGGGTAGCCTTGCTGGCCGCTCCGTTTTCATTTCCGTTGATTACCCGGGAAACCGTGGAAATAGACACCCCTGCTTCCCGGGCAATTTCTTTTAAGGTCATAGCTGCGCCCTCCGTAACCGCTTGTTTAACTAAATTCTGTGATTTTACCTGCATTATATGCAAAAAAACGCAAAAATGTTAGGACAAAATACGCAAACGTTTGGGTTAATCTGTGTTTTCCGAAAATAGCGAAGCTGGTAGAATGAAAGCACAGATTGGAGGGAGAGCATGAAAAGAATACTATTTTTAGAGGGGTACGCGGGAATCAGCGGCGACATGACCGTGGGGGCTCTGCTGGATCTGGGAGCGGATCAGGAGAAGCTCAGGAAAACTCTGGAAAAGCTCCCTGTAACTGGATATGAGCTGCAGATTCGGGAAAAGAACCAGAAGGGCTTTCGGGGATGCGATTTTCAGGTGGCACTGGAGGAAAAAGAGCACGCCCATGAGCACCGCCGCTACGCAGATATCAGGAAAATGCTGGAGGAGGCGGAGATTGCCCAGGAGGTTAAAGGTCTGGCCCTGGCCATCTTTGAGGTGGCTGCCCGGGCGGAGGGAAGCGTCCATGGAATACCTCAGGAGCAGGTGGCCTTTCACGAGGTGGGGGCCGTGGATTCCATCGTGGACATTGTCTCGGCAGCCTTCTGCGTGTGCGACCTGGGGGTGGACGAGGTGATTGTCTCTGAATTGTGGGAGGGCTGCGGGATGATCGGCTGCCGTCACGGGCAGATCCCGGTGCCCGCTCCAGCCACGGCGGAGATTTTAAAGGCCAGCCGCCTGCCTGTGCGGCTGACCAACGTCCGGGGAGAAATGATCACGCCCACCGGAGCGGCCATTGCCGCAGCCCTCAAGACCCGGGAGAAAGGGGAGGAAGCCTGCCGAATTGAAAAGATAGGGATCGGATTCGGGAAACGGGAATTCCCCCATGTCAGTATGCTGCGGGCCATGATTTTAATCCAGGAGGGGGATTGAAAAATAGGGGGGCGCATTATTCGATATCCTCATATATTGATGCATTTGTACTCAGCCTGCGCCCCCTATTTTCAGCCCCCATTTCGGAGAAATTCTACGCCGGTTTTGATCTGGGAGATCAGCTGCTTTGTGGAGGCATGGCCGCTGAGATCCCGCCAGAGGCAGACATTGTAGGCAGTCTGGGTCTCCGCCAGAATATACGGCTCCATAATAATCAGCCCCCGATAGCCGCACTGAGCGAGGGCGGAAAAGATGGAGTCCCAGGGCAGGTGCGAGGGGGCGGTTCCGGGCATCTTCCGGTTGGCTTCTCCCACGTGGAAGTGCCCCAGCTTCTTGTGTCCGGCGGCCCAGCAGATGGCATCGGTGAAGGTATCTTCCTCGATATTCATGTGAAAGGTATCCAGGAGGAGCTGGGCGTTGTCGCCCAGGTCTTGGGTGAAGGCCACGCCCTCCCGGGCTGTGTTGAACAGATAGTGCTCAAAGCGGTTCACCACCTCAAAGCAGCAGGTGATGCCCAGATGCTCTGCCATAGGCAGAATTTTCTTTAGGTTTTCCCGGCTTCTGGCACAGATGATTTCCTTTTCCCGGGCGGTCAGTACAGCGGAGGGGCGGCCGGGCCAGCAGGCATGGATCAGTCCGTCCCAGAGGTGTCCGCCCAGGACAGAGATCAGCGTCAGGGTCTCCAGGGCGCTCTTGATCCCGGCGGCCTGCACGGCAGGATCCGCCGAGGAGAGATCCACCCGAGGACTGCGCCCGGCTCCCACCACCAATTCCAAATCATAGTATTCCAGCGCCCGGCGCACCTCCTGCTTCTGGGCCATGGTCATGCCCAAGAAGCAGCCGGGCATCAGCTCAATAGCCTGGCAGCCGGCCTCGGCTGTAACCCTTAACATTTCAAAAAGATCCTTTTCCAGCTCTGTTCCCGCGAAATAACCTGCATGCAGACCGATTTTGTTGGTAATCATAAAGTGACCTCCTTTGTTTATCAGGCGAGAAATCGTTTATTTATTCAGATTAGCACAAAATAAAGGGAAACAAAACAGCGGAAAAGGGAAACGTTTGCTTAGGGGATAGCCATCGGGAGAGTGAAAACGTTTGTGTAAACTGCCGTTGAATAGCCAAAAACTCCATGCTAAATTGTGGATAATAGCTAGGAAAACATCTGCGGATACTTTTCGGGCGAGAGCCGACCTGGGGACAGGCGGCAAACCCGGTAATGTATAAAAATAATGTATTAGGAGGTAGAAAGATGAAAAAACGATTGGTAGCATTGCTGATGGCTGCGGTGATGGCATTATCTCTGAGCGCCTGCGGTTCGGACGGTGAGAGCGCAGGCGACGACGCGGCAAAGACTGACGGGCAGAAGGATTCAGCGTCTGACGGGGACGATGAGACCGAAAAAATTCCACTGAAGATCAGTCATCATCCGTATCTGCACGGTTTGCCCAGCATTTACGCGGAAGAAAATGGACTGTATGATGATTTTGATTACACCATTGATTTTTATTCCGGCGGCCCGGTACAGAATGAGGCCATCGCCTCCGGAGCCTGGGAGGTGGGAACTACAGGAATAGCGGGAGCAGTTTTGGGTATTGTCGGCTATGATATGAAGGTTTTGGGTGTGGCGTACGATGAAGCTTCCGTGACGGATATGTGGTGCAGGAGCGATAATCCCTTGGCCTCCGCAAAAGCAGGGGAAAACGGCATCATGGGAACCGCCGATGACTGGAGAGGCCAGGACATTCTGATTGCCAGCGGCAGCAATGTTCATCTGATGCTGATTGCAACCTTGGAGTCTCTGGGTCTGACGGAGGATGACGTAAATATTATCGACTGTTCCTCAGTGCCCAATGTATACACAGCATTCATGGCCGGTGAAGGGGACGTGGCCTGCCTCTGGGCTCCCTACGGCTATAATCTGGAGGTGGATGAGGAGTATACCAAGCTAGGAAAGGTTCAGGACTTGGGTATTTCTCTTCCGGCGCTGGTGGTGTGCACGGAGGAAGCCTACAATAACCGCCCGGATGTGGTTGAGAAATGGCTGGAGACCTACTATGAGGCCTGTGACGGGCTCATGGCCGATATCGACGCGGCAGCTGAGCTTATGTACAATTTCTCCGAGGAGCAGGGTATTGTCATGAGCGAGGATGCCTCCTATCAGGAGTTCGTTCAGAGACCCCTCTGGTCGGCGGCCGATAATGAAACGTACTTTACAGCCGGTGCGGATGGGAATACAGAAATCTATAACCTGTGCTTAACCTACGCAGACTTTATGGTATCTCAGGGCAAAATCACCCAGGAACAGCGGGATGCCATGGCAGAGGGCGATTTCGTCACCGACATGATTTTGGACGTCATCAAATAAGCCCATAGGGGAG
>DVHU01000059.1 GCA_018711815.1 Candidatus Egerieimonas intestinavium
CCTGTCACACGCTTCGGCATACGTTTGCCACGCGATTAGTAGAAAGTGGTGTGAATATTAAGGCTGTACAGGAGATTTTAGGGCATAGTGACATTTCTACTACAATGGATATTTACGTTGATGCAAAGGAAGATTTTAAAAAGGAAGAAATAAAGAAAGCTAAGAATATAATAAAAATTTCCTAGACCAAATAGAAGGAACCGCTCCAGCGTAGGGCGGTTTTCTTATTGGGCAGTTATAACACATTTATCTCAATTTATAACACATTTCAAAACACAAGGATGAAATAAGACGTAACAAAAAAATGCTTTACTAACGAAAAAAATATTGATATTATCATTTCATGAGAACAGATGAAACAAGACGAAAAAATCGGGAATGTATTCCCGACAATGAAGAGCATCGGCGGAGCCGAAGGCAAGAAATCGGACAAGAAAGAGGAGTCCGAGCCGGCTGTGAAGATTGATCTCTCCAAAGTGAAAGTCGAGCAGCTGTTCGAGGATGCCGTTGATTTTGACACCTTCAGCAAGTCCGAGTTCCGGGTTGTAAAGGTGGAAGCATGCGAGGCAGTCCCGAAATCCAAGAAGCTTCTCAAGTTCATCCTGAACGATGGAACAGACCGGAAACGCACGATTTTAAGCGGGATTCACGAGTATTACGAGCCGGAAGAACTGGTTGGAAAGACCTGTGTGGCGATCACAAATCTGCCGCCGAGGAAGATGATGGGCATCGACTCCGAAGGTATGCTGATCAGCGCCGTGTACGAGTACGACGGACACGAAGGACTGAATCTGCTGATGCTGGATGACAGTATTCCGGCAGGAGCGAAGCTGTACTAAAGCGATAGCGGAAAAGTGGTTTTGTACCAATCTTGTACCAATTTTGTACCAATTGTGAGAGAAGTTAGTATCGTTTGTGATATTAACTTCTCTTTTCATTTCCTTTGATTTAAGCTATTCAATCATTTATATAAGTGGACTTTAGAAAGCAGAAAAAGTGGACATTGAAAGAATATTTGCTGAAAAAGCACTTTTTGAATTAAAAGGTTCTGGGGTGTCTAAGTTGCCAAAAAGGGCTGTTAATATAGAGCAAAACCCAGTATAATATAGGTAGTTATCGAAAATGCTCTATTGGATTTTGCGATGATTCAGGGAAAGAAGGTGTTCATATGCCTGTGACAACAAGTAATCTGATGAAGCAGTATGTTGAGCTGCTCAGTAAGATATATGGAGATCATTTAAAGACGGTTATTTTGTATGGCTCTTATGCACGAGGCGATTATACGGAAGACTCGGATATAGATATTATGGTACTTCTGGATTTGAGTGATATGGATATTAAGAAGTATCGGCATGAATTGTCGGGCATGACCTATGATTTCAATATGGACTATGATCTGGACATTAAGCCGATCGCCAAAAATAAGGAGCATTTTAATAAGTGGGTTGATGTATATCCGTTTTATTCAAATATAGAAAGGGAGGGGGTAAAGTTATTTGACGCAGCATAACGAAAAGGGAACACAGCATGACCTGGTGCTGTATCGCATTGAAGCCGCGAAGAGTGATATAAAATCAGCGAAAATTCTTTTGGAAGCGGGAGGGTACCGGGGAGCGAACAATAGAGCGTATTATGGAATATATCATGCAATCTCTGCAATTCATGCCTTGGACGGTAATGCTTATAAAAGGCATAAGGATGCCCTCGCAAATTTTAATAAGAAGTATATAAAGACAGAAATTTTTCCAAGAACTTTGGGAAGAAGAATTGCTGAGGCAGAAGAAATCCGGCATGCCAGCGATTACGATGATTTCTATATCGCAACAAGAGAAGAAGCTGAAGAACAGATTGCTACAGCCAAATAGTTGGTTGAGAGGATAGAGGAATATGTGATGGGTAAAATCTAAGAATAGTTTTTGTACCAATTCTGTACCAATTTTGTACCAAATCCCGTAGGAAAGCGTAGAATTATGTATAGAACATTGAAAATCTCAAAATAACGATAACACAGAAAAACAGGCTTATAACGAGTGGTAAAGACTGATGTAACGGTACATTTCAAGTATTCCCACCATGAAGAGTATCGGCGGAGATAAGAGCGGAGCAAAGGCAACATTTTCCGCTTCAGCAAAGGACGCAGAGCCGGCTGTGAAGATTGATCTTTCCAAGGTGAAGATCGAGCCGCTGTTCGAGGATGCCGTTGATTTTGACACCTTCAGCAAGTCTGATTTCCGTGTTGTAAAGGTGGAAGCCTGCGAGGCAGTTCCGAAGTCCAAGAAGCTCCTGAAGTTCACGCTGAACGACGGAACAGACCGGAAACGCACGATTTTAAGCGGTATTCACGAGTATTACGAGCCGGAAGAGCTGGTTGGAAAGACCTGTATCGCAATCGTAAATCTGCCGCCCAGAAAGATAATGGGCATTGATTCTGAGGGTATGCTGAACAGTGCGGTGTATGAGTATGACGGACATGAGGGACTGAATCTGCTGATGGTGGATGGCAGTATTCCGGCTGGGGCAAAGCTGTACTAAAACGATAGCGGAAAGTGGTTTTGTACCAATTATTTATATAAGTGGACTTTAGAAAGCAGAAAAAGTGGACATTGAAAGAATTATTTGCTGAAAAAGCAAGTGCGGTTATGGAAAAGGGAAATCCACCGAGAAAATTGCGGAAAGTATACGAACCGATACAAAAAGGATATAATCATCTTGTACACTTACACCAGAAACAAAGAAATATACCAGAGAGTGCGAAACTCTCAGCCACTTTACATGTTTGCGCCTGTAATATCCCGGATAATCTGTTGGATGTGGGAAAGCTGAGTTTCGGTCAGCACGGTTTTGGTAAATGAATAATTTTTCTGTTGACATTTAAAACATACTTTGCTATTATCTTAGTATACGAAACGCATTGACAATTGAATATTAAAAATATAGAAGTGCATAAACCATTTATATATGAGTTTGTAAAAAGCGCGTGATAAGAAGAAATTCTGTTTTTTATAAAGCAGTTGTTAAGAAAGAAAGCGCTGTAGCTTCTAGGCGGGAATTTGTAATGGAAATTACAAGAGGGTATTTTGCGACTAGGAGTCTGTATAAAATTAATTTTACAAGCTGATATATGAATGGTTTTTTTGTAGTTGAAAAGGAGGATATGCTCATGTCGTTGGAAAGAACATCTCTGGAAAAAAGAGTCAGTCTCGCGGAAAAAAATCAGATAGGTGATATCAATCTGATGACGGATGTCTTGAACAAAATCTGTGGAATGTCTCTGGAAGACTATATATGTCATTTCACTCCAGATATGCCATACAGATGCGCAAAGGAAATTATCGATCTGTTGGGGATAGACAGTTATGAGGGAGCCTATATCCCGTTTGGAGAAGTATGCCGGAGAATCAGGCAGAAGTGTGAGGAATTGCCGGAAGGCTTGCTTCCCGACAGACAGCTTATGAAGGTTATGGTTTATCTGGTGCCGATCGAGCAAAGAAAAAAGGAGGCGATGTAACATGACAAGAAATCATATTTCGAGGATACCGTTGGATGAACAGATCAGCATTGCCGGAACGGGGGAAAATCCACAGACAGTCTTTGCTGGAGATTTTGTAAAAAAAGGGGCTGAGGCAATCGGGATTCAGGAATATCTGGGCAGTATCATGAGGATCATGGAAGCCCCGGGGCTTGAAGAGCTGGCGAGGGAATATCCGTTTCGTACATCTTATGACCAAAACGATACACTGAACAGATATTTTGAAAATAACTTTGAGGACAAAACCCGTCTGATATGGTTTAGTCATGTATACAGACTATTTATTCTTCCTTTTGCCCGGATGTCGGAGAACATTGAGTGGAGTGAAGTTGATATGATGGAAGAACTGCCGGACGACGGACTGCCATTCGACTGAGACAAAGATAATTTACAGATAAACAGATTGGAGGGAGTTCTAATGCAGATACCTAATATTATCAAAGAGACTTGCAACGGCTATTTTGTTCATACGATCCGAGACGAGATGCTGATGCACCGGGAAGTGGAATGTGTAGGCTCTGTTAATGAAGAATCAGTAAATTCACTGATACTTCAGCTCAGATATCTGGAGAGACAGGATCCGGCCGGAGAAATCACGATTTATATTAACAGTCCGGGCGGAGAGGTTTCCAGCGGACTTGCCCTCTACGATGTGATGAAGGCGGTCAGATGCCCGATACGTACCGTGTGTATGGGGCTGGCAGCCAGCATGGGGGCGGTTCTGCTCGCGGCAGGGAACGAGCGGGAAATGCTGGCTCATTCGAGAGTGATGATACACGATCCTCTGATCGCGGGAAATGGTATGAAAGGAAGCGCTCTTTACCTGGATTCAAAGGTGAAAGACCTGATGAATACGCGGGATATCATTGCGGGGATCCTCTCGGAACACACGCACAGGACAAAGGAGGAAATATTGGAATATACCGCAAGAGATACTTATTTCTATGCGGAAGAGGCGATAGAGTTTGGGCTTGCAGACCGGATTATCACACAGTTATAGGAGGTGTGCCTGATGAAGAAAAGGCCAGATACATACCGTATCCTTGCAAAGGATAAGTGGATGAATAATAATACGTGGGTTACAGGTATTAACAATAATGATCTGATCATCGGAGTGAGTGGCTCGGGAAAAACAAGAGGATATGTAAAGCCAAATCTGATGTGTGCCAGCGAAAGTATCATTGTAGCGGACACAAAAGGTTCTCTTTTCCGGGAATTTGGCTCAAGTCTTGAAAAAGCAGGCTATCAGGTCTGGATGCTGGATTTTGTAGACATGATCGATTCGCCGATGGGTTATAATCCGCTTTCGGCTATCCGCTATGACGAGGAAACGGACAGCTACAATGAACAGGATATTATGATGATAGCGGCTGCGGTCTGCCCGATCGAAACATCGAAAGATCCGTATTGGGATTATGCGGCAAGGATGCAGGTGGAAGCACTGATCGCATACGTAATGGAGGCGCTTCCGGAGGAAGAACACCATTTTGGCAGTGTCGCGAAAGTCGCTGCTCTGTTAGGCAGCGATGTCCTGCAGAGGATGTTTAAGGAATGGGAAGCAGTGAAGCCGGATAGTGTGGCGATTAAAAGGTGGCGCATGTTTGAAAAAGGGAAAGAGGCAAGGACTACACAAGGGTGCATACAGCTTATCATAGCTGAAAAGCTGAACGGCTTTATCACAGCAGGAACGATGAAATTTGCACAGCATCCCCGCCAGATCGACTTTGCCGAGATGGGAAGGAAAAAGACAGTGCTGTTTCTGAATATCAGCGATATGGATCGCTCGCAGGACAAATTCCTGAATCTTATATATACGCAGGCGTTCCATGCGTTGTGCAGGAGCGCGGACAAAGATTACGGAGACGGACGGTTGAAAGTTCCGGTGAGGATCATTCTGGATGATTTCGCGGCAAATACTGTCATACCTGATTTTGATAAGATTATTTCGGTCATACGTTCAAGAGAGATTTATGTCAGTATCATCCTGCAGAGTATCACCCAGCTTAACTCCATGTACGGAACTGAAAAGGCGCGCACGATCATTAATAACTGCGATAATTGCCTTTATCTCGGAGGTCAGGACGTCGAGACTGCCCGCTATATTTCCGTAAAGCTTAACAGGTCGGTTAATACGATCTTAGATATGCCGATCAATGAAGCTTATCTTTTTACCAGAGGACAGAAACCCTGCAGAGTGGAAAAGTTATCTGGAACCCTGCCGGCAACTGTGAATTTCCAGGTAGATAAATAAGGTTTTACCGGATGAAAAATATCCGATAAAATAAATATAAAAATCCAATAAGGAGGATGAAAACTATGGTAAATGAAAAAACACTCGTTTACACTGATGGAGCATGCCCTGGAGATCCGGGTCCTGGACGCGGAGGATACGGGATCATTATCCGGTATTCGGATGAAGAGGGAAATGTTCATGAGCAGGAGTGCTCTCAGGGGTATGAACGGACTACGCACAACCGCATGGAACTCAGAGCGGTTATCAAAGCCCTTGAGATGCTTGAAGGATCCTGTGAAGTAGAGCTCTATTCTGATTCAAAGTATGTAGTTGATAATGCAAACAATTATCTGGAAACATGGATCAAGAGGGGCTGGAAAAAGGCGGATAACAAGCCGGTCGAAAATACAGATCTCTGGAAACGGTTTGTGGAAGTTAAAAGCCTGCATTCGGTCAGCCTGAACTGGGTGAAAGGCCACAATAAAAATCCGCTGAATGAACGCTGTGACAAACTTGCAGTGGAAGCTGCGAACGGCGGCAACCTGATTGTTGATGAAGGTTACATCGAGTAGTCCTCACGGCCGGGCCAACGTAACATTATTTCAATCAAATCATGTCGAATACAGAGAGGTAAGTGAAATGACGTTTTCGGAAAAATTGCGCAGCGCTATGAATAAAGTGAAGAAAGCGAACCATGGAAGAATGGCGGAGCTTTCGACAGGGGAAAAGGTAATCAAGGTCGTACTGATCCTGATCAAGGTGAGTGTGGTTGCATTCATACTGATGCTGTTCGGTGTTGTGATCCTTGCGATTGCTGCGGCAGTTGGTATCATGAATGCTATTACAGGCGGTGTGAATGACCAGATCAACAGATCATGGAACTATCATCACAGACCAAGGAACTGGTGAGCTTAAAAGCATTTTCTGAAGAGGAACCGGCGGGAAGCAGATAGTTTCGCACAGGGACAGATGTGATTTAATGCGGGATCGCGTCTGCCCCTGTGCCTGACCTCTGAAAGAATAAATAATAATAGCAATATTGTGATATCCATGTATTATGGAAAGATATGGGAGGAGGGAAAGACAATGGCCGAGATACTGACATATGCAGAGGCTGAAGAAATTTATCATGTAATGGAGGCTAATATCGATCGAAGAGACGAGGATATTGCAGGTATGTATAAAGATATGAAAGCAAGAGCGGTCAAATATGCTAATATCCGTGCAGGATGGAACCTGCTTTCAACGGCGGAAAAAAGGGAGAAAGATCCTTCCCGGACCACCGCGCATGATGCTTTTATCGCTTCACTGGGAAGCATTGCCCGCCTGGAGGGGGAGGCGGGAAAACAGTGGAGAGAACGATTGTCTGACGATCGAAAGCGGATCGGGGATTTTGCCTGCTTTATTGCTCTGTTTGAGGGGGTACAGGCACGATAGTCTTATCTTTGGCTTTCAATGGATGAGATTATCCATCATCTTGCTGTTTTTGTTTCAAGACTGTGGCAAATTCATATATTCGGGGAAGGAAACACAAGAACTACCGCTGTATTTTTTATTAAATATTTGAGGGCGCTTGGCTTCACAGCAACGAATGATATTTTTGCGGAAAATGCGTGGTATTTTAGAAATGCGCTTGTCCGCGCTAATTACAATGATCTTCAACAAGGTGTTCATGAAACAACAGAGTACTTTGAAGTATTTTTGAGAAATCTGCTTTTGAACGAAAAGAACGAACTGCACAATAGAAACTTGCATATAAGTGGACTTTGGAAAGCGGAAAAAGTGGACATTGAAAGCACAAAAGTGGATATTGAAGCAGAAAAAGTGGACATTGAAAGAATATTTGCAGAAAAGGCAAGTGATTTTTCCGTTAAGACAGTTGTTCATATTCACAGACTGTTTGAGAAATTTGGCTATGAAGAAGTATTATCGAACCGGTATCGGGTTATGGAAAAGGGAAATACAGGTTTAAAAAATAAGCAGCCAGAAATTAGTGAACCGCTCCCCGTCAAGTAGACAGTGAAAAAAATATAAGTTTTTCTGCCAGTAGGCTTTACCTGCTGGCAGTTTTTATGCTACATGTAAATAGCTTTCATGCTTTTCCATTGGTGTCATTATTCCCAGATTCCGCTGCAACCGGCGACCATTATAATACTCTATGTATTCCTCTATCATAGACACAAGCGCCTCTCTACTTGAAAAATGCCTGCCATAGTAACGTTCTCTTTTAAGAATTCCCCAGAATCCTTCCATCGGTCCATTGTCAATACACTTTGCTATCCGCGACATACTCTGTATCATCCCCGCACTCTCCAGTTTTTTATGAAACGCCCTATTTGTGTATTGAAAACCCCTGTCACTATGAAAAAGCGGATGTGCATTTGGATTTGTCTGGATAGCTTCATCAAAAGTACGAAATACCAGCTCATTATTGTTAGAGTCGCCAATAACATAAGATACAATTCTTCTGTCATATAAGTCGAGAATGGCACTAAGATAAACCTTGTGTTTCTCCAGACCGACATAGTAATGAAATTCCGTCACGTCGGTAAGCCATTTCTCATTCGGAGCTTGTGCGCTGAACTGCCGGTCAAGTATATTTTCGGCAATATACTGCGGATTCTTTGCCTGACGGGTACATCCATTGTTTGCATATTTTATCGTAGACTTTATACCGAGCTTACGGCAGATCCGCAGAATCCGTTTATCATTGGCTTTCATGCCATGATAACGTTCCAGATCATCCCTTATTCTCCGGTATCCTTTATCTGGGGAGTCTTTATGGATTTTTTCTATTTCATCTGCTATATGTTGGTTTTCTAACTCGCTTTCAGGTGTCTTCCTATGAAGCCATTTATAATACGCCGCACGGGAAATTCCCCCAAGCCTGCACAGGCTCCGGATGGGATAGCCGTGCTCTTCATGTTCTGTTTTTATCGCCCGGTATACAGATTCATGCCGGATCAGGCTTAGCCCCGCCTCCTCTCTATTTCTTCGAGTTTTTTTAAGAAGGATATCTCCATTTCCGCCCGTTTCTTTTCTGCCTGCAACAGTTTTACCTCTGCCCGCAGCGTTTCCAGTTCACTCATTTCTTCAAGGGCTTTCCTCTTCCCTCTGCGATCTTTCAGGGCATCCACACCACCGGATTCATATTTTACGGTATAATTTCTGGCCTGCTGGTAAGATATTCCGTATTTTTGGGATGTTTCTGCATAATTACGATTATGTGTGATGCAATATCGGACAATCTCAACCCTTTCTTCAAAGGTAGTTTTTCTCCCTTTTGTCATGATGGTACAGCCTCCTGTTCCAGAAGATTTCAGTTCCTCATGACCATTATACTTCAAGATCCAGTTCTGAAGCTGGGTTACTGATCGGATTTTATATTTTTTCAGTACTTCCGGACCAGTAAGACGTTTTGAAAGATAGTCCTCTACTGCTGCTTGTTTGATTTCAGAAGAATAATGCCTTGTCTTGCTGCCAGTTACCAGACCTTCCCACCCAAAAGCATTATATAAACGAATCCAGCCTTTTAAGGCTCCCTCGCTCATTCCATAGATACGACATAGTTCCCTGAAACCATGGGTACCATTGAGGTATTCCATAAGAATATGCTCTTTCTCTTCATAGGAATATTTGTGCTTAAATGCCATAATAAAATGCTCCCTTCTAAGTGACAAGTTTTTATTATTTCACTTGTCTACCTAGAAGGGAGCATATCATTTTCGCATTGCGGCAGCCCTGTTTGCTTACAACACTCCGGGGATGCGAATCACTCCCGCCACAGCCAGGCAGTAGAGGGCGATCACAAAAGGCTTTCCCAGAAGGATGATGGCGGTGAATTTCTGCCAGGTCATTCGGGTAAGGCCTGCGATAAAGCAGAGCACATCGTCGGGTGCGGCGGGAAGAAAGATGGCCGCCGCAAAGAACAGATCAAATTTATTTCCCTTCTCCAACCACAGAATATACTTTTCGTAATTTTTCTCACTGATTAATTTTTTCACCAGCCCAGTGCCGTAGCGGCGGGCGAAGAGAAAGGCCAGGATAGAACCGATACACATGCCGGCGTAGCTGTAGAGAAAACCGGGCAGGGGCCCGAAGACTACAGCGCCCACGATGCAGGTGATAAAGCCGGGCAGCACAGGGATAACTACCTGCAGCGCCTGGATGAAGATAAAAAATGCGGGGCCCCAGATGCCGGCCTGTCCGATGAAAGCGGTCAGGGTCTCTCTGGACTCAAAGATTCCCTGCTGCCAGCCGTAGAGGGCGAAGACAGCGCAGGCGATGATCGTCAGAATCGTAAGGCTGGTGCTGAGTATGGCAATGTAATTTCTCTGGGTGGTTTCCATTGTCGGCTCCTCCTGGGTTGTTTTTGTTTTCCATGATTCTATCATAACCCAGAATGGTTAAAATCAAAAGAGGAAAAATCTTAAAATATCCGGGAGAAATCTTTAGAAATTCTTAATGGGCTGCGGCAGGGGGGAGATCAGATGGCTTCATGCAAGGGATAAGCCCCGGTGCATGGGAGCGAAGCCCTGCAAAGTGAAAAGGTTGTGGTAAAGATTCTGGTGGAGGAATAGCTCTAAAATCAAAAGGAGCTGCCGAATCCATGCATATCCGGTACAGGTTGAACCGTGATATGGATGAATTGCGGCAGCTCCTCCTATTACGCGAGTTAAATCCGATTTACGCCGGTTTTCTTGGCAGCCTCAGCAACAGCCTCGGCAACAGCCTTAGCCACGCGCTTGTCGAAGGGGTTGGGGATGATGTAGTCAGCCCGCAGGTCCTTCTCGTCGATGAGTCCGGCGATGGCGTAAGCAGCGGCAACCTTCATCTCATCGTTGATGTCCTTGGCGCGAACATCCAGAGCGCCCCGGAAGATTCCCGGGAAGGCCAGAACGTTGTTGATCTGGTTGGGGAAGTCGCTGCGGCCGGTTCCAACAACGGCAGCGCCGGCCTCTTTTGCCAGGTCAGGCATGATCTCCGGTACAGGGTTAGCCATGGGGAACAGGATCGGGTTCGGGGCCATGGTCTTAACCATCTCGGGGGTAACCGTTCCGGGAGCGGATACGCCGATGAATACGTCAGCGCCCACCAGCATCTCTGCCAGGGAACCGCTCTTCTTCTCGCGGTTAGTGATCTTAGCCATCTCTACCTTCTCAGCGTTTAAGCCCTCGCGGCCCTCGTAGATGGCGCCGGTGCGGTCGCACATGATAACCTCTTTTAAGCCCAGGCTTACCAGCAGCTTGATGATGGCGATTCCGGCAGCGCCTGCGCCGGAGGTCACAACGCGAACCTCATTCAGCTTGCGGCCGGTGAGTTTCAGGGCATTGATCAGGGCGGCAGCAGTGACAACGGCGGTACCGTGCTGGTCGTCGTGGAAGATAGGAATATCGCAGCGCTCCTTCAGCTTGCGCTCGATCTCGAAGCAGCGGGGAGCGGAGATATCCTCCAGGTTCACACCGCCGAAGCTGCCGGCGATCATAGCTACGGTATTTACAATATCGTCCACATCCTTGCTGCGCACGCACAGGGGGAAGGCATCCACATCGCCGAAGGCTTTAAACAGGGCGCATTTTCCCTCCATAACCGGCATACCGGCCTCGGGGCCGATGTCACCCAGACCTAATACGGCGGTTCCGTCGGTGACAACGGCTACCATATTGTGGCGGCGGGTGTAGGTGTAGGACAGATCCACATCCTTGGAAATCTCCAGACAGGGCTCTGCAACGCCGGGGGTGTAAGCCACGGACAGATCCTCGGGGGTCTCCATCTCACAGCGGGTCACAACTTCAATTTTGCCGGCCCACTCTTTGTGCTTCTGAAGTGCAAATTCTTTTTTGTCCATTTTTTTTAAACTCCTTTATACATAATATTGGCTCGCTGCGGGCCGCTGGAAGCGGACGAAAGAGCCCTCTTCCAAAAGCGCTCGCAGCGAGTCCCTATAAAAGGCTTAATCGTTCAGTACGCTTGCCATGAAGTCGCGCAGGGTCTTTGCGGAAGCCTCCAGAGCTGCCATCTCCTGATCGTTCAGGGGGATACGCATTACGCGCGCGATACCGGAGCGGTTCAGCACGCAGGGAAGGCTGATGGACACATCGGCGAGAGGTCCGAACTTGGGCTCCAGCACGTGTCCTACCGGCAGGATGGAGTTCTCGTCGGTCAGCAGAGCCTCCACGATACGGGAGGTACACATGGCGATGCCGTAGAAGGTAGCTCCCTTCAAGGAAATAACCTTTGCTCCGGAATCCTTTGCCTTCTGGGCGATGGTCTCCTGATTCAGGACGATGCGGTTGCGGGTGATGAAATCCAGGATGGGCTCTCCGGCCACGGAAGCGGAGCTCCAGATAGCCACCTGGCTGTCGCCGTGCTCACCTAGGATGTAGGCGTTGATATCGCAGACGTCAACCTTGCAGGCCTCGCTCAGCAGGTAACGGAAGCGGGCGGTATCCAGGGAGGTACCGGTTCCGATAACGCGGTTGGCGGGCAGGCCGGAGGTCTGCTGTACAATATAAGTAGAAATATCTACCGGGTTAGATACCACAACGATCAGCGGGTTGTCCGCGTAGCGCATGATGTTCTCGGTGATGCTGCGGATGATGCCTACGTTGGTCTTTGCCAGGTCCAGACGGGTCTGGCCGGGCTTACGTGCCACACCGGCGGTGATGATGATAGCCTCCGCGTCAGCGCACTCCTCGTAACCGCCCATGCGGATGCGGGACTGACGGGAGAAGGCGGTTCCGTGAGCGATGTCCAGAGCGCTTCCCTTAGCTCGGTTCTCGTTCAGATCCACCAGAACGATGTCGCTGGCCTGTCTGCGGAGCATCAGGGTGTAGCCGATTGCCTCGCCGACGTTGCCGGCACCAATAACTACGATTTTGCTTTTGATTGTGATTGCCATAATAATTTCCTTTCTTGCTGTATAATTATTTTGATTCCGTTGGTATCATCGCCCCAAAGGCATAGCCCTCTGCGGCAGGCCCTCTGAAGCTACGGAAGCACAGCTCAAAATGAATGAGGAAATCGAAAATCTTGCACACCCACAGCGGACAAGTTTACCCGGTAACATGTGTCAAAATTTTAACGAATTTTCCATATACTATATTACCTGAAAAATGCGTATTTGACAATTCCTTTTTAAAAAAAGTTTTATATTTTACGGGAACTTTACAGGTTCCCGGAGATTCCCTGAAAATGAAGTGGTAAAGAGCCCTTTTCCCCGTGAAATTGCGCCAAAAAGAGGGGAGCCCTCGTCGTTGACAAATGACGGCGGAATTCTTAAAATGGGACATAACAGAAAGGGGAAAAATCATGGCAAAAGAAGCAAAGACCAATGCGATGCGCATGCTGGATAAAAATAAGATTTCCTATGAGACCATCACCTATGAATGTGAGGAATTTATCGACGGGCTTCACACGGCGGAGAAAACTGGCGCTCCGGTGGAGCAGTCCTTCAAAACCCTGGTGGCCCAGGGCAAGAGCGGGCAGTACTACGTCTTCGTGATCCCCATAGCCCTGGAGGTGCAGCTCAAGGCCGCCGCCAAGGCAGTGGGAGAGAAGTCCGTGGAGCTGATCCATGTGAAGGATATTACCAAGGTCACCGGATATGTCCGGGGCGGCTGCAGTCCCCTGGGAATGAAAAAGCTGTTTCCCACGGTGATCGACGCCAGCGCCCGGAATTTTGATCAGATCTACATCAGCGGCGGCAGGATTGGCATCAGCCTGAAGGTCGATCCGGTAAAGCTGGCCGGGCTGGTGCGGGCAGAATTTCAGGAAATAGCGGGATAGAGGGCCGTAAAACTCTGGTTTATACTTCTTACTGGCACAAGGTCTCGGTTAATAGGCAGTAGGACAGAAAGGAAAAATAATCTTTGGAGAAAATATCTGAGAAGAGAGGAAGCGTTGTAAAAGATATGAAAAAAGAACAGGAAAGAGAATTGATTAAATTGGCCCTTGAGGCCCGGGAGAGGGCCTATGCTCCCTACTCAGATTTCGCGGTGGGGGCTGCCCTGCTCTCCAAATCCGGGGAGATTTTTCAAGGCTGTAATGTGGAGAATATATCGTACTCTGCCACCAACTGCGCTGAGCGCACAGCCATCTTTAAGGCGGTCAGCGAAGGGCAGCTCCAGTTTGAGGGAATTGCGGTGGCCGGAGGGAAGAAGGGCAGCGCTCCGGAGGATTTCTGCATGCCCTGCGCTGTGTGCCTGCAGGTGATGAGCGAGTTTTGCAGCCCGGAATTTGAAGTTATCGTAGTGAAGTCAGAGGAGGAGGTGCGGCGCTTTGCGCTGCGGGATTTGCTCCCCTTTGTTTTTGACAGTCTGAGAAAGGAAGCGAGACCATGAAGAGGTACAGAAGAATCTTTCTGATCGTGCTGGACTCCCTGGGAATCGGCGCCATGCCGGACGCGGGGAAATACGGGGATGAGGGTGCGGACACCTTCGGGCATATCCTCAAGGCCGCCGGGCCCCTGGAGATTCCCAAT
The DNA here is from genome assembly GCA_018711815.1 of Candidatus Egerieimonas intestinavium. Classification (GTDB taxonomy): domain Bacteria; phylum Bacillota; class Clostridia; order Lachnospirales; family Lachnospiraceae; genus Egerieimonas; species Egerieimonas intestinavium. Next base: position 14,245 of record DVHU01000059.1, read on the forward strand.
CTGAAGAAGCTGGGGCTGTTGAATCTTCACCCGGCGCCCGGCATGGAGGTGGAAGAAAATCCTCTGGGGAGGTATGGACGCCTGGCGGAGGCCAGCAACAGCAAGGATACCATGACCGGCCACTGGGAGATGATGGGCCTCTGGACAGAAAAGCCTCTGCGCACCTTTACGGAGCACGGCTTTCCGCCGGAGCTTATCGCGGAGCTGGAGAAGCGCTGCGGCAAGCGGGTCATCGGAAATAAGAGCGCCAGCGGCACCCAGATCATCGAGGAGCTGGGGGAGGAGGAGATCCGCACGGGAGCCATGATCGTGTACACATCCGCCGACTCTGTCCTGCAGATCTGCGGCAACGAGGAGACCTTTGACCTGGATAATCTGTATCGCTGCTGCCGGATCGCCCGGGAGATCACCATGAAGGATGAGTGGAAGGTGGGACGTGTCATCGCCCGCCCCTATGTGGGGAAAAAGAAGGGAGAATTTAAACGTACCAGCAACCGCCACGACTATGCCTTAAAGCCCTTCGGGAAGACGGCCCTGGACGCCCTCAAGAGCCAGGGGCTGGATGTGCTGGCAGTGGGAAAGATCAACGACATTTTTTCCGGGGAGGGAATTACCTGGTCCTGCCATTCGGACAGCTCCGTCCACGGCATGAGGCAGACCATAGAAATCAGCCAGAGGGATTTCCGGGGGCTGTGCTTCACCAATCTGGTGGACTTCGACGCCCTCTGGGGTCACCGCCGGGATCCCCAGGGCTACGCCCGGGAGATTGAGAAGTTTGATCAGGGCCTGGGGGAGCTAATGGATCATCTGGGCCGGGAGGATCTGTTGATCCTGACGGCGGACCACGGGACGGATCCCACCTACAAAGGGACGGATCACACCCGGGAGTACGTTCCCTTTTTGGCCTATTCCCCTGGCCTGGAGGGGGGAGGCCCCCTGGAGGAGCAGAGTACCTTTGGGGTTATTGGCGCCACCATTGCGGATAACTTTGAGGTTTCGATGCCTTCGGGAACCATTGGCAGCTCTATTCTGAAAAGGCTCGGCTGATTGCCGGGGGAGGGTGTTTTGGGGAGGCTGCGGCATCGCCCGGAGGAAGAAGATTTTCTTCGGCGCTGCCGGCGGCCTCCCCTATTCTTGTCTAATATGCACAAAAACCAGAAAAATGCAAAATACCACTTGATAAAATTGGAAGAGCTGTTATAATGGAACACAAGATAACGGTTATCCCTTCTAAGACCTGCCGTTCTGGCCGGTTGTTTCCAAAAAATTACAAGTGAATAGATGGAGGTTTTTCATGTCTGTACAGAGCTGTCTGGCTTTGATGACCGTCACCGTGGCAGTTTGTATGGATCTGATGCAGGAGAAGGTGGACAACGGCTGGATTCTGGCGGCCTGGGTTCTGGGCTTGGGCTATCAGATCGGCGCCGGAGGAGGTCCGGGTATCGCCCGCTTTCTGGCGGGAGCAGCCCTGCCCCTGCTCCTTCTGTACATACTGTTTCGCTTCCGGATGCTGGGAGCGGGGGACATCAAGCTTCTGTCGGCGGTGGGGGGCTTCATGAGCGTATCTGCCGTCTGCTGGTGTATTTTCTTTTCCTTTCTTTTTGGAGCCGCCCTGTCGGCTGCCATTCTTGTAACCTGCGGGGATTTCTCCCGCCGTCTGCGGTATTTCAGCCGCTATTTCCACAACTATTTTCAAACGGGGCGGATTGTGCCTTACCGCAAAAGCGGCAGGCAGCCGGAGCATATCCATTTTTCTGTCCCTGTGTTCTTGAGCGTACTGCTGTACGCAGGGGGAGTGTACTGAAGATGAAAAAGAGAAATATTTTTGCTGTCTGCGACTTGGAGGTGGCGTACGCCTACAACTTCATGGAGTATGTAAACCAAAAGCGAAACATGCCCTTTGAGGTTCAGGCCTTCACCAGCCCGGTGCACCTGTGCGCCTTTGCCCGGGAGCAGCCCATTGAGCTGCTGCTGATTTCCGATAAGGCCATGTGCCCGGAGGTGAAAGGGCTGCCCATCCGGAAAATTATTATCTTGTCGGAAGGGGTTCACGACCCGGGGCTTGACCAGTACCCGTCCGTGTACAAATATCAATCCTCGGATTCGGTTATCCGGGAGGTGATGGCCTGCTACGGGGAGGAGGTGGCGCAGCCGGCCCAGCTGGAAGTGCTGAAAAAGGAGACCAAGGTGCTGGCTGTCTACTCCCCGGTGGGCCGCTGCCAAAAGACCTCCTTCGCCCTGGCCCTGGGACAGATTTTGGCCCAGCAGCGGGCGGTGCTGTACGTGAACCTGGAGGAGTACGCGGGATTTGAGCAGCTCTTCGGCCGCCAGTACGAGAAGAATCTCAGCGACCTTCTGTACTATATCCGCCAGGACAGCAGCAACCTGATTTTCCGGGTGAATAGCATGGTGCAGACCTTCCAAAACATGGATTACCTGCCCCCTGCCCTGTCTCCCATGGATCTGATGGCCGTCACCAGCGAGGAGTGGACAAGGTTTCTGGAGGTGCTGCGCCGCCAGAGCGGCTACCAGGTGCTGATCCTGGACTTGGGCAGCTGCGTCCTGGAGCTCTACAGTCTGCTGGAGCAGTGCAGCCGCATCTACATGCCTGTGCGGGAGGATCCCGTGGCCAAGGCCAAGGTGGAGCAGTTTGAAAACCTGGCCCAGATGTGGGACTGCGGGGATATGCTGAAAAAGGTGAAAAAACTAACCCTGCCCTACCACAACAGTTCCCGCCAGGGCAGCAGCTACCTGGAAGGGCTGATCTGGAGCCAGCTGGGGGATTACGTCCGGGAGCTGCTGCGGGAGGAGTCCCTGTGAGGCAGGATTTCTTCCCGGCGCTGAAAAAGCGGCTGACCCAGCGGCTGCAGCTGGGGGAGGATACGGGGGATCAGGAGGTTTTGGAGCAGATTGATCAGCTGCTGGATGAGGCGGGACATGACAGCTATCTGCCGGTGCGGGAGCGGGAGAGGCTCAGAAAGGAGCTGTTCTTTTCCGTGCGCCGCCTGGATGTGCTTCAAGAGCTTCTGGAGGATCCGGGGGTTACGGAGATTATGGTCAACGGCTACGAGAAAATCTTCGTGGAGCGGGCAGGACGGGTGGAGCGCTGGGGGAAGCGGTTTACCTCCCGGGAAAAGCTGGAGGATGTGATCCAGCAGATCGTGGGCCGCTGCAACCGGGTGGTCAACGAAAATGTTCCCATAGTGGACGCCCGGCTGGCGGATGGAGCCCGGGTCAATGTGGTGCTGCCTCCGGTGGCCCTGGACGGCGCTATCCTCACCATCCGGCGGTTTCCGGAGCAGCCGGTGACCATGGAGCGCCTGCTGGAGTGGGGGAGCCTTACCCCGGAGGCGGCGGAATTTCTGCGGGGTTTGGTTCGGGCCGGCTACTCCATTCTCATCGGCGGAGGCACATCCACGGGAAAGACCACCTTTCTCAATGCGCTCTCCAATTATATCCCCAAGGGAGAGCGGCTGATCACCATCGAGGATAACGCGGAGCTGCAAATCCAGGGGGTGGAAAATCTGGTGCGCCTGGAGGTGAAAAACGCCAACCTGGAGGGAGCCCGGGAGATTTCCATGCGGGATCTGATCAAGACGGCCCTGCGGATGCGCCCGGACAGGATCGTGGTGGGTGAGGTCCGCGGCGAGGAGGCCATGGATCTTCTCCAGGCCTGGAATACGGGCCACGAGGGAAGCCTGGGCACCCTTCACGCCAACAGCTGCCGGGATATGGTGAGCCGCCTGGAGACCATGGCGCTGATGGGGATGCAGCTACCTCTGGAGGCGGTCCGGCGGCAGATCGCCGCCGGGGTGGAGATCCTGGTTCATCTGGGACGCCGGGGCGGACAGCGCCGAGTGCTGGAGATTGCTGAGATAACCGGCTTTCAGGAGGCGCAGGTACAGACAAAGCCTCTGTATCTTTGGCAGGAAAAAAAACGTAGGCTGGAGAGGGCCGGGGAGCTTTGCCGGAGAGAGAAGCTGGATCGGGAGGAGGAAAAATGAGAGAGGATTACAGGATATACCGGCTGAGCTGGAGAGAGCGGTTTTTGTATATTTTCCAGGCGGTGCTGCTGACGGGGCTTTTAGACTATCTTTTTTACGCGTCCCCCTGGGTGATGCTTCTGACACCGGCCGTCGCCGTGATTTTTTTGAGGCGGAAGAAAAGGCGGCTGGCCGCCCAGCGGCGCGGGCGCATAGAGAAGCAATTTCAGGATATGCTCACTTCCCTGTGTGTGGCGCTGCGGGCCGGATACGCCATGGAGAATGCCCTGGGGGAGTGTCGGAAGGATTTGGAGAAACTATATGGCCCGGAGGCGGAGTTGGCCCGGGAGCTGAGATACATGCAGGGGCAGATCAGTGTCAGCGTGCCGGTGGAGGGGCTCTTGCTGGAGCTGGGCGAGCGCACCGGGGCCGAGGACATTCAGAATTTTGCCGGGATTTACGCCATTGCCAAGCGGACGGGAGGGAATCTGGAGCAGGTGCTCCAGAACACCGCCGGGAAGCTTAAGGAGAAGATGGAGACTGCCGGGGAGATTGAGGCCAGCCTGGCTGCCAAGCGGATGGAGCAGCGGGTCATGGGGCTGATGCCTTGCGCCATCATCTTATACCTGAGGCTTTTGTCCCCGGGATTTTTGGATCCCCTGTACGGCAATCTGCTGGGGGCGGCGGTGATGACCTTCTGCTTGGGTGTTTACGGGGCGGCCCTCAGGCTGGGGGAGCGCATTGTGGATATAGAGGTGTAGTATGTGGATATTTGGAGGAATTTTTCTTCTGCTGGGTGGATTTCTCCTGCTTGGAGGCAGGGCTTCCGGCCAGGCGGAGGGCCGGGGTTGGGAAAAGAGATTCACCGGGGCAGGGGACTGGATATGCAGAAAGATCAGGCTGGACAGCCGATGGGTGAGAGGAAGAGAGGTGGGGCGCTTTTTGCTGGCCCTGACGGCGGGAAGCCTGCTGAGCTTCTGCCTGGCAGCGGCCCAGGGGCCCCGGCAGTCGGCGGAAACCTTAAAGAGAGGAGAGACATCATATGAGGAGCTTTTGGAGGCAAGGGTGGGAGAGGAGATCTATCAGATACCGGTGCAGGTACAGGCCCGCAGCTATGAGGCGGAGGAAGTGGAGGAATTTCTCCGGCAGGCCCAGGAGGAGCTAGAGGCCTGCGTCCTGCAGGAAAATCCCGCTGCGGATCAGATCAGAGAGGATTTGTACTTGCCCCGGAGTCTCCCGGATAATCCCGTTCAGATCATCTGGTTCTCCTCAAATCCTGAGGTTTTAGACGACACGGGAAAGATTGCGGATACCGGAGGGGAAGCGCAGCCGGTGCGCCTGGAGGCACAGCTGTCCTGCCAGGGGGAGACCCGGCAGATGACCTGGGAGCTGACGGTACTGCCGGATGACACAGACCCGGGAGTGGAGGAGAGCCTCGCCCGGCAGATTCAGGAGGAGCAGCAGGGGCAGACCGGGGAAGAGCTAAAGCTTCCCCGGGAAATCGGCCAGGAGACGGTAGACTGGAGCTATCCTGCGGATAACAGCGCCGCCCTGGTGTTTGCCCTGTCGGCGGCGGCCGGGCTGCTGCTTCTGACCGGGGGATACCGGGAGCAAAAACGGGAGCGGGAGAATCGGGAGAGACAGATGCTTTTGGATTATCCGGAGATAGTCAGCCAACTGATCCTCCTTTTGGGGGCGGGACTTAACACCAGAAATGCCGTCTTCCGGCTGGCGGGGGACTACCAGAGACGCCGGCAGCGGGGCGGAAGACAGCGCCAGGCCTATGAGGAGCTGGTTTCCTGCTGCCGGGAGATGGAGCAGGGGACGGCGGAGCAGACAGCCTATGAGCGCCTGGGAGCCCGGTGCCCCCTGGCGGCCTACAAGACCTTGGCCACCCTGCTGGTGCAGAATCTTAGAAAGGGCAATAAATACCTGCTGGAACTTTTGGAGCAGGAATCTGCCCAGGCCTTTGAAGGGCGCAGGAGGCAGGCCAGAATCCTGGGGGAGGAGGCCGGAACCAAGCTTTTGTTCCCCATGATCTTGCTGCTGGGGGTGGTATTTGTGGTGATTCTGGTTCCTGCCTGGATATCCTTCGGCATATAAAAGAGGATCGGGATCAGGCCCGCGGAAAGGGGGTGATGAATATAAGAGAGCTTCGGACCTTTTGGGAAGAGGAGGATGCTGTGGGCGTGGTAGAGATCATTTTGGTTCTGGTGGTACTCATCGGTCTGGTGATCATCTTTAAAAAACAGCTGGTGAGCCTGGTCAACAGTCTGCTGTCAAAGGTAACCAGCCAGAGCAACAGCATTTAAAACTTCACACAGAAAGGAGCGTATCCCGTGACGAGAAAGGGGAGTATTACCGTATATTTGTGCCTGCTGTTAAGTGTATTCCTGGTGATCTTCCAGGCAATTTACCAGTCCGTGCGGCTGGCCGGGGCCAGGACGCAGATAGCGGCGGGAATACAGCAGAGTCTGTACTCACTGTTTGCCCAGTACGATCAGGTTCTCCTGGAGGAGTATGACCTGTTTTTCCTGGATGGAAGCTTTGGGGGACAGGAGCTCAGGCAGGATTTGCTGTGCGATGAGATTCTGGCCGGGGCCAGAACCGCGGCGGAGCCGAAAAGCAGTGGAAAAAAAGATATCTGGGGTATCTCTGTGGAACAGGCAGGGCTTACCGGATATACGTTGGCGACGGATCGCCAGGGAGAGGCTTTTCGGCGGCAGGCGGTGGAGGCGGCCAGAAGCAGCCTGGGGAGTCAGGGGATACGCCGGCTTCTCGCTCTGGTGGAGAGCGGGGAGGAGACCATGAAGCGTCAAGAGGAAATAAAAAAGGAGGGCGAGGACGCCCTGGAGGCCTACGACCAGGGAAAGGAGCAGGCAGAGAAGGAGCAGGAGGAGAAGGAACAGCAGGGCCAGGAAGATCAGGAGCAGCCTCAGCTTCCGGCGGAACCGGTGGAAAATCCCATTGAGGTGATCCGAAAAATCTGGAAGATGGGAATTTTGGGGCTGGTGGTAAAGGACACAGGGAGCATATCCCAGGAGACGCTGGATAAGAGCCAGCTGGTGTCCGGCCGGAGCCTGAATCGGGGCTTTGGTCTGCAGAAGCTTCCCCAGGAGGGGGACATGACGGATAAGCTGCTCTTTCAGGAGTATCTGCTGGAGCATCTGGACTGCTGCACGGACAGCGCTTCCCAGGGAGGAGCCCGGTATCAGATTGAGTATGTCATTCAGGGGAAGGCCCAGGATATGGAGAATCTGAAAGCTGTGGCCAATCAGCTGCTTTTGGTCCGGGAGGCGGCCAACTTTACCTATCTTATCACCAATCCCTCCCGGCGGGCGGAGGCTGCGGCCATGTCCTCGGCCATTGCCCTCTCCTTTGGTATACCCATTGCGGAGGGGCTGGTGAGAAAGGCGCTGCAGGTGTGCTGGGCCTTTGGGGAGAGTGTCTTGGATGTGAGAACCCTCCTGGAGGGCGGCAAGGTTCCCCTGGCCAAATCCGACAGCTCCTGGCAGCTGCAGCTGGACCAGCTGATTCACCTGCTGGAGGGCTTGGACAGCCTCAGGAAGGACAGCCAGGAGGGACTTGCGTATCGGGATTACCTGCGCCTGCTTCTGCTGCCGGTGAGCCAGGAAAAACAGGTAATGCGGGGCATGGATATGGTGGAGTATCAGGTGAGAAGCCGGGAGGGCAAAGAAAACTTCCGCCTGGACTGCTGTATCTCCCAGATTCAGGCCCAGCTGGAGGCCCGGGCGGGCTCCCTGAGCTTTTATGCAGTCAGAGGCTACGGCTACGGGGAGGAGTAGGAGGTGAGAACGTATGCTTTTCCCGGAGGACAAAAGACAAGAAGATATAAAGAAAGTCTCTCTTCAGAGGAAAAGGAGCCCCTCCTGCCCGATGGACGGGGCCGGGAAGTATTCGGGAAGAGCAAGCCTCACCGTGGAGGCGGCAGCGGTGCTCCCCCTGTTTTTTCTGGCGCTGCTGATGCTGGTGGGGATGCTGGATATTTTCAGGGCTCAGGCCCAGGTGACGGCAGAACTGGATTCCAGTATCCGGGAGCTGGGGATGCACGCCTATTCGGCCCAGGGTCAGGAGGGTCCGGAGAGGGGAATCTCCGCAGCCGCCTGCGGGGCTTACGCCAGGAGCCGGCTGACTCTCCCGGAAAACTGCGAAAACCTGCAGGTGACGGAGAGCAGCTGGGACGGCAGTCAGATACGGCTGGGGGTTCGCTACCAGTATCGGCTTCCGGTGGCTTTTTTCCCTGTTCCCGGGATAACTCTGGAGAACAGCGCCCGGGTTCACGCCTGGGTGGGCTACCAGGGAGGACTCTCGGGGGATTCCCAGGAAGGGAGCGGGGAGGAGATGGTTTTTGTGACCAGAAACGGCAGCGTCTACCACACCCACGGGGACTGTACGTATCTGCAGCTGACCATCTATCAGACCACCCTGGAGGAGGCCCAAAAGCAGAGAAATGAGCAGGGCGGGCGCTACCACGCCTGTGAAAAATGCGGCGGCCGCGGGGAAGCCGTCTATCTGTCTCCCCAGGGGGAGGCTTACCACAGTTCCCGGGAGTGCAGCGGCCTGACCCGGCATGTGGAAATGGTAAAATTGACAGAGTGCGGCGGACTTTCCCAGTGTTCCCGCTGCGCCGGAAGGGGGTAAATATGATCGGTTCAGTCTGTGTCTGCTGCTTCCTGGGAATTCATACCTGGGAGGATATACGAAGACAGGAAATTTCATTGAAAATATTGGGAGGCTTTGGGGCTGTGGGGGCTCTTTACGCTTTGGCTCTGCGGGGAGCAGGCGCGGCGGAGCTTCTGGGAAGCCTTATTCCCGGGGCTCTGCTGCTTTTGCTGGGAAAACTCAGCAGGGAGGCGGTGGGTTACGGGGACGGCGGCATAGTGCTGGTGCTGGGACTCTTTTTATCCTTCTGGGAGCTTCTGGGTCTGTTGGCGGCGGCCAGCGTCCTGGCGGCCCTCTGGACGGCGGTACTGTTATTCTGGGGAAAGGCGGGGCGAACAATCCCCTTTGTGCCTTTCCTGCTGGCTGGTTTTCTGGGAGGGATGTTATGAAAAAGGGTAAACTTAAGGGAAGCTTTACCGTGGAGGCGGTGCTGCTGCAGGGCCTCCTCCTGCTGGTGATTTTTCTGTCCATAGCCCTGTATTGGTATTCTCACAATAGGATATGGTTTACGGCGGCCGCCTGCGAGGCGGCCATAACGGGCAGCATGGAGGAGTCCTGGAATCCTCAGGCGGCTGAAGGGATAGTGGAGGATAAGCTGGAACAAATCCAGGGCAACCAGGCCTTTCCCTGCAAAAATGTGACTCTGGAGAAAAGTGTGGGAGAGAGCCAAATCCGGGTGAGCTGCCGGGGAGAAAACAGCTCGGTGTTCGGGGGATGGACAGGAAGCTTTCGGGTGCAGGGGGAATCCAGAGTTACCCGGCCTGCGGAATATATCCGCCGGATACGCGCCCTGGAGGAGCTGGCGGGGGAGGGATAAGATGGAGTTTAGCTATAAGAGAGATATGAACCACACCTATATGATCTGCCGGGGGGATCAGCCGGTGGACACCTCAGCCTATCCCGTGCGCATGATGCTTTCCAACCAATGGAAGGCATTTTTGCCGTGCCGGATCCAGGGGATGGATAACCAGGTCTTTTTTTATTATGACATTACCTCCCGGCAGTCACTTTCCAGTTTTTTCGGCGGAGGAAAGCTGGACTACCGGCAGCTGAGAAGCCTGGTGGAGTCCCTGCTGGCAGCCCTGGAGGAGGCGGAGGAATACCTGCTGGATTCCCGCTGTATTTTGCTGGAGCCCGCCTACATCTTCTGGGACAGTCTGGAGGAGGCTTTCTTTTTCTGCTATGTACCGGGAGAGCCCCCGGAGGGACGGGGAAATATTCAGGAGCTGACGGAGTATCTGCTCCCCAGAATCGACCACCGGGATCAGGAGGCGGTGGTTTTGGGCTACGGGGTTTACCGGAAGGCTATGGAGGAAAATTTTTACGGGGGACAGTTGAGGGAGCTGCTCTACCAGAGCAGTGAGGGGAAGGATACCGGAGGGCAGGAGCCGGAGGAGAATTTCCCGGAAGCCTTGGAATCGGAGGATCGTCTGGCCTGGTGGACTGAGGACGAGGAGGAGCGGGAAAGAAAATGGGGCTTCCCGGGGAGCGCCCGGGTGAAAATTATCGCAGAGACCGCCGGAATCCTGCTGCTGGGCTTTCTCTTACTTTTGGCTGGGAGCTGGGCCGGTTTTCCTCCATTGGTGAACCTGGCGGCGGCAGTGGGAACCCTGGCGGCTGCGGCGATCAGGTTGGTTCTGGGATTAAGGAAGAAGGAAGGAAAAGAAGAGACATTTTCCGCAAGGCCTCTCCCGCTGGAGGCAGTCCCCGGGACAGAGGAAAGGGGGCAGGGAAAGTACCCCAAGCAGGAGATAAAAGAAGGAAGGGAGCAGGGAAAGCATCCGGAACAAAAGGAAGAAGAAAAGAGGAGGCCGCCGGAAAGCCCAACTGGGGAAGCGCTGAGCGGGGAGACCGGAAATCCCGGCGGCGGGGAGAAGGCCACCACCCTTCTCTATCAGGAAAATGGGACAGCTCCCCGGGAGACCTTCTGCCTGGTTCCCCAGGGGAGGCCCGGGCTGGAGCCGCTGTTCCTGGAGGGAGAGATTCTGCTGGTGGGAAAAATAAAGGGAACGGCCCATCTGATCATTGATCTTCCCACGGTGAGCAGGCTGCATGCCCGCTTGGAAAAAAGAGGGGAGGTTTACTACCTTCAGGATCTAAACTCAAAGAACGGAACCCGGGTAAATAAGAAGGAACTGGTAGGGGAGGAACAGGTGGCGCTGCAGCCGGGAGATCGGGTTGCCTTCGCCGATGCGGTTTACTTCTTTCAGCGGGGGCCTGGGGGAGAACCATAAAATTATTTTATGGACATTAGTTAAAATTGCTATAAGCTTTCAAAAAGTTTGTGGACTATACCTATTGTATTTCCCGTTGTCTCTGTAATATTGTCTAATTTTGCGATTGATTTTTTGGTGAATAAGCATAAAATAGAAACGATCAAAAAGGCAAGGAGGGATAAAGACGGAAGAGTTTTCAAGAGCTCTCATGGAAGAGCTGGAATGTAAGACGGTATTTACCATTCCCGTGGGACAGGGGATTCCTGTCTACGAGTCGGTGGTAGTCACCTGGATCATTATGGCTTTGCTGGTGGTTGTCTCGATCCTTCTCACCAGAAATCTCAGGGTGGAGAATCCGGGGCGCAGGCAGCTGGCGCTGGAAGCGTTCTTTGCCACAGTGCAGAACTTCTTCAAAGAGATTTTGGGAGAAGAGGGAAACAGATATATTCCCTATCTGATTGCGGTGGCAATCTATGTGGGCGTGGCGAATCTGATCGGCCTTCTGGGATTTGTGCCTCCCACCAAGGACCTTAATGTGACTGCGGCCCTGGCGCTGATGAGCATTGTGCTGATCGAGTACGCGGGACTGCGCAAGAAGGGGCTGAAGGGCTTTGGCAAAAGCCTGGCGGAACCGCTGCCGGTGATGCTGCCCTTCAACATACTGGAAATCCTGATCCGTCCCGTATCGCTTTGTATGCGGCTTTTCGGAAATGTCTTGGGAGCCTTCGTGGTTATGGAGCTGATCAAGCTGGTAGTTCCGGTGGTTATCCCGGTGCCCTTTAGCTTTTACTTTGATATTTTCGACGGATTGATCCAGGCTTATGTATTTGTGTTTTTGACATCATTATTCATCAAAGAACAGTTAGATTAAAATTCAGAGAGAAAAGGAGAATGAACAATGGGAGCATTAATCGCGATTGGAGCAGGTATTGCAGCGCTGACAGGTATTGGAGCAGGTATCGGTATTGGACTGGCCACCTCAAAGGCCGTGGACGCCATCGCCAGACAGCCGGAGGCTGAGAGCAAGATCAGCAAAAACCTTCTTTTGGGCTGTGCCCTGGCGGAGGGTACCGCGATCTTCGGCCTGGTAATCGGAGTACTGATCATTTTGTTCCTTGGATAAATTGCGGAGGCGGTGACAGGCAATGCTGAAATTAGATATCAATCTTGTTTTCGTGCTGATCAACCTGGTTGTCCTCTATCTGCTTCTGAAGAAATTTCTGATTAAGCCGGTGCTGGGAATTATGGAAAAGCGAGAGGCCATGATTCGGCAGGGGCTGGAAAAGGCTCAGACCAGCCAGGAGGAGGCTCTGGCCCTGAAGGAGCAGTATGAGCAGGCTCTGCAGAAAGCCCGGGAGGAGGCGTGCTCCATGGCGGAGGAGTCCCAGAAGCGGGTGAAAGCAGCCCAGGAAGAAATGATGGCGCAGGCCCGCCGGGAGGCAGATCAGATCCTGGCGGCGGCCAGAAAAACTGTGGAAGCGGAGCGGGAGCAGACAGCCAAGGAGCTGCAGGGGCAGATCGCCCAGCTGGCTATGCTGGCCGCCAGAAAGGCGGTGGGCGACCAGGCAGGGCCCCGGCTGGACGGGCAGCTGTACGACCAATTCCTGAAAGGAGCAGGTGAGGCCCATGACTCAGGCAGGTAAAAATTATGCGCTGATCCTGGAGAGCCTCCCAGTGCCGGAGGAGGATGTGAGAGAGTGTGAGAGGCTGTTGGAGGACAACCCTCAGCTGACGGAGGCTCTGATCAATCCCCTGGTGGCCCAGCTCCAGAAGGAGCAGGTGATTGACCGGGTATTTCCCCCGTCCCTGCACAGCTTTTTCAAGGTGCTCTGCGCCCACGGAAGGGCAGGGGAATTTCCGGAGATTGTCCGGGAATATCAGAGACTGAGACAGAATCGACAGGGAATTTTGCAGGCCCGCCTGCTTTGCGTCACTGAACCCACCCCCTCCCAGCGGCAGGGGATGGAGGAATTCCTGAAAAAGACCTATCAGAAGAAACAGGTTCTCCTGGAGATTTGCCTGGATGAGGCGCTCATGGGCGGGTTCATCCTGCAGGCGGAGGGCGATGAATACGACTGGAGCCTGCGGGGCAGACTCCGGCGCTTGGAACAGACATTAACTGGGAGGTGATGAAGTGAGTACCATCAGTTCAGAAGAAATTATATCCATACTAAAAGAAGAGATAGAAAATTATGAGGAGATTTCCAAAGGCCAGGAGACGGGAAGAGTAATCACCGTAGGCGATGGGATAGCCCGCATTTACGGATTGGATCACGCCATGTACGGAGAGATCGTCACCTTCGAGAATGGGCTCAAGGGCATGGTGCAGGATATCCGTCAGGACAGCATCGGCTGCATCCTCTTTGGAAAGGACACGGGAATCACTGAAGGGAGCCGGGTGTCCCGAACCGGCAAGAAGGCGGGAATTCCCGTGGGGGAAGCCTGCATCGGAAGGATTATCGATCCGCTGGGGGCTCCCATGGACGGAAAAGGAGCCATCGAGGCCAAAGAATACCGGCCGGTGGAGCAGGAAGCTCCGGGGATTATCGACCGAAAGTCGGTGTCCGTTCCCCTGGAGACGGGAATTCTCTCCATTGATTCCATGTTTCCCATCGGGCGGGGACAGAGGGAACTGATTATCGGAGACCGGCAGACGGGAAAGACATCCATTGCTGTGGATACCATCCTGAACCAGAAGGGGAAGGATGTGATCTGTATCTACGTGGCGGTGGGACAGAAGGCCTCCACTGTGGCCAAGCTGGTGAATACCCTGGAAAAACACGGGGCTATGGAGTATACCGCAGTATTTGCGGCTACGGCCAGCGACTGCGCCCCCCTGCAGTATCTGGTTCCCTACTCCGGTACTGCCCTGGCGGAATACTTTATGTATCAGGGGAAGGATGTGCTGATTGTCTATGATGATCTATCCAAGCACGCGGTGGCCTACCGGGCTCTTTCCCTGCTGCTGGAGCGTTCCCCCGGCCGGGAGGCTTACCCGGGAGATGTCTTTTACCTTCACTCCAGGCTGCTGGAGCGTTCCAGCCGCCTAAGCGATGAGAAAGGAGGCGGATCCATTACCGCCCTTCCCATCATTGAGACCCAGGCGGGAGATGTGTCCGCGTACATTCCCACCAACGTGATCTCCATCACGGACGGCCAGATTTTCCTGGAAAGCGATCTCTTTTTCTCCGGCATGCGCCCGGCAGTGAACGTGGGACTCTCCGTGTCCCGAGTGGGAGGGGCGGCCCAGACCAAGGCCATGAAGCAGGCCTCCGGAAGTATCCGTATCGACCTGGCCCAGTACCGGGAGATGGAGGTTTTCACCCAGTTCAGCTCAGATTTGGACAGCGCCACCAAGGCCCAGCTGGCCTACGGAAAGAGCCTGATGGAGCTTTTAAAGCAGCCCCTCTGCAGTCCCCTGTCCCTGGAGGAGCAGGTGATCACCCTGTGCGCGGCTACAGCTAAGATTTTTGTGGATCTGGATACCCGGGAAATCAAGAGCTTCCAGCAGGATATGCTCGCCTTCTTTAAGCAGGTTCACCCGGAAATCGGGGAAGAGATTCGGCAGAAGAAGGCAGTCAGCGATCAGCTTCGGGAAAAGCTGGTGGAGGCTGCCAGGGAATTCAAAGACGGCAGAAGCAGGTGATGAGATGGCCAACGCAAAAGAAATTCAGATTCGGATGAAAAGTATCCGGGATACCATGAAGATTACCAGCGCCATGTACATGATTTCATCCTCGAAGATGAAAAAAGCCAAGAAGATTCTGGAGGATACGGAGCCGTATTTTTACAACCTGAGGGGAGCTATCCGCCGTATCCAGCGTCATGTGCCCAACATCGAGAACCAGTACTTCGATATGCGGCCGGAGATTCCGGAGAAGGATCGACGGGTGGGAATCATCCTGGTGACCGGGGATAAGGGATTGGCGGGAGCCTACAACCACAACATTATCCGTATGACGGAGGAGGAGTTGGAAAAGGGCTGCCAGGTGAAGCTCTATCCCCTGGGAATTGTGGGACGCCAATATTTTGAGAAGAAGGATGTGAACATGGATGGAAGCTTTCGCTACACGGTACAGAATCCCTCCATGCACAGAGCAAGACTCATCGCTGAGGAAGTAATCTCCCAGTTTTTGTCCGGAAATCTCGACGAAGTTTACATTATCTACACCCGGATGGAGGGGGCGGCTTTGATGGTGCCCAAGAAGGAGCGGCTGCTGCCCTTGAAGAAAAAAGGTCTGGAGGATGAAAAAAATATCCCTATTGAATTTCACCGGGAGGAAATTCAGATGATTCCCTCGCCGGAGGAGGTGCTCAACAGCATCGTTCCTAACTATCTGATCGGCCGGCTCTACGGCTGCCTGGTGGAGGCCTACGCCAGCGAAAATAATTCCCGCATGATGGCCATGGAATCCTCCACCAACAACGCCAAGGAAATGCTCAAAGAGCTGTCCATTGCTTACAACCGGGCAAGACAGGCGGCGATCACCCAGGAAATCACAGAGGTCATCAGCGGCGCCAGGGCCCAGAAAAGGAAGTGATGTGTATGAATACAGGAAAAATTGTACAGGTCATGGGGCCTGTGGTAGATGTAAGGTTTGAGGAGGGCGAGCTTCCCCACATCAAGGACGCCCTGACAGTGGAAAATAGCGGAAAAACCTGCGTCATGGAGGTGGCCCAGCACATGGGAAACCGCACGGTGAGATGTATTATGCTGTCCGCCAGCGAGGGGCTTGCCCGGGATATGGAGGTTGCGGCCACCGGAGACGGAATTTCTGTCCCCGTGGGAGACAAAACGCTGGGACGGCTGTTTAATGTGCTGGGAGAGACCATTGACGGCGGGGAGCCCCTGAAGGATCAGGAGCACTGGTGTATTCACCGGGAGGCTCCCTCCTTTGCGGATCAAAGCCCGGTGGTGGAAATCCTGGAGACGGGAATTAAGGTTATTGACCTGCTGGCCCCCTACGCCAAGGGAGGAAAGATCGGACTCTTCGGAGGCGCCGGAGTGGGCAAGACCGTGCTGATTCAGGAGCTGATCCAGAATATTGCCACTCAGCACGGGGGATACTCCATCTTCACGGGAGTGGGGGAGCGTTCCCGGGAGGGAAATGACCTCTGGAGTGAGATGAAGGAATCCGGGGTACTGGAAAAGACGGCCCTGGTGTTCGGACAGATGAATGAGCCCCCGGGAGCCCGTATGCGGGTGGCGGAAACAGGACTCACCATGGCGGAATATTTCCGGGACCGGGAGCACCAGGATGTGCTGCTCTTTATCGACAATATCTTTCGGTTTGTCCAGGCGGGATCTGAGGTTTCCGCCCTTCTGGGCCGGATGCCCTCAGCTGTGGGCTATCAACCCACTCTGGCCAACGAGATGGGTGAGCTGCAGGAGAGAATCGCCTCCACCAAAGAGGGCTCCGTCACCTCCGTGCAGGCGGTCTATGTGCCGGCGGATGACCTGACAGACCCGGCCCCCTCTACCACCTTTGCCCATCTGGACGCCACCACGGTGCTTTCCAGAAAGATTGTGGAGCAGGGTATCTACCCGGCAGTGGATCCCCTGGAGTCCACCTCCAGAATTCTGGAGGCAGACGTAGTGGGGGAGGAACATTACCGGGTGGCCAGAAAAGTGCAGGAAATCCTGCAAAAATATAAGGAGCTGCAGGATATTATCGCGATTCTCGGCATGGAGGAGCTGTCCGAGGAGGATAAAATGACGGTGTTCCGGGCAAGAAAGATTCAGCGTTTTCTGTCCCAGCCCTTCCATGTGGCGGAGACCTTCACCGGAGTTCCCGGGAAATATGTGCCCCTGAAGGAGACCATCCGGGGATTTCGGATGATCATCGACGGGGAGATGGATGAGTACCCGGAGAGCGCCTTCTTCAACGTGGGAACCATAGACGATGTGATTGCCAAGGCTGCGCAGCTGGAGCAGCAGTAGGAGGAGCCCATGAGTAGTTTTGGTATCGAGGTTTACGCCTGCGACAAAGTATTTTACCGGGGCAGAGGCGTCTCCCTGACCCTGCCTATGCCGGACGGTGAGGGAACACTTTTGCCCCACCACGAGGACAGCATCATCGCCCTGATTCCCGGAGTCATGAAGCTGAGAACCGAGGACGGTCAGGAGAAAATCGCGGTGATCAGCGCCGGTATGGCGCAGATGATCAACAACCGGGTGAAAATTTTTGTCCACACGGCGGAGCGCCCGGAGGAGATCGACGTGAACCGGGCCCGGGCGGCCCGGGAGAGGGCCCGGGAGCAGCTGCGCCAGAAGCAGAGTCTGGCGGAATACCACATCAACCGGGTGGCTCTGGCCAGGGCCATGTCCCGCCTGAGCGCGGCCAGCAAGTACAAATAGCGGTATCCAGGGAATCTGTGCCCACCGTGGTGAGGGCCGCGGAAGCAGAAAGAGATTTGCCTTTTTGGGAAAAAGCATATATTTTCTGAAAAAAGTGTTGACAAACGAGAAAAGTTGGCATATAGTAAGTACAGCAAAAGCAAAACCGTTGAGAAAGAGGAGTAAGCCTTTCTTGAAATCCCAGAGAGCGGCCGGTGGTGGGAGTGCCGTATGGAGAGAACTGCTGAATGGACTTTCGAGGGTGGCCCGAAATGAAAAGAGTAGGCGCCATCGGGAACCGAACCCGTTATCAATCAGGAGCGTATGTTGGTACGCGAGGAAAGTGGACATTTGTCAATTTGAGTGGCACCGCGATAATAAGGAATTATTACCGTCTCAATCCAGCTTCAGGCTGGGTTGGGGCGGTTTTTTGTTCTAGTGGGAAATTCAGAGGAATTTCCTACCAGAACAAAAAAATCTCCGGGCAGGAGTGCACTGCGGCGGAGAGGAGTTATGTCACTACATGCAGGTTTTTGCTTTTGAGTAACTTGTGGGAAACAGCCAAAAAAATCAAAAGGAGAAACGAGACATGAAAAAGAGAGTGATCGCAGCAATTATGGGAGCAGCAATGGCAGTATCCGCCCTGGCCGGGTGCGGGGGTACAGAGACTAAGGGAGACAGCGCCAAGGGAGGACAGGAGACTTCCGGGGAGGAGACCTACAAAATCGGTATCTCCCAGTTCGCCGTCCACGGCTCCCTGGACAACTGCAGGGAGGGATTCCTGGAGGGCCTGAAGGAGGAAGGCATAGAGGAGGGCAAGAACCTGGAGGTAGAGGTGAAGAACGCGGCGGCGGATCCGGCCACCGCGGCACAGATCGCCGACAGCCTGGTGTCTGACAAGGTGGATCTCATCTGCGCCATCGCCACCCCCAGCGCCCAGTCCGCCTTTAAATCCGCCATGGATACGGATATACCGGTGATCTACACAGCCATCACCAGCCCCGAGAGCGCAGAGCTGGCCGGGGAGGACGGTTCCTCCGTGGGAAATATCACCGGAACCAGCGACGTGCTCCCGGTGGAGGCCCAGCTGAAAATGATCCGGGAGATTCTGCCGGAGGCCGAGACCATCGGAATTCTCTACACCACCAGCGAGGCCAATTCCGTGTACACCATCAGCCAGTATGAGGAGTACGCTAAGGAATACGGATTTACCATCGAGAGCAAGGGAATCAACAGCACCGCTGAGATCTCCCTGGCGGCGGAGGATCTGCTGGGTCAGGTGGACTGCCTGACGAACCTCACGGACAATACGGTGGTGGAATCTCTGGCTACCATTTTGGACATTGCCAACGAGAAGAAGATTCCGGTGTTTGGCAGCGAGATCGAGCAGGTGAAGCTGGGCTGCCTGGCCGCTGAGGGCCTGGACTATGTGGCCCTGGGACGCCAGACGGGAAAGATGGCGGCCAAGGTTTTAAAGGGTGAGGCCAAGGCTTCCGAGATGCCCTATGAGACCATCGAGGGAAATGCCCTGTACGTCAATCAGGCGGTGGCCGACAATCTGGGGATCACCGTGCCGGATACCATGACTGAGCGGGCGGAGGAAATTTTCGACACCATAGCAACGGAGGGATAACATGGATTTAGCAGCAGCAATTATCGAGCAGGGTTTGATTTACGGGATTATGGCCCTGGGCGTCTATATCACCTACAAGATTCTGGATTTTCCCGACCTGACGGTGGATGGCAGCTTTCCCCTGGGGGGAGCTGTCACCGCCGCTCTGATCAAGGGGGGAGTAAACGCTTACCTGACCCTGCCTGCGGCCTTCCTGGCGGGGGCGGCGGCAGGTATCTGCACGGGTCTGATCCACGTGAAGCTGAAGGTAAGGGATCTGCTCTCCGGGATTATCATGATGACCGCCCTGTACACCATTAATCTGACGGTGGCCGGAACCAACAATGTCCCCCTGTTCTCCCAGGAAACGATATTCAAAAATAAGCTTCTGTCGGGAATCTTCGGGGATACGGTGCCGGATTGGATGAAAATCCTCACTATCCTGATTCTGGCGGTTCTGGTAAAGCTGCTGCTGGATTTCTACCTGAATACCAAGTCCGGCTATCTGCTGCGGGCGGCCGGCGATAATGAGAATGTGGTGACTGCCCTGGCTAAGGACAGCGGAAATGTGAAGATCTTAGGTCTGGCCATTGCCAACGGCCTGGTGGCCCTGGGGGGCTGCGTGTTTGCCCAGGAGCAGAAGGTCTTTGAGATTTCCGCAGGAACAGGAACCATCGTCATCGGCCTGGCCAGCGTGATCATCGGCACCAGCCTCTTTAAAAACCTGCGGTTTTTGAAGGCCACCTCCGCAGTGCTGATCGGCTCCGTGCTCTATAAGGCCTGCGTGGCCTTCGCCATCAAGTTCTTTGAGCCGGCGGCCATGAAGCTGATCACAGCTGTATTATTCCTGGTGATCCTGGTTGTCAGTATGGAGAGAAAGAAGAAGGTGAAGGCACATGCTGGAATGTAGAAAGCTTGACAAATATTATAATCCGGGCACAATCAACGAAATGTGCCTGTTCAGGGATTTCAATCTGACCATCCCGGACCATCAGTTTGTCTCCGTGGTGGGCAGCAACGGTTCCGGAAAGACATCCCTCCTGAACCTGCTCTGCGGCAGTATCCCCCTGGATGGGGGCCAGATCCTCATGGACGGCAGAGACCTGGCCAGGGAGAAAGAATTTCGGCGGATGGAGAAAATCGGGCGGGTATTTCAGAACCCGGCCCTGGGCACCTGCCCCAGCATGACGATCCTGGAGAATATGTCCATGGCCGATCATAAGGGGAAGCGCTTTGGCTTCAGCCGGGGAACCAACCGAAAAAGAATCGATTACTATAAGGAGTGTCTAAGCCAGCTGAATCTGGGGCTGGAAAATAAGCTGGACACGAAAGTGGGAAATCTCTCCGGGGGCCAGCGGCAGGCCATGGCGCTGCTGATGTCCACCATGACGCCCATCGACTTTCTGATTTTGGATGAGCACACGGCGGCCCTGGATCCCAAGACTGCGGATATCATCATGGAGCTCACCGGCAGGATTGTCCGGGAGAAGCAGCTGACCACCATCATGGTGACCCACAATCTGCGGTACGCGGTGGAGTACGGAGACCGGCTGCTGATGATGCACCAGGGCAGCTGTGTCATCGACTGCGCCGGGGAGGAGAAGAGGCGGCTGTCCGTGGAACAGCTGCTGGAGAAATTTAACGAGATCAGCATTGAATGCGGAAATTAGGATGGCGAAAGAAAGCGCGGCCGGACGCGGAAATTAGGGGACTGAAAGGTCCCCTTTTTGCGTAATATGATAGAAGAGAAAGAGCTAAGGGGAGGCAGACATGAATTATCTATGGGGAGGAATGATTCTGGTGGGGATTCTGTACGGGGCGCTCACCGGGAACCTGGAGGCGGTGACCGAGGCGGCCCTGGAATCCGCCCGGGAGGCGGTGAACTTGTGCGTGGTCATGGCAGGCGTCATGGCTCTCTGGGTGGGAATCATGAAGATCGCGGAAAAGTCCGGCCTCATCGGGCAGATCACCAGAAAGATGGGGCCTTTTTTAAACTTTCTGTTTCCACGGATACCGGAGAATCACCCCTGCAGGCAGTATATAGCCTCAAACATCATCGCCAATATCCTGGGACTGGGCTGGGCCGCCACCCCGGCGGGACTAAAGGCTATGGAAGAATTGGAAAACCTGGAGGAGGACAGAAGGAGAGGCGTGCTTCCGGGGCCGGCCCGGGAAAAGGGCTGGGCCAGCAATGAGATGTGCATTTTCCTGATTATCAACGTGTCGTCCCTGCAGCTGATCCCCGTGTCGGTGATCGCCTACAGGAGCCAGTATGGGAGCCCCAGCCCGGCGGCTATTGTGGGGCCCGCGCTGGCAGCCACGGCCATCAGTACCGTGGCCGCTCTGGCCTTTTGCAAGTGGAAGGACCGAAGATAAAGAAAAAGAGAAAAGCAGAGGCGTGCGTCAATTCTCGCTTTAACAACTGCCCTTGGCCTGCGCAGTGGATGGCCCCGAGGCTAAACTCCTTGCCCGGTATGCTTTTGTACTCAGCCTGCGCTCACTTCGAGCCTGTAGTCTCGAAGCTGTGCTCGGCACATTCGTACAAACAGCATATCGGCAAGAAGTATTGGCCTCGGGGCCATCCGCATGCTCGGCAGATTGCTGTGATTTATAAAAGTATTTGTAACAAAATGATTGCGGCGCAGCCGCTTTTTGCTGTTCTATTGGATCACGCCGCAGCCGAAGTCCAGAATTGGACACAAAGCCGGGGTCCTCTCAGAAAATCCCGGCGGTAAAAAATAGGGACTGTCGCAGTTAAACGAATATCTCGTATATTTATGCAGTTTGTACGAATTTGCCGAGCACAGCCTGGAGACCACAGGCTCCAGGTGAGCGCAGGCTGAGTACAAATGCATAAATATACGAGGATATCGACTAATGCGACAGCCCAAATTTTATTTAAGGCTCTTTTGGAGCGCCCTACTCATCCAGATAGGTGAGCCCCTCTATGCCCTTGATTCCCAGACCCGGCTCGTCGGATACGGTGATCCGCTGCTCGTCAAAGACGGCGCCGCCGATGATGGGATCCTCGCTGCAGAGCACCGGGCCGTCCAGGTCGATCTTGGTGATGACCTTCTTGGCGCAGGCCAGGTGTACCGCGGCGTTGACGCTGATCTTGGCCTCCAGCATACAGCCGATCATACACTCCACACCGCAGACCTCGGCGGCGGAGGCGATTTTCAGGGCGTTATAGAGGCCGCCGCACTTCATCAGCTTGATATTCACCAGATCGGCAGCTTTGGTCTGCATGATATGCAGGGCGTCCGCCGGGGAAAATACGCTCTCGTCAGCCATAACCGGCACGTAGGAGCGCTCAGTTACATATTTCAGTCCGGCGATATCGTGGGCCTTCACCGGCTGCTCCACAAACTCGATGGCCAGCCCCTTCTCCTGCATCTGGTTCAGCAGGCGAACCGCCTGCTTGGGCTCCCAGCCCTGGTTAGCGTCGATGCGGATACGCGGGCCGTCGCCCACAGCCTGCCGGATGGCCGTCAGCCGGGCCACATCCAGCTCCGGGGAGGCGCCCACCTTAATTTTCAGGGTATCGTAGCCCCGGCGCACAGCGTCCATGGCGTCCCGAGCCATCTCATCGGGCGGATTGACGCTGATGGTGATGTCCGTGATAATTTCCTTGCGGCTGCCGCCCAGCAGCTTATAAACGGGAATCTTATAGAGCTGCCCGTACAGATCCCACAGGGCCATGTCCATGGCGGCTTTGGCGCTGGTATTCTTCAAGATGCAGCTGTTTAAGGCAATCATCACATCCTCGAAATCGTCCACCTCACGGCCCACCATAGTCTTGATAATGTGATCCTGGAGAGCGCCCAGGATGGCGCCGGAGGTATCTCCCGTAACGGCTCCGGTGGGCGGAGCTTCACCGTAGCCCACCGCTCCCGTGTCGGTGTGTACCTCCACAATAATGTCCTCCACGCTGGAGACAGAGCGCACCGCCGTCTTAAACGGGACGCGCAGGGGGACGGAAATTCGTCCCAAACGTACCTCAGTAATCTTCATCGCTGTATCCCTCTTTTCTTTCTTCTCACCGCGCCATCTCGTACATGGCGTGGGCTAAAATAGTTACATTATCCACCAGTCTGTCCAGTTCCATATATTCATCCGGTTTATGTTCCCGCACCTCGTCCCCCGGGAAGATAGGGCCGAAGGCCAGGGTGTTGGGCATCATCTTGGCATAGGTGCCTCCGCCGATACATTTGGGCCGGGCCTCCTGCCCGGTACAGCGGGAATACACATCCAGAAGCTTTTGCACCAGAGGGCTCTCCTGGGGCATATAGAGACTTGCCTTATGCTGGAGGAAAGCCACCTGAAATCCTGCTTTCTGGAAAATGGCCTCCACCTGGGGGCCGCACTCCTCAAAGGAGCGGGTAACCGGG
Organism: Candidatus Egerieimonas intestinavium; assembly: GCA_018711815.1. Classification (GTDB taxonomy): domain Bacteria; phylum Bacillota; class Clostridia; order Lachnospirales; family Lachnospiraceae; genus Egerieimonas; species Egerieimonas intestinavium. The sequence continues at coordinate 37,467 of DVHU01000059.1, forward strand.
TAGCGGTAATTGAGCTTGATGGTGATCTCCTGGGCATCTCCGGAAATCACGCCCAGATTCATGGTCAGCGGCCCGGAAAGCTCGTCCTCCATGGCGATGCCCAGGGAAGCGCCGTCGTATTCCATACCGATTTTATCCGCCAGCAGGGACACCACCTGAGCCAGTTCCCCCTTCAGGGGAAGCTTTTGCAAAAACAGCATCAGACGGCCAATGGCATTTTCCCCCTCCCCGGGGGTGCCTCCGTGGGCGCTGACTCCTGCGGCCTCCACCAAAACTCCGTCCTCCGTGAGGGTGCAGGAAATTTTCTCTTCCGCTGAGGCTGCGATATGCCGGGCTGTCTGGGGCGGGCAGGAAAGCTGCGCCGCGGCCTGGGCCGGAACGATGTTGTGGCTCTCGCCGCCGGTGAGTTTTACCAGACGAATTTCCCCGCTCTGGCTTAAGGACCGGGTGAAGGTCTCGCTGATCAATCCCTTTTCCCCGTTAATTACCGGGTATTCTCCGTCCGGGGTGATGCCCATCACGGGAACCTCGCCTCCGTGCCTCAGGTAATATTTCATATCCGCGCTGCCGGTCTCCTCGTTGAGGCCGAAGATCAGCCGTATCCGGCGGCGGGGCGTAAGACCGGCTTCCCGCAGGGCAGCCAGGCCATACAGAGCCGCCAAAGCCGGCCCCTTGTCGTCCATGGTTCCGCGGCCGTAAATGCGGCCGTCCTTCACCAGGCCTTCGTAGGGCGGCACAGACCAGCCGTCCCCCTCGGGAACCACATCCAGGTGACAGAGAACCGCCACCATCTCCTCGCCCTGGCCGTACTCGCACCAGCCCACCTGATTATCCATATTGTGGACGGGGAAGCCCAGCCGCCGGGCGGTCTCCAGCATATATTCCAGACATTCCTGCACCGGTTTCCCGTAGGGATAACCGCTCTCATCGTCCGCGTATACGCTGGGAATTCGGATACATCCCTGCAGGTCCGCAATCAGCGCATCCCTGTGTTCCTCTGCAAATTTGCGAAAATCCATCAATAACCTCCTTCTTATTCCAGCTCCTGGCACAGAAGCACCTGCTTATCCCTCACATATTCCTCATAGCGCAGTCCCGCCAGGGCGGTTTCCAGCTCACCCACCTGATTGTCATAGGGATCGGCTCTCCAGTACCGCTTTGGTACCGTGAAGGGAGCCTGGAAGGCCAGGTTAGCCGCCATCCGGTAGGGATCCAGATTTCCAAAATAGAATTGGCGCCGCTCCTCCTTGCCGGCTCTGGCCGCGGCCAGCCCGTAGGAGGGATCCGCGTACAGCCAGCCGTAGGGGGCAATATAAAACTGAACCCAATCGTGGGCGCCGCAGAAATCCGGCTCAGCGGCAAGACCGCTCTGCCAGCGGGCGGGAATCCCCACGCTGCGGCAGAGCGTCAGGAAGAGCAGCGCAAATACGCCGCAGTCCCCGGTGAAGCTTCTGGCACAGTTTTCCGGAATATTTTCCAGCACAAAGTAGGCGGGCATAAAGGTGTAAGTCATATTCAGGGTGATAAAATCATAAAACCGGCGCGCCTTATCCAAAGGATTCGTAAGGCCTCTGGTCAGCTGAGCCGCCAGCTCCCGGATGTAGGGAGTAAACAGAATGTGGGGAGGCTCCTCCTGAGTAAAGAAGGAGGGCTGCTCCGCCCCGGGCCGCAGCTGTGTTATATCCCGATATACGGAACGGCGCACGTAAGAGTACTGCACGGAAAAGGGCCGATTCTCCTGAAGCGCCATATCCCAGCAGACCGTCCGCTGAAGAGCCTCCTCCGGGGCGATCAGTCCTCCGGCGGGGGAAATCTCCTCGATGACAATATCCTCCTGATCCTCACAGCCACAGGGGATGGGCAGATGGGCCCGAACCTGCATACCGGGAACAAAGAGCTCATCCCGCAGCTGCAGGGCAGCCCGCACCCGGATTCGGAAGCGGCAGCTCCCCTTTTCCTTAAGCTTGGCGATACAATTTTCCAGACGGTTTATGGCGGGTGAATTTTTCCCGGCGCTCTCCGCGCCTCTCATGACCACCTTGGCCCGGTCCGCAAAGCCCGGCTCGGTCTTGCATAGGGTTTCGAAAAAGCGGCCAAAAAAGCGCATGCCGCCTTCTCCATAAATCCAACCGATTTTTCCGGCATCCACGCGCTGTTCAAATTCTTCTTCCGTGAAATCCGGAATATGTTCCCGGATCCGTTCCAGAGCCTGGGCTCTGGTAAAAGGATAATCTCCCGGCAGCCTGAGGATAATCTCCCTCTGGGCTAAAAGACAGTTTTTCAGGGCCTGGGGTGTTTCCTCCAGGCCCAATTTTCTGTCGATGAGGCGCACCGCCCCTGAAAAATCTCCGGCAAGCTTCCGGCGGAGAATATCCTCCGGAAGCCCCATGTGGAGATAACGGAAATAATCATTCATGTCCGGAAAAGAAAAGCTTTTTTCCGTCATAAGGCATTACCTCTTCCTAAGTAAATAGCTGTAGGATGGCTCCCATTCCCAAACCGCAGAAGTTACCTATGGCCGCCCCGAGAACTCCCATCAAAACGCCGATACCGGCGAAGGAAGCGTCATAGGCGGTAGCCACGATGGGCGCGGAAGCGGAGCCTCCGATATTCGCCAGGGACGCGGTGGAGACCATGCACAGATCCCAGTGGAACAGCTTGGACAGCAGGAACATAAGCACAACGTGAAGCACCAGGATGAACATGCCGTAAACCACCCACATGGGAGCGGAGATCAGATCCGTCAGGCTCGCGGTGGATGCCAGCAGGGATACAACCGCGTACAGATAGATATTGGACAGCTCCTCCACGGCCGGAAGCTTGCCCAGAGGAGTTACCGCGCAGATAAGTCCCAGCAGAGTCACAAATACGGTGGTACAGGTGCCTTTGTCAAACATGCTCAAGCCCACAGAGGAAAGACCGCTGTTCATGGCTTCTCCCACAATCTGAGAGAGCGCGGAAACCAGCAGGGAGAGGCCGATGAGGAAAATCCAGTCCCCGTAGGTGGCGCTCTTCTTCTCCTTGGCTACCTCAGCGTTGGCTGCGGCAGCTACGGCGTCCAGCTTGGAGGTGTCTGCTTTAACAGCGCTGTTCCACTTCTTGGCGTAGCGGACAGCCAGCAGCAGCAGAGCAATCCACACGGAATAGCACACGGTATCCAGGGCCAGGGCGCAGCTGTAAGCTCCGGCATCCACCGGGAGAGCCGCCTGCATGGCCGCCATGTTGGCAGAGCCGCCCACCCAGGAGGCATAGAGCGCGGAAACGGCTGCCCAGGTCTTGTCGGCGCCGCCCAGCACATTGACAAAGAGCGGGTAGCCTACGAAGAAACCGATCGCCAGGGTCAGTGAGCAGCCCAGGAAGATAGCGATCATCCTGCCGCCCAGCTTGCCCAACTTCCGGAAGTCACAGCGCAGCAGCATGACAAAGATCATGGCGTACAGCAAATTATTTTTCAGAGCCCCGTAGGCAGTGGATACTCCTTCGGAATTGTAAAATCCCAGAGTACAGAAGACCATATTCAACACGTAAATCCACACCAGCGGAGGAATAATGTTAAAAATCTTCCATTTTGTGTACTTCTGCAGAGCCAGCAGGCCGCCGGCCAAAAACATCAGAAAAGCTACGTAAGTAAAACCATTTGTAATAACCATACCCTCTTCTCCTTTTCCCCTAGAAAATGTAGTATTGTTTTAAGTCCCTCTCCAGGGACCGCAAAACACCCATTTTCATTCCGTTAAAAAACCGGCAAAGTCAAGCGTCCGGATCGCTGAACTATGCTGGTCTTGTAACAGAGAATCAAAAATAATAAACAAATTGCCCAGGTGTTTTTTGTTATTTTTGCTTATTATTAGTATAATTATAGGCAGATTTTGGAATATTGTCAATTCAAAATAGACAGAAAATTGAAAAGATTCGCTCAAAGATTGACAGTTTTGGACGATTTTTATATACTTGAGGAAGAAATGAATTTCTATGAGATCGTGAAGGAATGGTTTCTTTTTTCAAAGGGAAAGAAACCTGTCGAGAGATGTACAATTCCTAGGAGGAGGAAATGGAGAACAAAGATAATCTGGCCGCCCAGCTGGACCGCCTGCTGCAGACCACATCGGCGCAGCGGCTGAGGGAAGAATTCGCGCGGCTTCAGGGACTGATGTCTTGCTATCGCTGCGCTATTTTGGAGGTAGAGACCAAGTTTCGGGTGCTCAATGAGCAGTTTTCCCTGCAGCATGAGCGCAACCCCATCGAGAGCATCAAGTCCCGACTGAAATCTATGGAAAGTATCCAGGAGAAGCTGCAGAGAAAGGGATATCCCCTGAATGTGGAGTCCATCCAGGAGAATCTAAAGGACGTGGCGGGTATCCGGGTGATCTGCTCCTTTATCGACGACATTTATATGCTGGCGGACTGTCTGGTTCACCAGGATGACATCACTCTGCTGGAAGAGAAGGATTATATCAAGCGGCCCAAGGAGAATGGCTACCGCAGCCTTCACCTGATTGTGGAGATCCCTATTTTCCTGCAGCAGGAAAAAAAGAGCATGAAGGTAGAGGTGCAGCTGCGGACTATCGCCATGGAGTTCTGGGCGAACCTGGAGCACAGGCTGCGCTACAAGAAGAATCTGGAGCCGGAGGTGGCCCAAAAGACCAGCCGGGAGCTTCAGGAGTGCGCCCAGGTCAGCGCCATGCTGGATGAGAAGATGCAGAGCATCCGGGATATCATCGAGGGGGATTAGACTGTCTCTGACATAGCTAGAATAATAAAAAAGGAGAGTATCCAAAGCGTCGGCTTTAAGATACTCTCCTTTTTTAAAAGTTATTCAGAAGAAATATTATCTTCCGTCAAAAGCTCTCCAGTACATCTCTTTGATCTCCTTCATCAGCGGATACCGGGGATTGGCGCCGGTACACTGATCGTTGAAGGCGTTCTCCACCATGTCGTCCATGGTGGCGGCGAAGGCTTCTTCAGTGATGTTGTAATCCTTGATGTATTTCTTGATGCCTACGCGCTCCTTCAGATCGGCGATAGCCTTGATGAAGTTTTCAAACACCTCGTCGTTATCCTTGCCCTGGATACCGATGAAGCGGGCTACTTCGCAGTAGCGCTCCTTGGCATGGGGATAGGGATACTGAGAGAAGGTTCCCATCTTAACGGGAGCCGGATCCGCATTATAGCGCATCACATGCTCGATCAGCAGGGCGTTGGCAATGCCGTGGGGCAGGTGATGGTAAGCGCCCAGCTTGTGTGCCATGGAGTGGCATACACCCAGGAAAGCGTTGGCGAAGGCCATACCGGCGATGGTAGAAGCATTTGCCATATGCTCTCTGGCCTCGATATCGTTGGGGCCATTATCGTAAGCTCTGGGCAGGTACTTGAAGATGTTCTTCACTGCCGTCAGGGCCAGACCGTCGGTGAAATCAGTTGCCATGATGGACACATAAGCCTCCAGGGCGTGGGTCAGAGCGTCGATACCCGATGCGCTGGTCAGTCCCTTGGGCTGAGTCATCATGTAATCGGTGTCGATGATAGCCATATTGGGAAGCAGCTCGTAGTCTGCGATGGGCCACTTGGTGCCGGTATCCGCGTCCGTGATAATGGCGAAGGGGGTAACCTCAGATCCGGTACCGGAGGAGGTGGGAACCGCTACCATCATAGCCTTCTCACCCATCTTGGGGAAGGTGTACACACGCTTGCGGATATCCATGAAGTCCATAGCCAGATCCTCGAAATTGCACTCGGGATGCTCGTACATCAGCCACATAATCTTCGCTGCGTCCATGGCAGAGCCGCCGCCCAGGGCAATGATCACGTCGGGACCAAAGGCCTTCAGCTGCTCCAGACCCTTGCGGGCACACTGCAGAGTGGGATCGGGAGCTACCTCGAAGAAGCAGGCGTAGGGAATATTCATCTCGTCCAGCTTATCGGTGATGGGCTTGGTGTGGCCGTTCTGATAGAGGAAGGTATCGGTAACAATGAAAGCTTTCTTCTTGTTATAGACAACCTTAAGCTCATTTAAGGCAACAGGCAGACAGCCTTTCTTGAAGTATACCTTCTGCGGGGTGCGGAACCAAAGCATATTCTCTCTCCTCTCTGCGACAGTCTTGATATTTAACAGGTGCTTCACACCCACGTTCTCGGAGACAGAGTTGCCGCCGTAGGAGCCGCAGCCCAGAGTCAGGGAGGGAGCCAGCTTAAAGTTGTACAGGTCGCCGATACCGCCCTGAGAGGAGGGGGTGTTCACCAGAATACGGCAAGTCTTCATCCGAGCTGCATGCTCAGCCATTTTCTCCGTCTGGGAAGGATGTATGTACAGGGAGGAGGTGTGGCCGTAGCCGCCGTCCGCTACCAGCTGCTCTGATTTCTGCAGAGCGTCCTCGAAATCCTTGGCCTTGTAGAGAGCCAGAACCGGGGAAAGCTTCTCGTGAGCGAAGGGCTCAGACACATCTACGGAATCCACCTCACCGATGAGGATCTTCGTGTCGGCGGGCACCTGGATGCCTGCCAGCTCTGCGATAACGGCAGCGGGCTGTCCCACGATCTTGGGATTTACGGTGCCGGCGGGAGTGAGGATGATCTTGCGGACAGCGTCCAGCTCTTCCTTATTCAGCACACGGCATCCCCGGGCGATAAACTCTGCCTTAACCTGGTCGTAGATATCTGCCAGAGCGGTCACGGACTGCTCGGAAGCGCAGATCATACCATTGTCAAAGGTCTTGGAGTGGATTACGGAGTAAACGGCGGTCTTGATATCGCAGCTGCTGTCCATGATAACCGGAGTGTTTCCGGGGCCTACGCCGATGGCCGGTTTTCCGGAAGAGTAAGCGGCCTTTACCATGCCCGGACCGCCGGTAGCCAGGATCACGTCCACAGACTGCATGATCTGATTGGAGAGCTCCAGGGTGGGCTGCTCTACCCAGCCGATGATGCCCTCGGGAGCGCCGGCCTTCACAGCGGCGTCAAGAACAATCTTGGCAGCGGCGATGGTACATTTTGCTGCCCTGGGATGGGGGCTGATGATAATGGCGTTGCGGGTCTTAAGGGCGATCAGAGTCTTAAAGATCGCTGTAGAGGTGGGGTTGGTGGTGGGAATTACCGCACCGATGATGCCCATGGGCTCAGCCACCTTCTTGATGCCGTAAGAGGTATCTGTCTCGATGACACCGCAGGTCTTGGTAAACTTGTAGGTATTGTAGGTGTACTCTGCTGCGTAATGGTTTTTGATTACTTTGTCTTCAACAACGCCCATGCCGGTCTCTTCCACGGCCATTTTAGCCAGAGGGATACGGGCCTTGTTGGCAGCCATAGCCGCCTCGAAGAAAATCCGGTCCACCTGCTCCTGGGAATAGGTGGAGAAAACCTTCTGAGCTTCACGCATAGCCTGGAGCTTTGCCTCCAGAGCCTCTGCAGTGTCAATGACTTCAGGTGCAGTAGTTGTCTTTTTTGCCATAACACGTTCCTCCATAAGAAAATTTTAATTTACCCCCGAAATGTTAAATAATTAACAATCCGTATGATGACAGTATACGCCTTGGCTGGTACATTGTCAATAGTAAAACGTTAAAAATTTGTCAATTTTGATATTGGATGAAATGTCTGAATATCCGGAAATTTAGACGAAATTTAGGTACAATAATTATACCACAGAAGAAAATCCCAGTCTACGTTTTTTTACTATTTGACAGTAGAAATTTGCTGGATTAAAATAGTTACGGATAAGTAACTGTGGTAATGCGACAAAAGAGGACACAGGAAAGGAACAAGTGAGATGTTAGTTTTAGAAAATATAGAGTGGGAGCTTCCGGACGGAGGTCAGATTGTCAGGGGAATTGACCTGACCGTGACGGCGGGAAAGCTGACCGTGGTGACGGGGCCCAACGGGGGAGGCAAGACCTCCCTGGCAAAACTGATTGCGGGTCTTGAAAAGCCCACCCGGGGGCGCATTCTCCTGGATGGGGAGGATATTACCGATATGGGAATTACTGAGAGGGCCCAAAGGGGCATCGCCTATGCCTTCCAGCAGCCGGTGCGCTTTAAGGGCCTTACGGTGAGAGACCTGCTCACTCTGGCAGCCGGAGGAGAGCTCCAGGAAGATAAGCTCTGCGGTGTGCTGGGCCAGGTGGGACTCTGTACCAGAGATTATATCGACCGGGAGGTCAATTCCAGCCTGTCCGGCGGCGAGATCAAACGGATTGAGATTGCCTCGGTGCTGGTGAGAAAGGGAAGAAAGCTGGCTGTATTTGACGAGCCTGAGGCGGGAATCGACCTGTGGAGTTTCAACGGCCTGGTGGATGCCTTTAAGCAGCTGAAGGAGAGCAAGAAGGAATCCCTGATGATTATCTCCCACCAGGAGCGTCTGCTGGAAATTGCAGATGAGATCGTGGTGGTGGCGGACGGCAAGATCCGCATGGCAGGGCCCGGGCAGGAAGTGCTGCCGCAGCTTTTGGCCGGCGAGAAGGCCAGCCGCTGTCCCTGGGGGAAGGAGGAAGGCAGATGAATAAAGTGACAGAGGAGCTCCTGAAGATTGTGTCCGACTATGAGGGGAAGTTTGACGGAGCCTTTAATATCCGTGAGGACGGAGCCTGCGTGGGCCGTCAGTCCTCCGCCAATGTAAAAATTGAATCCCGGGCCGACGGCAAGGGATTGGAAATCCACGTGAAGTCCGGCACTCAGGGGGAGAAAATTTATATCCCCGCCTGCGTGACCCACAGTAACGTGAAGGATAAGGTATACAATGATTTCTTCATCGGGGAAAATGCCGATGTGACCATCATTGCCGGATGCGGCGTCCACAGTGAGGGCAATGAGGAGGCTCATCACAACGGAATTCACCGCTTTGTGCTGGCCAAGGGGGCTCATGTGCTGTACAAGGAGAAGCATGTGGGAACCGGAAAGGGGCCGGGAATCCGCAGAATCGATCCGGTGACGGAGCTTCACCTGGCGGAGGACGCGGTTCTGGAGATGGATACTACCCAGATCGGCGGCGTGGACCGGACGGTGCGCAAGACCGTGGGCGATCTGGAGGCCAGAGCCCGGCTGATTATCCACGAGCGCATTATGACCAACGGGGAGGAGCAGGCGGAGACAGACTTTGCTGTGGACATCAACGGGGAGGACGCAGGGGTGGACCTGATCTCTAGGTCTGTGGCCCGGGATAATTCCTATCAAGCCTACCATTCTAAGATTAATGGAAACGCCCGCTGTACTGGACACTCTGAGTGCGACGCCATTTTGGTAGGCAACGGCCATGTGAACGCGGCGCCGGAGCTGTACGCCGGAGACATTGACGCCTCCCTGATCCATGAGGCGGCCATCGGCAAGATTGCCGGGGAACAGATTTTGAAGCTGCAGACCCTGGGGCTTACGGAGGAAGAGGCCGAGGAGAAGATTATCGCAGGCTTCCTGAAAGGATAAAGATATGGATGGCTGGAAATTGACACTGTTTCTTGTGGGGATGGCTGCTCTGCTTTTAGGTGTGTATCTGTGGAATTACAAAACCAGAAAGCGCCTGGAGGCCAAGATGTTCGGCACGAAGGAAAACCCTGACCGGAACCTTCGCCATTTCCCCTGGGAAAGCCGGGTGGCGCTCACAGAGCCGCTGACCAAGGAGCAGCTCGATAGTCTGGAGCGGCGGCTGAACCGGACGGAGGGGATTTTTGCGGAGGGGACTCCAGGGGAGGGCGAAGTCTGCGTCCATATGCGCCAGCCCTTCTCTGAGAAGGCGTTAAAGAGCTTGCTGGCGGAGGCCGGATGCGGGTTTCAGGGGATGACCGAGGCGAAGATGCGGGAATAAGAGAGGCGGCCGAGAAAGGCTTTTATCGGAAGGGAACAGATTTTTTTAGTTGGAGAAGCATAGGCAAATGCCGAACCTTTTAGTAAAAAGAAAACTGCTTGCGCCAGCCTGCCGGATGTGCTATAGTAAAATTAGAAAGGGAAAGCCAGAGCTCCTGGCCTACCCTCAATGGTTAAGCTACAGCCCTGATGGGCCGGCCGTCAACTATTGCTGGTAGTTGGCGGCTACTTTTTTCCCCGGAAGATTGTATAACACAATCCCACGAGGGATACAATGAACATACAAAACTGAATAAGCTTAGAATATGTAAGCATTGGCATCTCCCTCCTTTCTCTCGTTCGGAGGGTTAGCCCCTCCAATGTGGAGGGCAGGCCGCCTTGAGATGCTCTGACTTTCCATAGTGCCAGTATAGCACAATCGGACAGTCCCATCAATTAGAACATATTGCGTATATAAAATTAATCATCAGAAAAATAAAAAATAGCATTGCAAAATTGCCGACATCTTGCGAGCTTTCGGTAGATTTTTTTGGGACTAGCGTATGACGAAAATTAAAATACTATGGTGGGGAAACATAGGAAAACCGCTTGCGCCAACCCGCCGGATGTGCTATAGTAAAATTAGAAAGGGAAAGCCAGAAACACTGGCCTACCCTCAAAGAGTGTTAGCTTAGCCTCAGATGAGGCCGGCCGTCAACTATTTGCGGTAGTTGGCGGCTACTTTTTTCCCCGGAAGATTGTATAACACAATCCCACGAGGGATACAATGAACATACAAAACTGAATAAGCTCAGAATATGTAAGCATTGGCATCTCCCTCCTTTCTTTCGTTTGGAGGGTTAGCCCCTCCGATGTGGAGGGCAGGCCGCCTTAAGATGCTCTGACTTTCCGTGGTGCCAGTATAACATAGCTGGATAGTTCTATCAATTAGAATATTGCAAAAATAAAATATAATCCGATAACAGTAAATTATAAAGCGGCAAATAGGCCTGCGCTTTCACCTGTGAATATGGTGTGAGGACGCAGGCCCTTCTGTTGTCTAATTCTTCATATTTTCGCGCTTCCACCCTTGGTGGGCGCTTTTTTCTACTTGCTTAATGCTCCTTGCGGCGGTTAAGGTATTCCGGTGGGAGAACTGCGGTCGGCACAGATACTGGAGGAGTGGCAATACTTCCGTTGGAATAGTAATTTAACTCAATCACACAGGTACGTGGCGATTTACCTTCAATCAATTCCTGTATCATTTCCATGGATATGTCTGCTAGCTCACTCGTCTCAAAGCCAATAGCGGTCAATTCCGGTGTGGTGATAGTTGTGAGAGTGGAATTGCTGAAACAGACAAGCGATACATCCTCTGGAACACGTAGCTTCATGGCAGTGAGCTGTTTGAGAACGGTGGCAACAACAAAGGGCTCGTCTGCGCAGATGGCTGTAGGAGGCTCGGGAGTCACGGTTTTGTCAAACATCTGGTGAATATGAAAAGCAATGTCGGATAAAGATTGACAAAAAGCGGGTATATACTCCATATTCAGCGGTATCTTACGACTGGTGAAAGCGTCCATATATCCTGCGAACCTATGGTTGCTAATACTGTACTGTGGCATAGGATAGCAAAGATTGGGAAGAATGGAGATTTTTGTATGCCCCATGTCAATCAGTCGGGTGACAGCTTCTTTTACACCAGTCCGATAATTAGGTACAATACAGCTTACAGAAGGATTGAGTGTATCATAATCGCGGGTAACGTAAAGCAACACCTTGGTGCCGCTTTTTGCCAAGCGGTTGATTTGCTGCTCTGTTAGAGAACTGTTCATGATAAAAATGGCGTCGTAATGCCGACTAACCAGTGTGTTAATAAACCCTTCAGTTGCGTAATAATCTTTTGTTTTCTGAACGTTGATTAAGGCGATCTGATAACCACGGGCATTAGCAATATCTCCCAAATAAAAGAGCAGGTCATTAAATATGTCATTTAGTTGAG
>DVHU01000060.1 GCA_018711815.1 Candidatus Egerieimonas intestinavium
ATCTGGGCTTTGGAAAATATATGACAGACTATATGTTTGTCATGGACTGGAATAAAGAGCAGGGCTGGCATGACGCCAGGATTGAGCCCCATGAGCCCATCGCCCTGGATCCGGCCTGTGTGGTTCTGCACTATGCCCAGGAGACCTTCGAGGGTATGAAGGCGTACCGCACCAAGGAAGGGAAGATTCAGCTTTTCCGTCCGGAGATGAACGCCCGCCGTATGATTAAATCCAACGAGCGTCTCTGCATGCCGGCTTTCCCGGAGGAGATGTTTGTGGAGGCTGTCCGCAAGCTGGTAGAAGTGGAGGCGGACTGGGTTCCCTCTGAGCCGGAGACCTCTCTTTACATCCGTCCGTTCATGTTTGCCACTGAGGCTTCTCTGGGTGTACATATGGCTAACGCGTACAAATTTGTCGTTATCTGCTGTCCTGTGGGCGCATATTATAAAGAGGGCGTCAACCCGGTGCGTATCCTGGTGGAGGATGAGTATGTGCGGGCCGTGAAGGGCGGCACCGGATTTACCAAGTGCGGCGGAAATTACGCGGCTTCCATCGCCGGTCAGGTGAAGGCAGAGAGCCAGGGCTGTGCCCAGGTACTGTGGCTGGACGGCGTTCACCGCAAGTACGTGGAAGAAGTGGGAACCATGAATATCATGTTCAAGATCGACAATGAAATCTACACCGCTCCCATCGAGGGCACGGTGCTTCCGGGAGTTACCCGGGATTCCATCATCCACATCCTGAAGGATTGGGGCTACACCGTTCATGAAACTCATCTGGCCATCGACGATCTGATGAAGGCCGGCCACGAGGGAAGACTGGAGGAGGCCTTCGGAACCGGAACGGCAGCGGTGATCTCTCCGGTGGGCGAGTTGGTCTACAAGGGAGACAAGGTGGAGGTCAACGGATTTAAGACCGGCGAACTGACCCAGAAGCTGTACGATTACCTGACTGGAATTCAGTGGGGCAATGAGGAGGACAAGTACGGCTGGACCGTAGAGGTATAAAGAAAAAAGTATTTGCAAAAAGGAGCTGTTGCAATTAGCGAATATCTCTGTATATTTATGCAGCTTGTACGAATTCACCGAGCACGGCCTCGAGACTGTAGGCTTGAGGCGGCGCAGGCTGAGTATAAGCTGCACAAATATACGAGAATATCGAATAATGCAGCAGCTCTTTTTTACGGGGAGGAATTATGAAGAAGGATCAGAATCAGACACCGCTGTTGGATGCCCTGACAGCTTACCGCAAGCAGAGTCCGGCCTACTTTCGGATTCCCGGTCACCGCTATGAGCGGGGGATAAGTCCCCGGTGGCTTGAGCAGGTGGGCGGAGCCATCTTCGGCTACGATCTGTCGGAGGCGGAGGGGCTGGATGACCTGCACAATCCCCAGGGGGTTATCCGAGAGGCCCAGGAGCTGGCGGCAGAGGCCTTTGGGGCGGAGCACTCCTATTTCCTGGTGAACGGTACCACCTGTGGAAATGAGGCCATGATTCTCTCCGCCGCCTGGGAGGGGGAGACAATTCTAGTCCCCAGAAACGCCCACAAGTCTATTCTCATGGGATTGATCTTAAGCGGCGCCCGGCCCGCCTGGCTGATGCCTAGGCTCTTGGACGGGGGCCTGGTGGGAGGAGTGACTCCGGAGGCGGTGGAGGAGGGCTTTGCCCGCCACCCTCAGGCTAAAGGGGTCCTTCTGGTGAGTCCCACCTACTATGGGCTGTGCAGCGACCTGAAGGCCATCGGGGAAATTTGCCACCGGAGGGGGGCGCTGCTATTGGTGGATGAAGCTCACGGGGCCCATTTGGGCTTTTCAGATAAGCTGCCCCCGGGGGCGCTGCAGCAGGGAGCTGATCTCTGCGCCCAGAGCATCCACAAGGTGGCGGGATCCCTGACCCAGAGCTCTCTTCTGCACATTCAGGGAAAGCTGGCGGATCGGACTCGGGTGGAGCAGTCCCTGCGGATGGTGCAGAGCACTAGCCCCTCCTATCTGCTGATGGCCTCCCTGGATGCGGCCCGCTGTGAGCTGGCTCTCCACGGGGAAAGGCTCATGGATCGGGCCTGCCAGCTGGCTGACAAGGCCAGAAGGGCAATCCGGGAGATTCCTGGGATGGAGTGCCTGGGAGGGGAGCTGGTTGGACAGGGAGGGGTCGCCGCAGTGGATCCCACCCGACTGGTATTCTCAGCGGCAGGACTTGGCCTTACCGGTTATCAGCTGCAGGAGCTGCTGTACCAGCGGGAGGGGGTTACTTTGGAACTGGCGGATCAGCGCTACGCTGTGGCGGTGATTACCGCCGCCAACACGGAAGAAGAGATCTGCCGGCTGATAGAAGGGATTAAAAATCTGGTTCGGGAGAGGGGTAAGCGGCTGCAGGCGGAAGCTTCCCCAAGGCCGTTATCCCAGCTGTCCCAGCCGCCGCTGCCGGGGATCCCGCCCATGGTGTGCACGCCCCGGGAAGCCTGGGGGGCCACCCGGGAAGATGTGCCCTGGTCTCAGGCGGTGGGCAGAATTGCCGGACAGGCCCTGGCCCCCTACCCGCCGGGAATTCCGACCATTTATCCGGGCGAGCGGATCACGGAAGAAATCTGGGCCTATCTGGAAAACTTTCGGAAAAAGGGCTATCCCATCCACGGAGCCAAGAAAAATCTCCAGGTATTTTCCTGTATCCGGGAATAACTTTCTATGCCCTTCAGGGAGAATCTGTGGTATAATAATCATGATATAATAATTGCAAAGTAAAGTTTGGGAATACAGGAGGACACAGTGAAATTAATCTCATGGAATGTCAACGGCCTGCGGGCCTGTGTCAATAAAGGATTTCTGGAGTTTTTCCGGGAGGCTGACGCGGATGCTTTCTGCATCCAGGAGAGCAAGCTGCAGGAAGGGCAGATTGATCTTGAGCTGCCCGGATATTTTCAGTACTGGAATTACGCGGTGAAGAAGGGATATTCAGGGACCGCGGTGTTTACCAAAAAGGAACCTCTGGCGGTCAGCTACGGCATCGGCATGGAGGAGCATGACCAGGAGGGAAGGGTGATTACCCTGGAGTACCCGGAATTTTACCTGGTAACGGTCTACACCCCCAACTCCCAGAGCGAGCTGGCCAGACTTTCCTACCGAATGAAATGGGAGGACGATTTTCTGGCTTATCTGAAGAAGCTGGAGGAACAAAAACCGGTGATCTTCTGCGGAGATCTGAATGTGGCGCACAAGGAGATTGACCTGAAGAATCCCAAGACCAACCGGAGAAATGCGGGATTTACGGACGAGGAGCGGGAGAAGTTTACTAAGGTTTTGGAGAAGGGCTTTATTGACACCTTCCGCTATTTTTACCCGGATATGGAGCAGGTGTACTCCTGGTGGTCCTATCGGTTCAGGGCCCGGGAGAAGAACGCCGGGTGGCGTATTGACTATTTCTGTGTGTCCCAGTGTCTGGAGGACAAGCTGGAGGACGCGAAGATTTTGTCAGAAATACAGGGGTCGGACCACTGTCCGGTGG
Source organism: Candidatus Egerieimonas intestinavium (assembly GCA_018711815.1). Lineage (GTDB taxonomy): Bacteria > Bacillota > Clostridia > Lachnospirales > Lachnospiraceae > Egerieimonas > Egerieimonas intestinavium. The sequence continues at coordinate 3,498 of DVHU01000060.1, forward strand.
AGCTGGATATCCGTCTGACCATGTGAAAAAAAGAAAGGCAGGTAACCCTAATGGAGACAGAGAAAAGAAAGCTGGAAGTAAAAAAGGGAGACCCGGGCATCTTGGGGGTAACAGCTTTAGCGGGGGGTTTTAATTTTTCTATCGTTTTGCCTCAGGGGGAGAGCGGAAGTCTCCTGCTGTACAGGAAAGGAAGTTCCCGGGTGAGCCGGGAGGTTCAGCTGACGGAGGATTTCCGTACCGGTGATGTGGCCGCCCTGTGGATCGGGGGCATATCTCCGGATCAATATGAATATAATTACCGGATCGGAGGCCGGGTAATTACGGATCCCTATGCCCGCCGCATTGTGGGCCGGGAGCGCTTCGGCCGGGAGGAGAAGCCTGACCGGGAGCACCAGGTCCGGGGCCGGATTGTGGACATGGACAGCTGGGAGGACAAGAGTATTTTTATCCCTTACCAGGAGGCAGTGTTTTACAAGGTTCATGTGAGGGGATACACCCAGAGAAAGAGCTCCGGGGCAGTTCACCGGGGAACCTTCCGGGGACTGCAGGAGAAAATTCCCTATATCAAATCCCTGGGCGTCACTTCCCTGGAACTGATGCCGGCCTATGATTTCCAGGAACTGCCGGCCTTCGCGCCGGAGACTTCCAAATATCAGCAGAGCCCGGCCAGCCCCGGGAGGCTGAATTACTGGGGGTATACAGGAGGATACTATTTCGCCCCCAAGGCTTCCTACAGCCAGGGAGATCCGGTGCAGGAGTTCCGGGAGCTGGTGGAGTCCCTGCATCGGGAGGGGATGGAGTGCATCATGGAATTCTTCTTCGTGAAGGGTACCGGGCTTAAGACTATCCTGGATGTGCTCCGCTATTGGAAAATGGCCTACCATGTGGACGGCTTTCATATTTTGGGGGAGGATATTCCTGTGGAGCTGATTGTCCAGGAGCCTCTCTTTACCAAGACTAAGCTGATTTTCACCGGTTTTGACGCTCAGAGGCTGTATGCGGGCAAGATTCCCGTCTGCCGGAATCTGGCGGAATACAATATGGGCTTTCAGAATACGGCCAGACGCTTCCTGAAGGGGGATGAGGATCAGGTTTCCTCCTTCGCCCGGGAGAGCAGGAGAAATCCTGCCACCCACGGGGTCATCCATTATCTGGCCAACCAGGACGGATTTACCCTCCAGGATCTGGTATCCTACGATTACCGGCACAACGAGGCCAACGGCGAAGAGAACCGGGACGGCTGCAGCTACAATTACAGCTGGAACTGCGGGGTGGAAGGCCCCTCCAGAAAGCAGTCGGTGCAGGAGCTGCGGGCAAAGCAGCTGCGCAACGCGGTGCTGATGCTGACCCTCAGCCAGGGAACGCCCCTGATTTACGGGGGAGATGAGTTTGGAAATTCCCAGGGAGGCAACAATAACGCTTACTGCCAGGACAATCCCATCGGCTGGGTGGACTGGAGTCAAGCGGAGAAAAACCGGGAGTTCACAGAATTTATCCGGGATGCCCTGGCCTTCCGCAAGGCCCACAGGATCCTTCACGGCAGCCAGGAGCTGCGTCTGATGGATTATGAGTCCAAGGGATATCCGGATCTCTCCTATCACAGCGACCGGGCCTGGTATGCGCAGATGGAAAATACCAGCCGGCAGATCGGCATGATGTTTAACGGATACTACGGGGAGGACGGCGGCCAGGAGATGGTCTACGTGGCCTACAACATGCACTGGGATGCCCATGAATTTGCCCTTCCCCACCTGGGAGAGGGGATGGCCTGGTATGAGGTGGTAAATTCCGGCCAGAAGGACGGGTTCCGCCAGCCGGAGGAGAAATTCCGCCTTTTGGGTGCCCGCCAGGTGACGGTGGAGCCCCGGACCATAGCAGTATTAATCGGAAGGCAGGAGACAAAATGAAGGCTTGGGGACATTTTAAGACCATCACCACGCACAAGCTCTTGGTGATGCGCTATTGTTTTCGGGTGGGGCTCTACAGGCAGGGACTGCTCCACGATCTGTCAAAATATTCCTGGACGGAATTTTCCGTGGGAGCCAAATACTATCAGGGGGACAGAAGTCCCAATAACGCGGAGCGGGAGGACACGGGAGTTTCCGCCTCCTGGCTGCACCACAAAGGGAGAAATAGGCACCACTTTGAATACTGGGTTGACTACGGCATCAACTGTGACACCATCATCACCGGTATGCCCATGCCCCGAAAGTATATTGCGGAGATGGTGTTAGACCGGATCAGCGCCTCCAGGGTTTATAAGGGGGAGGCCTACACCCAGCGGTCGCCCCTGGAATATTATGAGCGGGGGACAAAAAACCTGTGGTTTGTGCACAAGGATGTGAAGCGGGACGTGGAAGCCCTGCTGCGGATCCTGGCAGACCACGGGGAGGAGAAGCTGCTCTGGTACATGAAAACCCGGTATCTGAAGGGATTGCGCTGAGACGGGGATAAAACTGCGCGGAAAGGTTCATACTGTGAAAAAAGGAGTGTGGACCAAGTGAAGCATGAGCAAGCTTTTGAGGGCAGAAAAGAGGAAGAGCAGCAGATGGATGTCTGTTCCTCCAGGGAGTGTACGGGGCTGATCCCCGCAGGGCTTTCCTCGGAGGAGGAGCTGGAATTTTACGAGGAGCTTTATCCGTTTCTGCCGAAGCCTGTCACAGAAAAAGAAGAAGAGTAAGGGAGGAGCCGCTGCGGGAATCTATGGCAGCGGTTCCTTTTTCGGGAGAACTTATGAACATATTGAACATTGAACATATCGGCAAGGTCTTTGGAGAGAAGGTTATCTTCGAGGACGCCTCCTTTGGGATTCACCAGGGAGATAAGATTGGGATTGTGGGGATCAACGGCACCGGAAAGACTACCCTGCTGCGGCTGGCCGCCGGTGTGGAAGAGCCGGATCAGGGACAGGTGGTGTGCCAAAACAATTTGAAGCTGGCCTATCTGCCCCAGAGCCCGGAGTTCCCTTTGGAGGCTACGGTGGAATCCTATGCCCTGAAGGGGGAGGCGGATACGGACTGGCGGGTGCAGAGCAATCTTAACCAGCTGGGCATTGAGGATTATCAGGGGAAGCTATCTCAGCTCTCCGGGGGCCAGAGAAGGCGGGTGGCCCTGGCGAAGGTGCTGGCGGAGGATTTTGACGTGCTGCTCATGGACGAGCCCACCAACCACCTGGACGGTCAGATGATCGAGTGGCTGGAGGAGTATCTGAAGGCGTACCGGGGAACGCTGCTGATGGTGACTCATGACCGCTATTTCCTGGACAAGGTCTGTAATCGGATTCTGGAGATCAGCCGAGGAAAGATGTACAGCTACGAGTCCAATTATTCCCGTTTCCTGGAGCTGAAGGCAGAGCGGGAGGAGATGGAGCTGGCTTCAGAGCGGAAGCGCCAGAGTATCCTGCGCATGGAGCTGGAGTGGGCGAAACGGGGCTGCCGGGCCAGGAGCACCAAGCAGAGGGCGAGGCTTCAGAGGCTGGAGGCCCTGAAAAGCGGGAAGGCTCCGGTACAGGAACAGGTGGTAGAGATGGATTCCGTGGAGACCCGGATGGGGAAAAAGACCATCGAGCTTCACCAGGTAACCAAGGGGTATGCGGGGAAAAACCTGGTGGAGGACTTCTCTTACACGGTGCTGCGCAACCAGCGCCTGGGCATCATCGGCCCCAATGGCTGCGGAAAATCCACGCTGCTGAAGATGATTGCCGGTTATCTGCAGCCGGATCAGGGCCGGGTGGAGCTGGGAGAGACCATTAAGATCGGATATCTGGCTCAGGAAGAGCCGGATATGGACACGGACCGGCGGGTGATTGATTATGTGAAGGATATCGGGGAGTATGTGCAGACCCGGGAGGGAAGAATCAGCGCCTCCCAGCTGCTGGAGCGGTTTTTATTTACCCCGCAGATGCAGTACACGCCGGTATCCAAGCTTTCCGGAGGGGAGAAGCGCCGGCTCTACCTGCTCTCCGTGCTGGTGAGCGGGGCAAATGTCTATCTGCTAGATGAGCCCTCCAACAACGTGGATATTCCCACGCTGACGGTGCTGGAGGATTATCTGAACTCCTTCTCCGGTATTGTCATCGCCGTGTCCCACGACCGGTATTTCCTGGATAACGTGGTAGATAGGATCTTTGAAATGGACGGCCAGGGGCATCTGCAGCAGTATGAGGGCGGCTACACGGATTACCTGGAGGCCAAGAAAAGGCGGGCCGCCGAAGCCCAGGAGGGCTCTGGCCGGGATGAGTCTTTTGGCAAAACAGGCCTGAGCAAGGGCGCGAAAGCCGGGAAAGAGGAAGGACAGGAGAAGAAATCCTCCAGTGACTGGCGGCAGAACCGGCCGGTGAAGCTGAAATTTACTTACAAGGAGCAGAAGGAATTTGAGACCATCGAGGAGGAGATCGCCAGACTGGAGGCTGTCCTTGAGGAGCTGGAAGCCCAGATGGCGGCCAATGCCACCGATTCCGGACGGCTCAATGAGCTGATGCGGGAGAAGGAGCAGGCGGAGAGCCGCCTGGAGGAGAAGATGAACCGCTGGGTTTATCTGACGGAGCTGGATCAGAAAATCCGGGAACAAAATTCCTGAGAAAGGGGAAGGCTATGTATATTCGAAACCTGATGGAGGACACCGGGAGTATTTCAGAGCCGGGACGGCGGATGATCTGTGAGCACGGCCTGAGCTTTTATCTGGAGACGCCCAGGCATAAGCTGCTTTTCGACCTGGGGGCTACGGACGCATTTCTTGCCAACGCCCGGCAGGCGGGGATAGATGTGAGCCAAGTGGATACGGCGGTGATTTCCCACGGCCACTATGACCACGGAGGGGGATTGGAAGCGTTTTTGGAGGCCAACCACAGGGCTTCCGTCTATCTGCGGGAGGGAGCCTTCGATCCGCATATTTCCCTGCAGGGGGAGAATATTCACCGGATTGGCCTGGAGCCAAAGCTGCAGGAAAATCCGCGGATTCACCTGCTGAGGGAAGACACCTGGCTGGACGAGGAGCTGTTTGTGTTTGGAAATGTCACAGAGCGCAGGCTCTGGTCCCAGTCTAACCGGCGGCTCCGGATGGGAACTCTGGGATATCCCCAGGATTCCTTTGTCCACGAACAGAGCCTGCTGCTCTTGGCGGAGGGCAGGAGGATACTGCTGGCGGGCTGCTCCCACTGTGGTATCGTGAATATCCTGGAGAAATGCCGGGAACTGACGGGCAGCTGGCCGGAGGCAGTGATCGGCGGCCTGCATCTGTCCAATCCCCGGGGGCAGGAAGAGCTGGATCTTCCCCTGCTGGAGGGAACTGCCCGGTATCTGGAGGCCACCGGTGCAGTCTACTATACGGGGCACTGTACCGGGCTGGAGGCCTATGAGTGGCTGCGAAAACGCCTGGGGGAGCGGATTGTGTACATCCACTCCGGGGATCAGGTGAGGATATAATCCCGGAAAGCGGCAGGGTCGGCGGTGGCCCGGGATCAGAAGGACGCATAAGATAATAAGGAAAACAAGGCTCTGTCAGAGCAAAGGAGTATTTCTTTGGAGAATCTTATGGAATTTGTGAAGCCGGAGCTTCTGGTGGTGGCGGTAGTCCTCTATTTTGTGGGCCTGGGCCTGGAGAAGGCCCAGGCAGTTAAGGAAAAGCTGATTCCCCTGATTTTAGGGGGAACGGGGATCCTTATCTGCGGAATTTATGTCTTTGCCACCTGCTCCTGCACCGGCCCCGGGGCCATTGCCATGGCCTTCTTCACCTCCATCACCCAGGGAATCCTGGTGGCCGGCGCCTCCTACTATGTGCGCCAGGTGACGGTGCAGCTGAAGAAGAAGGAATAGCAAAGGGGCGGCTGTGTTCCCCTCCAGGAGGACACAGCCGCCCCTTTGCTGCGATTTCATTTTTGTCTGCCTGCTTTCCTCTACTTGCAGCTGTCGCAGCTGGCCTTGCAGGGGTTGTCGAAGCTGGGGTTGAAGGCGAAGAAGTTTTTCTCGTCCAGCTGATCCAGCACGGACTGCAGAGCCTCGCCAAACCGCTGGTAGTGGACGATCTCCCGGGCCCGCAGGAAGCGGATGGGATCGGCCACATCCGGATCCTTCACCAGGCGGAGGATGTTGTCGTAGGTGGTGCGGGCCTTCTGTTCCGCGGCCAGATCCTCGTGGAGATCAGTGATGGGATCTCCCTTGGACTGGAACTGGTTGGCGTTAAAGGGAACGCCTCCCGCCGCCTGGGGCCAAATGCCGGCCGTGTGATCCACATAGTAGGGACCGAAGCCGGAGCACTCGATTTCCTCCATGCTCATGTTGGCTGTCAGCTGGTGGACGATGGTGGAGACCATTTCCAGGTGGGCCAGCTCCTCGGTGCCGATATCGTTCAAGACGCCCATGCAGATGCGGTTGGGAGCGGTGAAGCGCTGGGAGAGATAGCGCATGGAGGCTCCCATTTCCCCGTCGGGTCCGCCGTATTGACTCAAAATGATCTGGGCCAGCTTGGGATCGGGCTTGGTGATATTGATGGGATACTGCAATCTTTTTTCATAATTCCACATAGGTCAGCGTCCTCCTTTCCTGCAGGGCTCCCAGGGCCAGGGCTGAAGTACCCAGGCCCAGGAGGAGCTGGCAGCGTCGTCGGCGGTGTCAATGGTCAGCGGGCCATAGTTGCAGGCATACTCCTTCAGCAGGCGGTTCCGGGCGGATACATGCTCCCGGAAATATTCCAGGGCCTGGGTATCCTCCGGGTGGGTGTCCAGATAGAGGAGAATGTCGTCCACGGCGAAGCTGACCTCATTAATCCTTTGCAGATATTGCTGTCGGGTCATGATTCGGTTGTTATTCATCTGCAGACACCTCGCTTTCCGCAGAAGGGTTTGCACAGATCCGGGAAGATCGTTCCCATCTGCAGGGCTTTGCACAGGGGAAATGTGGGTCCAAACTGCTGAATTTTTACATACGCCATGGCCAGCGGGCGGTGGCACTCAGGCATGGCGCAGGATGCTCTATGGGAAGGCTGCGCGGAGCCCCAGGTATTCCGGGAAGTCTGGGCTCCGGCGCTGCCGCAGGGGCAGCTGTTTTGGCAGCCGTTGTGGCTGTAACGATAGGAAGCCATATTCAGTGATTCCTTTTCTTTTTTTATTATGGTATGAAGAAAAGGGAAAATATGTTATGATAAAACTTAGAAGAAAACCGGCTGAGGAAAGAGAGGAATCGCAGATGCAGGAGAAGAGAGAGACACAGATTTCCAATTACGAGAAATGCTGCGCCCAGTGGGCGGAGAAATTTTTGACCATGGATCACCGGAAGCTGCAGGAGCTTCTCCCGGAGCTTAAGGATGAGGGGGAATATTTCACCATATGCCATTTTCACAGAAAATATAAAATCAGCAAAGCCACCGGTGAAATTTTTCGGGCGGATACCGGGGAAATGCCTTCCACCACCCTGCAGTTTAACATTTATACACTGTTTGCCTATGTGTCGCCTCAGGCGTACGTTCATGGGGACTGGCAGCCCTTTGCCAATATGAGAAATGCAAGGCCCTTTGCCCCGGCCTTTCAGAAGGGGGTCATCGAAGCCTTCGCAGCCACCTTCTCCGGGCACCTCAGGGAGCTGCAGCAGGCGGCCCAGAAGCTGGGCGGCCAGCGGCTGCGCATCTCGGACGCCGGCTATGAGCTGAAGGCCTTCGACTGTATTCCCATCCGCTTTCACTTCTGGGATCGGGATGAAGAGTTTAATGCCCAGGCAAACATCCTTTTTGACGCTGGAGCTGTGGACTACATTCACGTGGAGAGTCTGGTGAGTATCGCCACCCAGGGGCTTTACAGCCTGGCGGAGGAGGCGGGACTTCCGGTCAGCGGCCGCTCTTTTCAGACCAGCTGAGGGAAATGAGGAAAAAAATCCAGCTGCGACAAATTTTTGTAAAAAATGCTTGCATTTTTCAGAATAATCAAGTATAATAAACACTGTTCGGGGCATTAGCGCAGCTGGGAGCGCGCCACAATGGCATTGTGGAGGCCACGGGTTCGAATCCCGTATGCTCCATACAGAAAAGGAAATCCGAGCTCAGAGATGAGTTCGGATTTTGTGTTTTTGTTTCATAGAGGGCTGCTGCAATATTCGATATATTCTCGTATATCTGTTAATTGCAGCAGCCTTTTTTTCGTCCGTAAAGAAAGGGGAGGCAAGATGCCGGCAAATGATGAAAGAGACCAGCGGGAGAGGGAGTGGCTCAAGCTCTGGCGGCTGGCCAGGGAATACTATGAGGAGCACGGCGATCTGCTGATTCCCGGCAGTTATGTTTCCCAGGGAGAACGGTTGGGCGCCTGGATAGGAACCCAGCGGTGGGAGTACAAGAGGAGGATGAATCCCCGGCTCACCCGGGAGCGCATAGACCGGCTGGAGGCCATTGGGATGGTTTGGGACGTAAAGGAGTTTCGCTGGCAGTCCATGTACAGCCAACTGGAAAAATACCTGAGCCTCCACGGGAATATACGGGTGCCTCAGTCCTACGTGACGCCGGAGGGAATCCGGCTGGGAACGTGGCTGAATAAGGTCAGAACAGCGTTTAAAAGAGGAAAGCTGTCTAAAGACCGCCAAAAGCAGCTGGAAGCTTTGGGGATAGACTGGTCTCCCGAGCTTCTGCGCCGGGGCAGCTGGGAGCATTATTTTCAGCTGCTCAGGGATCATGTGGACTGCAATGGCAGTTTCCCTTCCAGCGGATACGTCACAGAGAAGGGAGATAAGCTGGGCATATGGCTGTCCAACCAGCGGAGAAAGGAAAAGCTGGGAGCTTTGAGCTGGGATCGGCGGCAGCGGCTGGAGGAGCTGGGGATGGTGTGGGATGTGCCGGAGCAGATGTGGGAGGAGCGTTATAATCAGGCCCAGGCATATTATCTTGAGTGCGGCCACCTGGGACAGGGGCAAAGGGGCGGTCTGTCCATGTCTGCCTCCTTATCCCAGTGGCTTACCGCCCAGAGAAAGGCCTGGCGTGCAGGTACGCTCTCAGAGGAGAAAATAAAAAGCCTGGAGGCTATCGGCATGCGCTGGGAGCTAAGGGAGGAGCTGTGGGAGATCTCTTACGGGGAGGCAAAGGCATATTTTCGGGAGCATGGCCACCTGCGGGTGCCCCGAGAGAGGGAGCCCTACGCTTCCCTGGGCAGGTGGATCAGCACCCAGAGGAAAAGCCGCAAAGCCCATAGGCTGAGCCGGGAGAGGATCAGAAAACTGGAGGAAATCGGCATGGTCTGGGATGCGGGGACGGAACCGGAAACCCTGTGGGAAAATTGGTTTGCCCGGGCGGAGGCCTACAGCAAGCGGTACGGTCACCTGAGCCCGGCCAAGGGCAAGCTGCGCACCTGGATTTTAGCCCAGCGAGCAGCGAAAAAGGGCAAGCGGGGACAGCTGACAGAGGAGCAGATCCGACGGCTGGAGGAAATCGGTATGATCTGGGACGCGCCGGCGGAGCAATGGCAGAGGATGTATCAGCTGGCCAGGGAATACTATCAAATTCATCAGATGCTGAATATCCCCTGCAATTATGTGACAGAGACCGGGGAACGGCTGGGCAGTTGGATTGTCCGGCAGAGGCGCTGTTATAAAAATTATTTGGCGGGCAGATCCGGGGGAGGCATAGGCGCTATCACCCCGGAACGCATTGCGCTTCTCAATGAAATCGGCATGATCTGGGACGGCACCCAGCTCACCGCCAGAACCTCTTTTCCGGAAAAAGCCCTTCTGTTTTATTTGAGAAAGCATTTCCCGGATGCGGTGAAGCATTCCCGGTGGCAGCAGCCGGAATTCGAGTTGGATCTTTACATTCCTTCCAGGCGGACGGCTGTGGAATATGACGGAAATCCCTGGCACCGGGACAAGAAGGAACAGGATGAGCGGAAGGGGAAACTCTGCCGGGAGCACGGCATCAGTCTGATTCGGATAAGGGAGAAAGGACTACCTCAGGTAGCTCATTGCCAGCAGGTCATTGAGCTTACGGATTTCCGGGAGGAAGCCCTGGAGGCGGCCATCAGCAGCCTCTTTGGGTATCCGGGTGTGCCGTGCCCAAGCTTGGATATAAAGGGAGATCGAAAAGCTATCCTGGAGACTTACAGGAATTATACGGCCAGGGCCTGGGACCGGGTTTACGAGGAAATTCTCCGGTATTACCGGGAGAAGGGCTCCTTAAAAATACCGGAGAATTTTGTCAGCGACAGCGGGATCAGCCTTGCCGGCTGGCTGAACTGCCAGAGGGATGCCTACAGAAATAATGAGCTGACAGACCTGCAGATCAGGAAGTTGGAGCAGTTGGGAATCCGGTGGGCGCCCCATCAGGAGCGCTGGGAGAATATGTACCAGCTGGCGGCCGCTTACGCCAAAGAGCAGGGAGAGCTGAGCATCCCCCATGATTATGTGACCGGCGAGGGGGTGCGTCTGGGAGCCTGGCTGGCCAGTCAGCGGGAGCTGTACCGGAAGCATAAGCTGGAGCCCAGACGCATTTATCTGCTGGAGCAGCTGGGAATCCATTGGGAGCCGCTCAAGGAGCGGCAGAAAAATTATCTGGCTGCGGCCCGGGATTACCACGAAAAGACTGGCGGATTGGATATCCCGGCAGCTTATATTACCGGGGAGGGATTAAGGCTGGGAGAATGGCTGGTGAAACAGAGAAGCGATCGCCGGGCGGGAGTTTTGGACCCGGAGAGAATCCGCCAGCTGGAAGAGATGGGTATTCGCTGGGAGCCCTTCGATTCTCGCTGGGAGGAAATGTATGCCCTGGCCCGGGAATATTATCAGGCCCACGGGGAGCTGCGCATTCCTTACAGTTACAAAGCCGGTCAGGGGCAGCCTCTGGGACGATGGCTATCCCAGCAGCGCCGGAAGCTTTCGGGAACCGGGGGACATCGCCGGCTAACGGAGGAGCAAAAAAGAAGGTTGGATGAAATCGGTATGGTGTGGGAGCCCTGTGAGGATGAGTGGATGAAGAAATACCGGCGGGCCCGGGAGTTTTATCAGGCCCATGGCCATCTGCAAATCCCTGTGGATTATGTGACTGAGGATGGGATCAAGCTGGGTATGTGGCTGGCCTGCCAGCGCAAGGCTATGCGGGGAAATCCCAACTATCGGATGAGCGGTAAACGGCAGAGAATGTTGGAGGAGATTGGCATAGAATGGACAACTCCGGGCATTATTTCCGCGGCCGGAGCTCCCGGCCCAATTCTCCCAGACAGTGCCAGAGGACCGTTGCGGAGCACCCAAAGATCACATTGACGGGAAGCCGCAGCCAGAGGCTCATGGGAATCCAGAAATGATTCATCGCCACGGCAGCCCAGAAACCAAAAAAGAAACAATACATACGCCCCTCCCGCAGAGTAGTCTATAAAACTAATCTATGCGGGCAGGGGCGAAATTATTTGCCGCAAGCAGGACTTTGAAACTTATCGTCACCTTTGGGGCACTGCATTATACTCAAATTGGTTGAGATCTCCCCGGTAATGGGAGAAGGCGTAATCCACCACAATATCCTGATCCGTCACGGCAATATTATGAAAATACAGCATAGGCGCGTGTTTGGGTACGTTTAAAAGCCTCATATCCTCGGCAGAGGCAGCGTTTGCGGAAACCACAGTCTGAGTGCTGGCAATTTTGGTGGCAGGATTGGAGGACAGCAGCTCATAGAGAGAGTGAACCTTAAAATCATAGCTGAGGATAAAGGCGCACAGATCATAGGGAATGTAGTTTTGCAGCGTCACCATAGGTGTATCGTCGGCAAAGCGGCGCCGGAACATGGAGATTACCTTTTGCCCCGGGGCCAGCCGCATCTTTTCAGCTATTTCCTCCGGAGGTGTGATGACACTCAAATCTAAAAGCTCTGTTCGGGGAGTTTGCCCCAACCGCTGGATCTGCTGATAAAAGGGTTCATAAGAGCGGATGGAATTTGAATGCTTTTCGGGGAGGGTGACGAAGGTTCCCTTGCTGGCCTGGCGAGTCAGCCATCCCTCCTGTACCAGCTCTGCGATGGCCTGCCGGACAGTGGAGCGGCTGATATGATAGTAATTTACCAGCTCATTTTCTGTGGGAATGGCATCCCCCACAGAAAACTGGTGGTTTTTGATGTCCTCCAGAATAATATTTTTTAACTGGAAATAAAGGGGTATCGGAATATTCCGATCTAAGGGTTTCTGAAGTAACTGCATGGTGAGTCCTTTCTCGTATGGAAATAGGTTCGTATATACGTACAAATGCGTACAAGCTATACATAACATACACTACCCAGAAAGAAAATTCAACAAAAAAGTGCAAGAAACCAGAAAAAACGGTTGACAATCCCTAAAAATTATGCGAATATATCTATAAACAAATGTACGAACAATCGAACGTATAAATAAAATGAGAAAGGAGAATTTATGAAGACGCTGTGCGTGGGGATGATGGTTTGCGATACAATGCTGGCCCCAGTGCCTTTTGACATTCTGCAGAGGGACAGCGCGACCATCAGGCCTCCCTCCAGGAGTTGCGGAGGGGATGCCTTAAATGTGGCGTTAGGTCTGGCAAAACTTGGAAATCGGGTAGCCATTGCGGGACGGGCGGCTCCGGACGAGAATGGAAAATTTTTGGAAGCCGCATGCAGAGAAAACGGAGTAGATACCCGCTGGATAGTCTGGGATACGGAGAGCTCCACAGCCGTGACCTACGCCCTTATTGACCAGAAGGGAGAACGCCATTTCCTGTCGGAAAATTCCATTTTCCACAGGCTGGAGGCCGGAGATATTTCCCAAGAAGCCCTTAAGGAAGCGGATATTGTCTATTTTGGATCCGCTATGTCCATGGAAAAGATGGATGGCGGAGGGATAGAAAAGCTCTTTCGCCAGGCCAGAAGTCAGGGGAAGCTGACGGTGATGGATGCCGCCGTAAACGGGGAAAATCCCGGGAGAGATTGGATGAAGGTTATTAGTCCTGCCCTGACGGAAACAGACATATTTTTCCCCAGTCTAGCAGAAGCTATACAGCTCACCGGTCAGAGGGAGCCGGAGAAGATTGCGGAGTGCTTTCGGCAATTTCCCATGAGGCTGTTGGGAATCAAGCTGGGATCCCAAGGCTGTTTTGTCACAGACTTTCATACCTCCCGAAGGCTCTCCTGCCCTCCGGGAATACGGGTGACAGATACCACTGGGGCCGGGGACTCCTTCATGGCAGGATTGATCTGCGGATTGTCAAAGGGCTGGGATGGCTATACGAGCGCAGGCTTTGCCACCTGCGTGGCCGCTAAGAATGTGGAAGCCTACGGAGGAACCGGGGGAATTCCCAGCTTTAAGGAAGCCTGCAGCTTTTATGAGAGCTGTAAAGAAAATTTGTAATTGTTCCCAAGGAGCATAAAAAACCACATAAGAAAGCGAGGACACAGAAATGAAATTTGCACCGATGAAAGAGATTTTGGAACTGGCCGAGGAGAGGAAGATTGCCTATGGAGCCTATGTGACCGTATCCTATGAGACTGCGTTGGCTGCCATCGAGGCCGGATCAGAACTGAATGTGCCGGTTATTTTTATCACAGGTACAGACTGCTGTGATTTAATGGGAGGATTTGCCGGGACAGTGGAGACGGTGAAGCGGGCGGCAGAAAAGGCGACAGTTCCCGTGGCCCTTCATCTGGATCACTGCCGCACCTATGAGGAGTGTGTGGAGGCTATCCAGGCGGGATACTCCTCTGTGATGATCGACGGGTCATCCTTACCCTTTGAAGAGAACGTGGCGCTCACGAAGAAGGTAGTGGATTATGCCCACACCTTGGGAATTACTGTTGAGGGAGAGCTGGGAAAGCTGGTGGGCGAGGAAGGGGATCTGATCGTAAAGGGACCTGACGCGGCCCAGACGGACCCGGAGGAAGCCAGGGAATTTGTGAAGCGCACGGGCGTGGACTGTCTGGCGGTAAGCATCGGTACTCAGCATGGGCATTATACCTTTGCGCCTCAATTAAATATTGAGCGGCTTAAGGCCATTAAGGCTGTGGTAGATGTGCCTCTGGTGCTTCACGGCGGCTCCGGCACGCCTCTGGATCAGGTGCAGGAGGCTATCCGCTGCGGTATTCGGAAAATCAATGTGGCCACGGATGTGTTGACAGCGGTGGCAGATTCTTTTGGGCAGCTGAAAGAGAAACCAGATTTTAAATATAATACAGCCATGTTTATCAACTCAAAGAATGCGGCCAAGGAGCTCATTAAGGGGAAAATGAACGATTTCCGCTTTGAGAAAAAATAAAAAGAGAAGGAAAAGGAGGAAGCAAAAATGAAGAAAAGAAGAGTACTGGCGATTTTACTGGCATCGGCCATGGCGCTGTCTATGGGGGCATGCGGATCCGATGACAAGGAGGAGCCCCCCAAGACCGAGAATGAAGGCGGGGGAAATGACACAGAAAGCCAGGAGGTGAAGGCCACAGTAATTTGGAGAGCCTTCGACGACCAGTTCCAGAGCGGCTTCCGCATCATCATGCAGAACCTGGAGGAGGAAGTAGGAGGCATTTCCCTGGATATGCAGGATGCGGCCAATGATGTGTCCACTGCAGTCAGCAAACTGGAGGCGGCTCTCACCAAGGGCACCGAGGTAGTCGCCATCTGCGCGCCGGACAGGGAGAGCACCAAGACGATGATGGAAAAATGCGACGCTGAGGATGTGCCGGCTGTATTCTTCAACATGGAGCCCATGGAGGAGACCATGGAGCAGTACGACAACATTACCTATGTGGGCGCTCAGGCGAAGGAATCCGGTGAAATGTGCGCCCAGGCGCTGATCAACTATTGGAATGAGAATACAGAGATCGCTGATAAGAACGGTGACGGCGTTCTTCAGCTGGTGATTTTGCAGGGCGAGATTGGGCAGCAGGACACCATGCTGCGGACCCAGGCCTACGAGGACACCTTGAAGGCCCAGGGGATTGAGTACGAGATTCTGGCCGTGGATACGGCAAACTGGGATCAGGCCCAGGCGCTGGATAAGATGAACGCATGGATTACAGCCTACGGTATTGACGGCATTGAGGGCGTTCTGTGCAACAATGACAACATGGCCATGGGAGCAGTTCAGGCTTGTCTGAATAACGGCTACAACAATGGAGACCCGGAGAAATTTGTACCCATTGTGGGAATCGATTCTAACATTGACGCCCTGGAGGCCATGAAAGCCGGCTCTCTTTTGGGAACGGTGCTGAATGACAGAACCAACCAGTCCATTGCCATCATGAATGTGATCAAGGCGGTGAAGGAAGGAAAAGAAATCACTGAAGAGGTGGTGGGCGTGGACTGCACCGTGGACGGCAAATATGTCTGGGTACCCTACGTGATTGTGGATGACAGCAACCTGGATTCTATTTTGGAGCAGATGAGCGCTATTTCTCAGGAATAAGGGGATAAAGGGAAGGGCTGCTGGGGGCGGCAGTTGCATACGGCCTGCAGCAGCCCTTTTTCTCACATGGAGGTTGAGTAGTGGAAGAGTACAGATTGAAAATCGAAAACCTGTCCAAGTCCTTTCCCGGGGTGAAGGCGTTGGACAAGGTCCAGCTGGAGGTGAGACCGGGCTCCATCCACGCTTTGATCGGAGAAAATGGGGCCGGGAAGTCTACCCTGATGAAATGCCTGTTCGGGCTTTACCATCCGGAGGAGGGGCGCATCCTCATTGACGGGGAGGAAGTGAAGATCCATAATCCCAACGAAGCCCTGCAGCACGGAATTTCCATGATTCATCAGGAGCTGAATCCTATCCCCTACAGAAACGTGGTGGACAATATCTGGGTGGGACGGTTCCAGAAAAAGGGCCTGGTGGTAGATGAGGAAAAGATGCGGAAAATGACGGAGGATCTCTTGGCGGATTTGGAATTTGACATTTCTGCCGACACATTGGCCAAGGATCTGTCCGTATCTCAGCTTCAGGCCATCGAGATCGCTAAGGCAGTCTCTTACGATGCAAAACTCATCATCATGGATGAGCCTACATCCTCTCTGACGGTGGCGGAGACCAGGCATTTATTTAAAATTATGCGTCGGTTAAAGGAGCAGGGCTGTTCGATTATCTACATTTCCCACAAGCTGGAGGAGCTTTTTGAAGTGTCGGACGAGATTACGGTAATGCGTGACGGGCAGTACATCGGAAAATGGAGCGCAGATGAAATCACCATAGATGAGCTGATTGCCCAGATGGTGGGCCGGAATATGGAGGAGCGCTTTCCGCCCCGGGAGGAGTCGGTGCAGGAGGAAATTTTACTGCGGGTAGAAAATTACACCAGCGCGGATCCCCACTCCTTCCAGAACATCAGCTTTGAAGTGCATAGGGGGGAAATTCTGGGGATTGGCGGTTTAGTGGGGGCTCAGCGGACAGAGCTGGTGGAAGCGGTTTTTGGACTGCGGGAAATCAAGGAGGGAAAGCTGTTTCTGGAGGGTAAGGAAATCCGAAACAAATCCCCCCGGGACGCCATAAAAAATGGCTTTGCCCTTCTGACAGAAGAGCGGCGGGCCACAGGGATTATCCCCATGCTGAACGTCAAGGACAATACCCTGGCGGTGGCCTACAAAAAATTAGCGGGCAATTCTCTGGGTTATATCAATGACCGGAAGCTGTCCAAGAGTGTGGATGAAATCAGCAGGGAGCTGGACGTGCGTATGCCTGGAACCTGGGCGCTGATCAAGAACTTG
Organism: Candidatus Egerieimonas intestinavium; assembly: GCA_018711815.1. Taxonomy (GTDB): domain Bacteria; phylum Bacillota; class Clostridia; order Lachnospirales; family Lachnospiraceae; genus Egerieimonas; species Egerieimonas intestinavium. Next base: position 20,131 of record DVHU01000060.1, read on the forward strand.
TCCGGGGGAAATCAGCAGAAGGTGCTGGTGGGCCGCTGGCTGTTGGCGGACAGCAGTATCCTGATTTTGGATGAGCCTACCCGGGGTGTGGACGTGGGAGCAAAGTATGAAATTTACCGAATTATGCGCAAGCTGGCCCGGGAGGGGAAGGCCATTATCATGGTATCCTCGGAAATGCCGGAGCTTTTGGGCATGTCGGATAGGATAATGATTATGTGCGAGGGAAAGAAGGCAGGTGTCCTGGATTACCGTGAGGCCAACCAGGTGGAGGTCATGAGGTTTGCCACCAGCTTTTCCAACAAGGCAAAAGAGGATGAGGAGGAAGCATAGATGAAAGCAGGAGAACAGAAGAAGAGCTTGCAGCTGGCGGACATCAAAAAAATTGTTGTGGATAAAGCGCTGATTATTGTGCTGCTCTTTATGATTATCGGCATTATTATTATTGAGCCGTCCTTTCTGCAGTGGCGGGTGGTGACCGACATTTTAACCCAGTCGGCGGTGAAAATGATCTGCGCCCTGGGCCTGATGTTTCCGCTGCTGATCGGGGGAACAGACCTGGCCGGCGGCAGACAGGTGGGCCTGGCGGCCGTGGTGGTGGCATCCATGTCCCAGATGATCGACTATTCCAACCGGTTTTGGCCGGGATTGCCCGAGCTGCCTATCATTGTCCCCATTCTCCTGGCTATAGGCATTGTGGCGGTAATCGGAGCCGCAAACGGGTTTATGATCGCCAAGCTGAAGATGGCTCCCTTCATTGCTACCTTCGGCATGAGCACCATCGTCTACGGCATTAACTGCCTGTATTTTGCCAAGAAGCCCAACAACTCCCAGCCCATTGGAGGAATCAGGGAGGATTTGACCTTTCTCAGCACCTACAAGCTCTTTGGGCAGATCAGCCTGCTGGTTGTGATTGCGGCGGTGATGGTAGCTGTGGTATGGTTTGTATTAAACAAGACGGTTTTTGGAAAGAACATCTACATTGTGGGCGGCAATCCTGACGCGGCTCGGGTATCCGGCGTGAACGTGCACAAGATTATCATTGCGGTGTTCATCATTGAGAGCTGTCTGGTGGGCCTGGCCGGTATCATGGAGGTAGCCAGAACAGGGGGAGCTAACAGTTCTTACGGAAACGCCTATGAGTTTGACGCCATCTCCTCCTGTGTGGTTGGCGGCGTGTCCTTAAGCGGAGGAATCGGCAAAGTGTCCGGGGCTGTCACCGGTGTAATTATTTTTACCTTTATCAGCTATGGCCTGGCCTTCATCGGGGTAAATTCCAACTGGCAGCTGATTATCAAGGGTATCATTATCTGCAGCGCCGTGGCCCTGGATATGAGAAAAAATGCGTAAGAAGGAGTACAGAGAATGAGAAAAGTGGAAGTATCAAAGGAACTGCAGCTTTCCGCCGTGGTCCAGGGATTCTGGCGGCTGGACAGCTGGAAGCTTCAGACGGAGGAGCTGGTGGATTTTATGAAAGCCTGCATCGACAGGGGCGTCACCAGCTTCGACACGGCGGAGATTTACGCGGACACCTACTGCGAGACCCTGATGGGCCAGGCTTTTGCCCGGGATAAGGGGCTGCGCGGACAGATTCAGCTGGTATCTAAGACCGGGATCTTCAAGGAAAATATCGGCGGAATCCCCTTTGGCTATTACAACACCACCTATGAGCGGGTGAAGCAGTCCTGCAAAGAGAGCTTGCAGCGGCTGCATACCGACTACCTGGATTTGTATCTGATCCACCGGGAGGATCCCTGCTTCGATCCCTGGGAGACGGCCCGGGCCCTGAAGGACCTAAAAAAGGAGGGCCTTATTCGGGAGGCAGGCGTCTCCAACTTTGATCCCGTTAAATTTGCCGCCATGAATAAAGCCATGGACGGAGAGCTGGTGACCAACCAGATTGAATGGAATCCCGTGTGCTTTGAGCATTTCAACAGCGGCATGATGGATTATTTGACCGTCAACCGGATTCACCCCATGATTTGGTCGCCCTTGGCCGGCGGCCGGCTCTTCAAGGAGGAGGATGAAGCATGTGCCAGAGCCATGAAGAAAATCCGTGAGATTGCAGAGCGCCACGGGGAAAATCCCGCCACAATTATCTATGCCTGGCAGTTTTATCATCCTGTGGGCGCTATGGTGCTCTCGGGAAGTCAGAAGCTAGAGCGGCTGGATTTGGCTATTCGGGCGTTGGATGTGAAGCTTTTGCACCACGAATGGTATGAAATTTACACCGCCAGTGGCCAGCAGGTGCTGCGGTAGAATTGTGTATATCCGGTCAAGGAGAAATACGATATAGCCGATCATAGCTTCCGGGAAGCTGTGTTCGGCGGCAACCCCAAAACATAGAACAGCCGCAGGATTTTCGTCTGCGGCTGTTCCCTATTTATCCCGGTTCTTCCTCTGCAGTCTCAGCCTCTATTTCTTTTGCTGCCTCCATTTTATACTTATGAAAAAGTAGTATAGGATTTGGAATAAATTTCTGCTATAATAATTAGGTCAAAAATTCTTTCAGATAAAGAGGAGAAAGAGATGGATAAACGAATTTTGTTTTTAGACCTGGACGGGACGCTTCTGGATGATCAGAAGCAGATTCCCGAAGAAAATAAACAGGCCCTGCACAAGGCAGTGGAGCTGGGACATCAGGTGGTGATCGCCACCGGCCGGGCCCTGTCCAGCGCCCAGGAGCTGATGAAGAGGCTGGAGTTTGACCGGGCGGGCTTCTACTGTATCGCCTACAACGGGGGAATTCTCTACGACTGCGGCAAAAGGCAGGTGCTCTCCCAGCACACGCTGCCCCTGGAGATTATGCTGCACATCGCCGGTGAGGCCCAGAAGCGGGGGCTGTTCTGTCAGACTTATCAGGGACCGGATATCCTGGCCCTTAAGGATTGCCCGGAGCTGCAGTACTATGTGAAAAAGACCGGCATGAGCTACCGGATCACCGATGACTTCCGGCATGAGCTTCAGGGGGATCCCCACAAGGCTTTGATCGTAAATCTCCAGGGCCGCCAGGTGCTGGAGGATTTTCGTCAGGAGCTTTTGCCCTGGGCCCGGGGGAAGGTGGAGATGATTTTCTCCTGCGATCAGTATCTGGAGTTTCTGCCTATAGGGGTGGAAAAGGGAAACGCCGTGCGGGAGCTGTGCCGGACCCTGGAGGTGCCCATCGAGTCCTCCATCGCGGTGGGGGATGAGGAAAATGACCGCTCCATGATCCGGGCCGCAGGCTTAGGCTGCGTCATGGCCAACGGGCTCTCCTCCCTGAAGGAGGAGGCCGGCTACGTGACGGAGAGGGACAACAACCACTGCGGCGTGGCTGAGGTGGTGGAGAAATTTATGCTGGGGAGCTGAGCTTCTTCCCGGGAAATTATGTGGGTTCTCCCCTGGGAAATTAGGACTTTTTTTCCTGAGAGATTCGTGCTATACTAAGACAATACTGGCGGTATCTGTCTGTCCGCCGGGAACGGGAGTATTGCGGCGGCCTTCGGGCCGGCGTTTAGCAAGTTAGAAATGGGGAAATGATATGCCAAAGCGAATCCGGAAAAAAGCGGTTCGGAAAAAGCGCAGGAAATCAGATTATTACGATTATAATCTGCTGGCCTGCATTATTTTGCTGGTATGCTTCGGATTGGTGATGCTGTACAGTACCAGCTCCTATGAGGCGGAGATGAAGTTCGGGGACGATATGTTCTATTTCGGAAAGCAGGCGGCCATCAGCGCCGGTGCGGTTCTGCTGGCGGTGATTTTTTCGCGAATCGACTATCACTGGCTGATGCCCCTGGCAGGGGTGGCCTATGTGACCTCCCTGATTTTGATGATTCTGGTAAAGACGCCCCTGGGGGTTGAGGCCTACGGCGCCAGAAGATGGCTGCAGATTCCGGGGCTGCCTCAGTTCCAGCCCTCGGAGATTGCCAAGATCGCGGTAATTATCTTTTTGCCCTACGTGGTGGTGCGCATGGGGAAATACGCCCAGACCGGGCGGGCGGCGGTGACGCTGCTGGTTTTGGGCGGTATACAGGCCCTGGTAACCCTGGTCTTCACCGATAACCTGAGCACGGCCATCATCATCGGCGGCATCGCTATGGGCATGGTCTTTATGGTTTACCCCAAGAAAAAGCCCTTCATCATCGGAGGGGGAGTCACCGGGCTGCTGGTGATCGCGGGGCTCACCTATCTGACCTACTTTGTGGACAGCAGTGAGAACTTTCGTATCCGAAGGATTCTGGCCTGGCTGCGCCCGGAGGAAAACCTGTCTGAGGGCGGTTATCAGGTGCTTCAGTCCCTGTACGCCATCGGCTCCGGGGGAATCTTCGGCAAAGGGCTGGGAAACAGCGCCCAGAAGCTGGGAACAATTCCCGAGGCCCAGAACGATATGATTTTTTCCATTATCTGTGAGGAGCTGGGGATTTTCGGCGCCGTGCTGGTGCTGCTGCTGTTTGGGTACATGCTGTATCGGCTGTTTTTTATTGCCCAGAATGCGTGCGATTTGTACGGCTCCATGATCGCCATCGGAATCATGACCCACATCGCCCTGCAGGTTATCTTAAATATCTGTGTGGCCAGCAACCTGATTCCCACCACGGGAATCACCCTGCCCTTTATCAGCTACGGAGGCACGTCGGTGCTCTTCCTGATGATGGAGATGGCCCTGGCCCTAAGCGTCTCCAGGAAAATTCGCTTTCAGCAGGACGAGGGAGAGGAAGAAGACCAGGAAAATTAACATACGGGAATGAAGAAAAGAGATAAAGGGGCTGCTGCAATCAGTGAGAATATTGAACATGCGGCAGCCCCGGTTAAAGGAGAGATAAATCATGAGTAAAGTAAAGACTAGATTTGCGCCCAGCCCCACCGGCCGGATGCACGTGGGAAATTTAAGGACGGCCCTCTATGCCTACCTGATCGCCAAGCATGAGAACGGCAGCTTTATGCTGCGGATAGAGGATACGGACCAGGAGCGTTTCATGGAGGGAGCCCTGGAGATTATTTATCATACCCTGGAGGAGACGGGACTGCATCACGATGAGGGCCCGGACAAGGATGGAGGCGTGGGCCCCTATGTTCAGAGTGAGCGCCAGGCCCAGGGAATTTATCTGAAGTATGCCAAGCAGCTGATCGCCCAGGGGGATGCCTACTACTGCTTCTGCGACAAGGAGCGGCTGGAGTCCCTGCGCACCAACGTGGCCGGCAAGGAGATCGCCATCTACGACAAGCACTGCCTCCACCTGTCCCAGGAGGAGATAGAGGCCAATCTGGCGGCGGGGAAGCCCTATGTCATTCGCTTTAACATGCCCACGGAGGGAACCACCACCTTTATGGATGAGATCTACGGGGCCATCACCGTGCCCAACGCGGAGCTGGACGACTTGATTCTCATCAAGTCCGACGGGTATCCCACTTACAATTTTGCCAACGTGGTGGACGACCACCTGATGGGCATCACCCATGTGGTACGGGGAAATGAGTACCTTTCCTCAGCCCCCAAATATAACCGGATCTACGAGGCCTTCGGCTGGGAGGTGCCGGTGTACGTGCACTGTCCCCTGATCACCAACGAGGAGCACCAGAAGCTCTCCAAGCGTTCCGGCCATTCCTCCTACGAGGATCTGATTGAGCAGGGCTTCCTGACGGAGGCTGTGGTCAACTATGTGGCTCTGCTGGGCTGGTGCCCGGAGGGCAACCAGGAGATTTACTCCCTGGAGGAGCTGGTGAAGGTCTTTGATTATCACCATATGAGCAAATCTCCGGCAGTGTTTGATATGACCAAGCTGCGCTGGATGAACGGAGAATATATCAAGAGGATGGATCCGGAGAAATTTTATGAGCGGGCCCTGCCCCTGATCGAGGGCACCCTGGGACGGCCCATGGATTACCGGAAGATCGCGGGAATGGTTCAGACCAGAATCGAGGTGTTCCCGGATATTCCGGAGCTCATTGATTTCCTGCGTCAGGTTCCCGAGTATGACAGCGCCATGTACACCCATAAGAAGATGAAGACCACCCAGGAGAGTTCCCTGGCCCTTCTGCAGGAGGTACTGCCGATTTTAGAGGCTCAGGAGGACTATTCCAACGACGCCCTTTTCGCCGCGCTGACTCAGTGGGGGAAGGAGAAGGGCTACAAGACAGGATTTATCATGTGGCCCATCCGTACGGCGTTGTCCGGTAAGCAGAGCACTCCGGCGGGAGCCACAGAGATCCTGGAGCTGCTGGGCAAGGAAGAGTCCCTGGAGAGAATCCGGGCGGCCATCCACAAGCTTTCCGCCTAGGAAATCAGGTGTCTATGAAGTTAAATGAAGCACAGAAGCGGGCCATAGCCCACAAGAGCGGCGCCATGCTGGTGCTGGCGGGACCCGGCAGCGGGAAAACCTCCGTCATCACCCGGCGCGCGCTGCAGCTGATCCAAGAGAAAGAGGCTGCTCCTTCTTCCATTCTGGTGGTGACCTTCACCAAGGCCGCCGCCAGGGAGATGAAGGAGCGCTTTTTGCACTTGTGCCAGGGAAAATATACCCAGGTAACCTTCGGCACCTTCCACGGGATTTTCTACGGAATCCTCCGCCATGCCTACGGGATAACCGGCTCCAACATCCTGGGGGAGGATCAGAAACTAAAGCTCTTGCGGGAGCTGATCCGCAGCCAGTTCAGGCAGCTGCAGGATGAGGGGGAGCTGCTGGAAGCCATTTCCCGGGAGATCGGCGTGGTGAAAAATGAGGGGATAGCCCCGGAAAATTATTATTCCACCAGCTGTGCCACCGAGGAATTCCGCCGGGTGTACGCCGCTTACCAGAATTACCTCCGGGAAAACCGGCTGATGGATTTCGACGACATTCTCCGGCAGTGCTATGAGCTCTTTGTGCAGCGGCCGGATATTCTTAAGGCCTGGCAGAGAAAATTTACCCATGTGCTGATCGACGAGTTTCAGGACATTAACGCCCTGCAGTACGCGGTGATCCGCATGCTGGCGGCTCCCCAGGACAATCTGTTCATTGTGGGGGACGACGACCAGTCCATTTACCGGTTTCGGGGGGCCAAGCCCCAGATCATGCTGCGTTTTCCCAAAGATTACCCGCAGGCGGCCCAGGTGAGCCTGGATATCAATTACCGGTGCCCCGGGGCGGTGGTGGCCGCCGCGGCCCGGCTGATCGGCCACAACAAGAAGCGTTTTCCCAAGGAGCTGCGCACGGAAAATCTCCTGGGAGAGCCGGTGGAGATTCTGGCCTTCGAGGATCCTTATAAGGAGAGAGACTGGCTGATTCACGCCCTGCAGCTGGACAGAAAGCACGGGGCCGCCTGGGAGGATATCGCCCTCCTGTTCCGCACCAACCTGGGCAGCAGGAGCGTGGTGGAAAAGCTGATGGAATACAATATTCCCTTTCAGATGAGGGACGCGCTGCCCAATCTCTACGAGCATTGGATCGCCAGAAATATTTTGGCATACCTGCGGCTGGCCGCCGGGGGAAGCGCTAGGGGGGATTTTCTGCAGATCATGAATCGCCCCAACCGCTACATTTCCCGGGAGGCCCTGGCCGAGCCCCAGGTTTGCTTTGAGAGTCTCTATGAGTTCTATCAGGACAAGCGGTGGATGCAGGAACGGCTGGAAAATCTGGAGGCGGACCTGTCGGTGATGGGCAGGATGGCCCCCTACGGCGCCATCAATTACCTGCGCTATTCCGTGGGATACCAGGATTACCTGAAGGAGTACGCAGAGTACCGGCATATTAAGCCGGAGGAGCTCTTCGAGGTGCTGGACGCCATCCAGGAGAGCGCCAAGGGCTGCAAGAGCACCGGGGAATGGCAGGAGCAGATCCGCCAGTACACGCAAGGGCTGGAGGAGCAAAAGAAACAGAGACAGATGTCCGGACAGGGGCAGGGGATCACCGTATCCACCCTTCACAGCATCAAAGGCCTGGAGTATGATCACGTGTATATTCTGGACGTGAATGAGGGAAATATGCCCTACCGGAAGGCTCTGATGGAGGAGGATCTGGAGGAAGAGCGGCGGATGTTCTATGTGGGGATGACCCGGGCCAAAAAGCGGCTGCACCTGCTCTACACCAGGAAGCAGAATGACCGGACCTTGGAGATGTCCCGGTTTTTGAAGGAAATTCAGGAGGAAGAGCCATGCGGAAAGGATGGGAGGACTTTGCAGGGGAAGAGAAATCCGGGGACAAAAGCCTCGGAGAGGTAAAAGGATTTCCGGCAGGGGAGGATGAGGCCGAGAGCACGCCGCCTGTTACTGTCTGGGCCCGGAAGCTGAGCGCCTCAGAGGCCCCCCGGAAGGGGGCCCTCTCCCGGCTGGGGAGAGAGCTGTTGTTCCTTGGCGTCCGCCGGCGTTTTGGCCTTGAGCTTCGGGAGGAGGATCTGAGCCGGGGAGCATACGGGAAGCCCTTTGTGAAGGACAGGCCGGATATTCAGTTTAACATCAGCCATTCCGGCTGCTGGGCGGTCTGCGCCCTGGGGACGGCGCCGCTGGGCATTGATGTGCAGGAGCACCGGCCCCTCCATCGCCAGGAAAGGCTGGAAGAGAAGATCTTAAATGAGCGGGAGAGGGAGTTCTGCCAAAGGCTGCCCGAGGAAGAGCGCCGGAAATTTTTTTATAGCCGCTGGGCCAGGCTTGAGGCCTGGGCCAAGGGAACGGGGCGGGGGCTCTCCGGGGGCTTCCGGCGCCCGGAGGGGACAGGAAGCTGCCAGGAAATATTTCTGGAGGAGGGCGTCAGCTGCGTCCTCTGGACAGAAGTGCCCGTGCGGGCGGAGGTAAAGTTCCTCCCTGAGCACAAGGAGATGAAAGGAGCAGAAGAATGAGGCTGTTAATTGTGAGACACGGGGATCCGGATTATGACCGGGATTCCCTGACGGAGAAGGGCTGGAGGGAGGCAGAGTATCTGTCCCAAAAGCTGAAGGATATTCGGGTAAAGGAGTTTTATGTCTCCCCTCTGGGAAGGGCCAGGGATACCGCTTCCTGTACCCTGGAGAAGCTGGGCCGCCAGGGAGTGGAGTGTGAGTGGCTCCAGGAGTTTACGCCCCGGATTTTCCGGCCGGATAAGCCAAAACAGCGGAGCATCTGCTGGGATTGGCTGCCCCAGGACTGGATGGAGGAGGAGAGCTATTTCCACTATGATACCTGGCATCAGTCGCCGGCTCTGCGGGAGGGCGGAGTGAAGGAGGAGTATGACCGGGTGATCCGGGCCTTCGACCAGCTGTTGGCTGCCCACGGCTACGTCCGGGAGGGAAAGCGCTACCGGGCGGAGCGCGCCAACCGGGACACCCTGGTATTTTTCTGCCATTTCGCCTTGGGGAGCGTGCTTCTCAGCCATCTGTTAAACGTTTCTCCTATGATTCTGTGGCACAATACCTGCGCCGCGCCCACCTCAGTCACCACGGTAGTCACGGAGGAGAGACGGCAGGGAATCGCCAACTTCCGGATGCTGTCCTTCGGGGATACCTCCCACCTGTATGCCAAGGGTGAGGAGCCGGCCTTCGCGGCCCGCTTCTGCGAGACCTATGATAGCCCGGGAGAACGGCGGGACTAGTGCCCAGAAAATTTGCAGAGCTGCTGCGTCAAGCGATATTTTCGCTGATTGCGGCGGCTTTTTTGCTGCGTTCCCGGGAACGTCAGGGCAAAAACGGGAACGTTGGGGAGGAAGTATTGTCGGAATATATACCGTATGGTATAATAAAATTAATTATTGACTGTGTACATCGGTAATTGACAAATTTTTTGTGTTAGCATCCAGGTAAAGGGGAGAGGAGGAGATGGGAATGCAGAAATGGAACTTAAAAAGCTTCTGCCGGGACTGGCGGCTGGTTATCCTGACGGGAATCTTATTCCTCTACGGAATATATCGGGCCTATCAGATCGGCTTCGCCTATGGTCCGCTGTGGGGGAGCACACTGAGCGGTATTCAGTCTGTCTGCGAGCTGGCCATGTACGGCGTTTGTCTGCTGCTTCCCGTCTCCTTCCTCTTCCTGAACAAGAGCCGGGAACAGGATTACCGGGAGCTTTTGCTGGGAGATCTCAGAAGCCGCAGCAGGTATCTCAGGGGGAGGATTTCCTTCCTGCTGGGAATTGCCTGCCTTTACGCCCTGCTGCTCAGCGGAACCGCGGCGTGTCTGGTGATCAACAGCGGAGGGGTGGAGGGTATCCTGGGCTGGCACCTGACAAAAGCTATCCTCCTGTATGTTTGGCTTCCCATGGTTTACAGCGTTTTGCTGGGGGCGGTGTTGGCCTGGCGGGTCAATGAGAAGGCCGCTTATCTTCTCATTATCTTAGTCATCTGCGGAAACTCCTCCCTGACGGAGGTATTTAAGCTGCGCCTGTTCACTACGGTTAATCTATATTCGATCTGGAATTACTTCCAGGTGATTTCTCCCGATCTGGCCACGGCCATGGATGAGGGCTACGGTATTGGCATGGAGTCCTTTCGCTGGGCGGTGGGGGCCTTTTGGATTCTGCTGCTTTTGCTTTTGCTCCTCTGGGGAAACACCAGAAGGAAATATTGGCCGGTGAAGCTGGCCTGCGGCGTGGGCGCTCTGGCCTGCATTCCGTTTCTGGTATTCCCGGAGCGGATGCATCAGATTGAAAATCTCGGCGAGAGCGGCTATGGGGAAGAGATTTACTATCAGGAGCAGGCTGCCCGGGGGGAGATTCCGCCGGAGGAGGAAGCTCAGTTTTATATCCAGGCCTACAGCCTTGTCCTGAAGGCGGGAAGGACGATGGAGGTACAGGCCTCTCTGCGGCTGCAGCAGGCCCGGGAGGACTTGAGCTTTACCCTCTATCATGGGTTTACCCTAGACGGAATCCGGGATGAGGACGGGGAGGAGCTGGAATATACCCGGGAGGGAGATTATCTGACCGTGAAAAATCCCGGGAAGGATATCAAGCAGCTTCACCTGCAGTATCACGGGTACAGCAGGAAGTTTTACGCCAACTCCCAGGGCATCTACCTGCCCGGCTATTTCCCCTACTATCCCATGGCAGGCAAACGTCACGTTTATGAGACCCTGTACTGGAAGAATCAGGATGTCGGCTACCGTTACGGCGGATACGTAAAGGATATAGACGACCTGCCGGAGGCGGACTTCACCCTATGGGTGGAGGGAGGCGGTCCCCGGATATTCACTAATCTTCAGGAGAACGGAGAGCGCAGCTTTTCGGGCAAGGCCCGGACACTGACTATTCTGGGAGGGCTGTTGGAGGAGATTCAGATAGGGGATACCCAGGTGGTAAAGCCCATAGATTATTCTTTGGACCCGCAAGGACTGACAGAGCTTCAGGAGAGCTGGGAAGAAGCGGAAAAACTGCTGCAGGCAGGTCTTCCATGTCCCGGGAAACTCTTCCTTTTGGGCTCAGCGGCGGGAGGTATTTATGTGGACGATATCCAAAACAGCTGCCTGATGGACGGATATGGAATGGTCTTTCCTATGGACCAGATGTTCTGGGCCCAGGATATGCTGCTGGGCAGCATAAAGGGAGACGGAGAAAAGGAGGTGCTCCGTCAGCTCCTGAAGGACCGGTTAAGCTACGGATTTTCTCCGCGGAAACGGGATTACGGCCTGGAGGCCCAGGAGCAGGAGACAGAGTATAGGACGCTGCTGGCCTATTACCTGGACCGGGCGGTGACGGAGCGGGGAGCGGAGCAGGTCATGCCTCAGGTCTGGCAGTATTGGAGCAATGATGCGGACAGCAGAAGCCCGCTGGAGGTTCTGAAAAATCTGATAGGAGGATAGGATATGCTGGAAATCAGTCATCTGGAGAAAAAATATGGAACAAAGACCGTGCTGGCGGATGTCAGCGTGTCCTTCGGGGAAGGGGTCTATGGTATTTTGGGGGAAAACGGAGCGGGAAAAACCACCATGCTGCGCTGTATCGCCGGAATTATCCGCAACTATCAGGGGACAATCCGTCTGCCTAAGGACTGCCACATAGGGTATCTGCCTCAGCGGTTTGGGATGATGGAGGAACTGACCGTCTGGGAAGCCTTAAAATACGCCGCCCTTTTGAAAAAGATAAAAGCCAGCGACGATAGGATGGAACAGCTTTTAAGGCTTCTCAACCTGGAGGAACAAAAGGATAAGCGGGTGGCGAAGCTCTCCGGAGGCATGCTGCGCCGTCTGGGAATTGCCCAAGCTTTTCTGGATGAGGAAAGCCTGGTGCTTCTGGATGAACCCACAGCCGGTCTCGATCCGGTGGAGCGCATTCGGTTTAAGGAGTTCCTGCAGGAGATGGGAAGAAAGAGAACGGTGCTTCTGTCCACCCATTTGCTGAATGACGTGGAGGCGGTCTGCCAGAAAGTGATGATTCTGCAGGGAGGAAGGAATATTTTTGAGGGGACGGTGGAGGAGTTAAAGGCCAGAGCCCCCGAGGATGAAGCTTCTGTGGAGGAGGGATTTCTATGGGCGATAGGAGCAAGGTAGGGAACTGGATCCGCGTGTGCGCCTACCGGTTTAAGACCATCGGATGGCTGGGTATACTGCCGCCTTTGCTGCTGGCTCTGATCATTCCCCTGGTAATGCGAAACGAAGTCGGAGCCGGACAGTCGGTTTCCTCTGCCTATGAATGGGCAATGGGAACCCTTGAGAATTTAAATCTGGTGCTGGGAATCGTCTGGCCGCTGTTGGCCCTGAAAGGGTATTTTAAGAGCAGTTCTAAGGAATACTTCTTTTATCTGGAAGAGGGCTGGGGCCTGGGAAAGAGCCTGCAGATCTGCCTCTCCTATGCGCTGCTGACATCTCTGGTATTCCTGTATATGGTTCTGGTCACAGGGGAGCAGATGGGGGTTGATACGTACCTGAGAGATTACTTCGCCCTGATCGCAGAGCTGGTATTCATCCAGGGGGTATTTCTGTTTGTGGCCTTTGCCGCCGAGAGCACGCTGGTGGCTGTCATAGCGGTGATTGGGGTGAATCTGACCCAGTGGCAGAATTACCCCATGGACTGGATATGGCTCATCTTTAAGCAAGGCTCTAACTATCTCTCTGGGAATCGGCATATGCCGGTGAAATGTGGGATGATCCTGTGCGGACTGCTCTTGCTGGGAGCCACGGCCTGGATATCAAAACGGAAGAAATTTTAAACCGGCGGATAAGGAGTTTCCTCAGAGCGGCAGCCCTATGTTGTACAGAGGAGGCAGGTGAGGTATAATAGCACCAGAGCGGTCATTATATCTCACCTGCCGATTATGATGTTTGGATAGAGAAGGGGATAAATTAACCGCGGAAAAGGGGCGGAGATGAAATGATACGGATCGCCATTTGTGACGACCAGGAGGAGGCGCGCCGGGCCATGGAAAGGCAGATAATCCAGATTCAGAGCAGAGAAAATCTGGAGTTGGATCTCTATCTGTGCGGGAACGCCGGGCAGCTTCTGGAGGCGGTAAAGACTTATCATCCGGATTTGGTGCTGCTGGATATTGAGATGGAGGGAAGGGATGGACTGGAGACGGCGGCAGAGCTGGGGGTTCTGGAGGAGAAGCTTAAGGTTTTATTTGTTACTAATCTGGAGTACTTGGTTTTTGAGGCGCTGAAGCTTCATCCCTACGGCTTCGTGAGGAAAAGCAGGCTGCAGGAGGACATGGACCGATATATGCAGGATTTTCTGGAAGAATATAGGAAGGACCATGAGCTTTGCAGCTTTGACGGAAAAGAAAATACTATTGAAATTTTACCGGGGGAAATCAGCTATCTGGAGACCTATGGCCATCAGGTGATTCTGCATCGGACCGACGGGAGTATGCTGGAGCTTAAAGCCAGAACCACCTCCCTGGATCGGTTAGAGGAAAGGTTGTCCCGGCTGGGCTTTATCCGCTGCCACAAATCATATTTGGTTAATTGCAGGGAGATTTATGCGATAGGGAATGATAGGCTGGAGTTAAGGAAGGGTGATTCCCTGCCGGTGAGTCATCGGAGAATTGCACAGGTTAAGAGAGAGTTCATGGAATGGAAGAGGAAATAAAGTGGTGTTTGGAACAGGCGGCGGCGCTCCTTCAGGCGCTTATTGCCGCTGATTTGTTTGTGCGGTATTTTTCCTGCCGGGAAGGAATAGAAAAGTGGAAGGCGTACCTGGTTCTGACAGGGGGATATGCGGCGACCGGGGTGGTGTTTGGAGACCTATTTCCCAATGTATGGCTGCAATCTATAAGCGGGATTTTCTGCTTGTTTTTGGTGGGGCTGTATGCTTTGGAGGGAAAGTGGGGAGAGAAGCTGTTTCTGGCGGTATTTCAGAATTTATGTACTCTGCTGTGTGCTCTGCTCACTTACGGAGGATTGGCAGCTTTTTTTCAGAAAGTGCCGGCCCAGGGACTTTATTATGGAGAGGTAGAAGTGGGAATTCGCCTGATTGTGCTGGGAATAGGGAATTTCTTGTTCTTTTTTTGCACGCGGATTTTGCTCCTGAAAAAGCATAGGGGAAAGCTAAGAGCTACGGAACTGCTGCTGGTGCTGGGAATGTCGGTGATGGCGCTGCTTTGCGGCGGCTTTTCTTACCAGAGCCTTATCTACAGCGGAACGAATCAGAATCAGGGGATTATCGTTTGTGCGTTGCTGTCTTTTACAGCAGCCCTTTATTTCTTTTTTCAGAGGATGAACGAGGATAAAGAAAAGCTTGAGGAGATGGAGCGTATAAAAGGTCAGATCTTCTATCAGGAGAAGAGCATCACGCAGATCAGGCAGCAGTATGAAGAAATATTGCGGCTGCGCCATGATATGAAAAACCATCTGTGGGAATTGAGGGGGATTTTAGAACAGGAAGGAACGAAGGCTGGGCTTTCGTACCTAGATTCCCTGGAAAAAGAAAAGATAGGGGTTTTAACTCCTTTTTGCAGGACAGGAGATCCGGCGGTCGACGCGGTGGTAAACGCAAAGCTGAGTCTGGCAGCCGGGCGGGAGATTGAGGTTCAATGCTTCTGGGGAGGAGAAGAGACGGGGACGAGAGGCTTGGGAATAATGCTGGGAAATCTGTTGGACAACAGCCTGGAAGCCTGTCAGAGGCTGGAGGAACCGTGGATTACTTTGGAAACGGGAAATCAAGAGGGGTATTGGTACTGTAAGATAGAAAATTCCTGGGATGGCTATCATGAGGGAGATTTAAGTCTGCAGACCACTAAGGCGGACAAAAAGTATCATGGATATGGGATAAAATCTGTCAAAAAAATGGCGGAAGAGCAGGGGGGAATGTTGGACCTTTATGGAAAGCCGGGGAGATTTACGGCCAAGTTATATCTGAAAAAAATATCATAGTTCCTGCTCGTCCTCATATATTATCTTAAGGGGTGAGCAGGATGAAGCAGGATGAATTAATCAGGCTCTTTGCCGGGAGGCTGCGGCGGATTCTGGAACGGGGAAGCCCGGACTGGGAACGTCTGCAGGAGATTCGCCTCCGGGTCAATGAGCCTTTTTTGATGCTGGTTGACGGGAGAGAGTATTTTCTCACGGAGGAGGGGACTGTCACCGGAGAGCGGCAAAAGGCCTGCCGGGTGTCTGCCCAGGAAATCCGGGAGACATTGGAATACATCAGCAGCTACTCCCTCTATGCCTTTGCCCAGGAGCTGCGCCAGGGCTTTCTCACGGTTCCGGGCGGGCACAGGGTGGGCGTGGCCGGAAGGGTAATTTTAGAAGGGGAGAGGGTCAAGGGGATGCAGCATATTTCCTATCTGAATATCCGGGTATCCCATGAGAAAAAGGGCTGCGCCGACCAGGTGCTTCCCTACGTGATCGGGGAGGGGCAGGTGCGCCATACCCTGCTGATCTCACCGCCCCGCTGCGGCAAGACCACCCTCCTGCGGGATTTGATCCGGCAGATTTCGGATGGGACGGGGGAGTTTCCCGGCTGCACCGTGGGGGTGGTGGATGAGCGTTCTGAGCTGGGGGGCTCCTACCTGGGGGTGCCCCAGAATGATCTGGGCATCCGCACAGACCTGCTGGACTGCTGTCCCAAGGCGGAGGGGATGCTGATGCTGGTGCGCTCCATGGCCCCGGCGGTGGTGGCGGTGGACGAGATCGGCGGGGACGCGGATATCCGGGCTCTGGAGACGGTGCTGCACTGCGGCTGCCGGCTTTTGGCCACGGTCCACGGTGACTCCATGGAGGATGTGCGCAGCCGTCCCCTGCTGGGGCGGCTGGTGAGCAGCCATGTGTTTGAACGCTATATTGTGCTGGAGGGAGGGAAAGCCGGCGTGGTGCGGGAAATCTTTGACGGCCGGGGAACACGTCTGTACGGAAGAGGAGCCTGCCTATGCTGAAGCTGGCCGGGGCGGGGCTGCTTCTTTTTGCCTGCGCAGGCTGGGGCTTTTCCGTTTCCTGGCAGCTGTGGGAGCGCATGCGGGATCTGCGGGAACTGCGCAGAATCGCGGCCCTGCTGCGCCAGGAGATCTCCTATGCGGGCACCGCCCTGCCGGAGGCCCTGGGCAGGATCGCTAAGAAGGTGAGCCGTCCCTTTGGAGAATTTCTGGACAGGCTGGCCCAGGAGCTGGTGAAATACCCCGGGGACAGCTTTGGGATGATTTTCGCGGAGCAGGTGGATGAGCAGCTGTACCGGACGGCCCTGGAGCCCCAGGATCTGGCGGATTTCAAGGAGCTGGGTCGATACCTGGGCTACCTGGACAAGGAAATGCAGCTGGCCAACCTGGACCTGTACCTGGCGGAGACCGAGGAAAAACTGGCCCGGCTGACCCAGGAGCTGCCTGCCAGGAGGAAGCTGTTTCAGGTGCTGGGCGTGATGGCGGGACTTTTTTTGGCCGTACTGTTTCTGTAGGAGAGGGGGAACCGGGTGGAGGTTAGTATCATCTTTAAAATCGGGGCCGTGGGAATCCTGGTATCCGTGCTCAGCCAGGTGCTCAAGCACAGCGGCAGGGAGGAGCAGGCTTTTCTCACCAGCCTGGCGGGACTGATTTTGGTGCTGTTCTGGATCCTTCCCTATATCTATGATCTCTTTGACACCATCAAACAATTATTTTCCCTTTAAGGAGGCGGCCGATGGATGTAGTGAAGATTGCGGTGCTGGGGCTTATGGGGGTGATGGTAGGCCTGTTTTTTAAACAGGCGCGCCCGGAGTACACCCTTTACATAAGCCTGGCCACAGGGCTTTTGATCCTGATTCTGGCGGCGGGAAAGCTGGAGGCGGTCTTTGCCCTGCTGCGCCAGATCCAGGCTTACCTTCCCATCAAGACAGCTTACGTGACGGCCATATTAAAAATGGTGGGCATCGCTTATATCGGCCAATTTTCCGCGGGGCTGTGCAGGGATGCGGGTTATTCTTCGGTGGCCGGACAGATTGAGCTCTTCTGCAAGCTGTCTATTTTGCTGATCAGCCTGCCGATTCTCCTGGCGCTTTTGGAGACGCTGCAGGGATTCCTGGGATGAGGGCTCGCGGATGGCTGATGGGCATGCTGGCCCTGCTTCTTTTGTGGGGTGGGGCCAGACCGGCCCAGGCGGAGGAAACGGTGGAGGGGCTTGCGGGGGAGCTCCAGCAGGAACTGCTGAACCGGGAGGAGATCACAGAAGTACAGGAGGCGCTGGAAGAACTGTTGGGGGAGGACAGTTTTTCTTTTTTTGACGCATTGCTGGAGCTCATGGAGGGGGACACGGATGGGCTAAAGGAGCGTTTTGGCAGTCTCCTCTGGGAGGCGCTCTCCCGGCAGCTGATTCAGGAGAAGGAGCTTTTCTTTCAGGTGATTCTCCTGGTTTTGGCCGCGGCTCTGCTGGCCAATTTCTCCCACCTGTTTTCCGGGGGGCAGATCGGCGAAATCAGCTTTTACGTGGTCTATCTGCTGCTTTTGACTCTGCTTTTGAAGGCCTTCGGGGAGATCAGCCTGGATTTGGCCGGTTATCTGGAGGGAATGACGGAATTTATGAAGGTTCTCTCCCCGGCCTACTGCCTGGTGGTGGCTGCGGCGGGGGGAGCGGTGAGCAGCGCTATGTTTTATCAGATTGCCCTGCTGGTGATCACGGCGGTTCAGATGATTCTCCTGGCGGTGGTGCTGCCGGGCATCAATGTCTATGTGCTGCTTATGCTGGTAAACCTCTTGTCCAAAGAGGATTTTCTCTCCCGGCTGGCGGAACTGTTAAGCCAGGTGCTCTCCTGGATATTGAAGACGCTGCTGGCAGTGGTTATCGGGCTGCAGGTGGTGCAGCGGCTGATCGCCCCGGCAGTGGATTCCCTGCGCCGGTCTCTGCTGGGGAAAACCGCCTCGGCCATTCCGGGAATCGGAAATGCCATTAACGCGGTGACCGAGGTGGTGCTGGGCACCGCCGTGCTGATTCGCAACTGTATGGGGGTGGCGGCCATGGCGGTGCTGCTGCTGGCGGGGATACGCCCTCTGGTGCGGCTGGCGGTCACCAGCCTGCTCTACCGGCTTATGGGGGCCCTCTCCCAGCCCATCTCGGACAAGCGGGTGGCGGGAGCGCTGGGGGCCATGGGGGAGGGCTGCGGGCTTCTGCTGAAGCTTCTCTTTACGGCGGAGCTCTTGTTTCTTTTGGCCATCGCCCTTTTGGCGGGGAGCCTTTCCTAGGAGGTGGGTATGACAGAGGCCATTTACGGCTGGATGCGCAATCTGGCCTATACGCTGCTGTTTTTTACTGCGGTGCTGCAGCTATTGCCGGAGGGAGATTACCGGAGGTATGTGAAATACTTTCTGGGGCTATTGCTGATTCTCACGGTCATGGGGCCTCTTTTGGATTTGTTTTCTCTGGAGGATTCCCTGGGAGGGATTATGGACCGTTATCTGGAGCGGTCGGAGGATTACCAGCAGGAGGCCTTTTCTGAGGGAGAGCGGATAGCCGATTCTTATGTGAAGGAGGCTGCGGCCCTGACGGTGGAGGGTCAGCTCCTGGAGATATTTTCCGGGGAGGAGCTGGCGGTGGCGGATTTATCCATGGAGCAGGGGGAGGACGGCCTTCCCACCGAGCTGTGGGTTCTGGCGGTTCCCCGGGAGGCGGAGGGGCAGATTGTGGCGGGAAATGCCAGGACAGCTCCGGAATCCCAGCAGCCCCGGGCCCAGCGCCTGAAAAATCAGGTGGGGGAGGTCTACGGGCTGTCGGCGGAACATATTCATATCAGTATACGGGAGTAGGGCATGAAGGAAAAATTGCAGGCTTGTCTGCGGAAGATGAAGCGGGAGCAGCTGCTGGTGCTGGGACTTATAGGGCTCCTGCTGCTGGTGCTGGCCCTGCCGGTGAAGGAAAAGGAGCAGCAGAAAGGGGAAGGAGGGCAAGGGGAATCCTCCTCGGCCGCCGGGGAAACTGTTCAGGAAGCCGGAGGACGGGAGGAGCTCCAGAGCCAGCTGGAGGAGGCCCTCTCCCAGGTGGAGGGAGTGGGGCAGGTGAAGGTGCTGATTACCATGGAGACCACCGGGGAGCGGGTGGTGGAGAAGGACACGCCGGACACCACCCAGAAAAACAGCCAGCAGGACAGCCAGGGAGGGACGCAGAATCAGGAGACGGTGAGCCGGGAGGAGAGCACAGTGTATGAGAAGGGGGAGGACGGCCGGGAGACACCCTACGTTACTTCGGAGATTTTGCCCCAGATCCGCGGCGTGCTGGTGATCGCCCAGGGAGGGGGAAATCCGGAGACCGTACAGCAGATTCAGGAGGCGGTGGAGGCATTATTTCACCTGGAAGCCCATAAAATAAAAGTAATGAAAATGAAATGAGGGAAAAAGCGTGAAAAAGATTTTTAAGAAAAATCAGCTCATCATCACTGCACTGGCCATCATGATCGCGGCTGCCGGGTATATTAATTACTCCGACGTGAAGCTGCAGTCCGGTGAATCCAAGGAAAAAGCCAGCAAGACAGAGTCGGTCAGCGAGACCGCGGACCTGGATACAGTGCTTTCGGATATTGAAAGCCTGGATCAGGATATCACCGACGAGACGGCGAAGGTGGAGGAGGAGACTGCCGGAGCCGGGGAGGAGGGACAGGGAGCCCAGGAGGATGCGGATGAGACGGCCTCCGAAACTCCGGGGGAGGCCGTGCTTACCGGCACGGAGGCGGCTACATATTCCGCCCAGGCACGGATCACCCGGGAGCAGACCAGGGCCCAGAATAAGGAGACGCTGCTGGAGATTATCGACAATGAATCTCTGACCCAGGAGCAGAAGGAAGACGCCATCGCCTCCATGGTAAATATGACCGAGATCGCGGAGAAGGAGGAGGCCGCGGAGCTGATGCTGCAGGCCAAGGGCTTTGAGAACGCGGTAGTCAACCTCACCGGGGACACGGCGGACGTGGTGGTGGGAGCCGCGGAGCTCACGGATGCCCAGCGCGCCCAGATCGAGGATATCGTAAAGCGCAAGACCGGCGTGGAGGGCCAGAATATTGTCATCACCCCCATGAGCGGAGAAAATACGGAGAAATAGCCTTGACAGTGCCATTTACCTATAATACAATATCAAGCTGAGACGATTAGCCGAAAAGGGCGTAGCCCTGGGCTTTAACCATAAGAAAAGTGCGACGAGGAGGGTTACTGTGCCTGATTATACGAAAGAAATAGAAAAGAGAAGAACCTTTGCCATTATTTCCCACCCGGATGCCGGAAAGACCACGCTGACGGAGAAATTTCTGCTCTACGGAGGGGCCATCAACCTGGCCGGCTCCGTGAAAGGAAAGGCCACCGCCCGCCATGCGGTCTCCGACTGGATGGAGATTGAGAAGGAGCGTGGAATTTCCGTCACTTCTTCGGTGCTGCAGTTTAACTATGACGGCCGGTGCATCAATATCCTGGATACCCCGGGCCACCAGGACTTTTCTGAGGATACCTACCGGACGCTGATGGCCGCGGATTCCGCGGTGATGGTCATTGACGCGTCCAAGGGCGTGGAGGCGCAGACCAGAAAGCTTTTCAAGGTCTGCGCCATGCGCCATATCCCGGTATTTACCTTTATCAACAAGCTGGACCGGGACGCCAATGACACCTTCGAGCTGCTGGATGATATTGAGAACGAGCTGGGAATTCCCACCTGTCCGGTGAACTGGCCCATCGGCTCCGGCAAGCATTTTAAGGGAGTGTATGACCGGGATACGAAAAAGGTCCTGCTTTTTTCCGATACCCAGAAGGGAACCAAGGAAGGGCATATCGAGGAGGTAGAGCTGGGGGATCCCAGATTGTCTCAGCTGCTGGAGCCGGGACAGCGGGAGCAGCTGGAGGAGGAGATCGAGCTGCTGGACGGAGCCAGCGCGGAATTTGACCAGGAGCTGGTGGATGCCGGGGCTCTCTCCCCCGTGTTTTTCGGCTCTGCGCTGACCAATTTCGGTGTGGAGACATTTCTGAAGCATTTCCTTCTGATGACCACATCCCCCCTGCCCAGGACGGCGGACTGCGGGGAGATCGACCCTATGAAGGAGGATTTTTCCGCCTTTGTGTTTAAGATTCAGGCCAATATGAATAAGGCTCACCGGGACAGAATCGCCTTTATGCGGATCTGCTCCGGCAAGTTTGACGCGGGCATGGAGGTATACCATGTGCAGGGAAATAAAAAGATGCGCCTTTCTCAGCCCCAGCAGATGATGGCCCAGGACCGCCATATCGTGGAGGAGGCTTACGCCGGAGATATTATCGGCGTCTTTGACCCGGGTATTTTTTCCATTGGAGACACCATCTGTATGCCCGGAAAGAAATTTGCCTATGAGGGAATCCCCACTTTCGCTCCGGAGCATTTCGCCCGGGTGCGGCTTCTGGACAGCATGAAGCGGAAGCAGTTCGTCAAGGGAGTGACCCAGATCGCCCAGGAGGGCGCCATCCAGATTTTCCAGGAATTTATCGGCGGCATGGAGGAGATCATTGTGGGCGTAGTGGGCGTGCTGCAGTTCGATGTGCTGAAATACCGGCTGGAGAACGAGTATAATGTGGACATCCGCCTGGAAAATCTGCCCTATGAGCATATCCGGTGGATAGCCAACAAGGAAGAGGTGGATGTGGAGCGCCTCACCGGAACCTCAGATATGAAGAAGGTAAAGGACATGAAGGGAAATCCTCTGCTGCTCTTTGTCAATGCCTGGAGCGTGGGCATGACTCTGGACCGCAATCCGGGGCTCAAGCTTCAGGAGTTTTCCAGAAATTAAGCTTAAGGCCCAGGGCGGCCCAAGAGCAAGTGTTTTGCATATTTATGCAGGCGGCGTACAAGCTGCGTAAATATACAGAGACGCTGACTTTTGGGCCGCCCCGTTTTTATTTTGCAGATACCCCTTTTCATTTTTATTCATCTTTGGTATAATGGGTGAAAAGCATACAGGCCCTGAGGAGGTTTTGGATATGGAAGAGAAGAAAACAGTAGAAAGAGAATCCGTTACGATCTACGATGACGACAGTATCGGTACGGTTCGGATTGCCGACGAGGTAGTGGCAATTATCGCCGGCCTTGCCGCCACAGAGATCGAGGGAGTGGCCTCCATGGCCGGCAACATCACCAATGAGCTGGTGGGCAAGCTGGGAATGAAGAATCTGTCAAAAGGCGTTAAGGTAGAGGTGCTGGAAGGCGTTGTGAGCGTGGATCTGACACTGAATATCAAGTACGGCTACAACATTCCGGAGACCTGCGAGAAGGTTCAGAAGCGGGTGAAGGCTGCAATCGAGAACATGACCGGACTGGAGGCATCCGATGTCAATATCAGCATCGCTGATGTGGAGATGGAGAAGGCAGGCCAGTGACACTGCCGGTATCGGAAATACAGGGGGGCTCGCCAAAAAGCAGCCCCCTTTTACTCTGAATAGAAGAAAATGCAGGAGGAGAGAAGGTTTGAGCAGACGCGAGATACGGGAGAATATTTTTAAGCTGCTGTTTATGAGCAACTTCAACCAGGGGGAGGAGATGGACGCCCAGCTGAAGCTGTACATGGAAAATATTGAGAATACCAGGGAGGAAGACAGAACCTATATCCGGGAAAAGTACGGAAAGGTTCGGGAGAAGCTGGAGGAAATCGACCAGATGCTCAATGAGACGGCCAAAGGGTGGAAGACCAGCCGCATGAGCAAGGTGGATCTCAATGTACTGCGGCTGGCCGTCTATGAGCTGAAGTACGACGAGGACGTTCCCACCGGGGTTGCCATCAACGAGGCGGTGGAACTGGCCAAAAAGTTCGGCGGAGAAGAATCCCCCGCCTTTGTCAATGGAATTTTAGCTAAAATCGCGTAAGCGGGAGAGGCGGCATGAAGCAAGTTTATTCCGTGGGGCAGGTAAACAATTATATTAAAACCATGTTTGTACAGGATTACCTGCTGAGAAATCTGGCGGTGCGCGGGGAGGTGAGCAACTGCAAATACCACCCCAGCGGCCATATTTATTTTTCCCTGAAGGATCAGTCGGGGGCCATAGCCTGCGTGATGTTCGCGGGGCAGAGAAAAGGCCTGGCCTTTCGCATGAAGGACGGGGACAAGGTGGTGGTGGCCGGCAGCGTCAGCGTCTATGAGCGGGACGGCCGCTATCAGCTCTACGCCCGGGAAATTTCCCTGGAAGGGGCGGGACTTCTCTATGAGCGATTCCTGCGGCTGAAGCAGGAGCTGGAGGAGATGGGGATGTTTGCCCCGGAGTATAAGCAGCCCATTCCCGCCTACGCCAAAACCGTGGGGATTGTGACTGCCTCCACAGGGGCGGCCATCCAGGATATCCGCAATATTGCCCTGCGCCGCAATCCCTACGTGCAGCTGATCCTCTACCCTGCGCTGGTGCAGGGGGAGGGAGCTAAGGAGAGTATTGTCCGGGGAATCAGGACTTTAGATGCCCTGGGCCTGGATGTGCTGATCGTGGGCAGAGGAGGAGGCTCCATAGAGGACCTCTGGGCCTTCAACGAGGAATGTGTGGCCCGGGCTATTTTTGAATGCAGGACGCCGGTGATTTCCGCGGTGGGCCATGAGACAGACACCACCATCGCCGACTACGCGGCGGATTTGCGGGCGCCCACCCCGTCGGCGGCGGCGGAGCTGGCGGTCTGCGATATCCGGGAGCTTCTGCGGCGGTTTTCCGCCTACCGGGAACGGCTGGAGGGCAGCCTGTGGGGCCGGATGGAGCTTTTGAAGAGCAGGCTTGAGCATTACCGGACGAAGCTGACGTACCTAAGTCCCGTGCAGCAGCTGCGGGAGAAGCGCCAGTATCTGGCGGATACCCAGGAGCAGCTGGAGGCGGCCATGAACGGCAAGCTGGAGCAGAGCAGGCACCGGCTGCAGATATATCTGGAACGATTCCGGGGGCTTTCTCCCCTGGAGAAATTAAACCAGGGCTTTTCCTATGTGGAAAATAGCCAGGGGCGGGCGGTGACCCGGATTTCCCAGGTGAAAGAGGGGGATCTGCTGGCTGTTCAGGTGACGGACGGAAAGATTCGGGTCCGGGTGCTGGACAAAGAGACCATAGAGCGGAGGCAGAGAGATGGCTGAGGAGAAGAAAACAGAGAAGGAAGAACTTACCCTGGAGGAAGGTTTTCAGAAGCTGGACGAGCTGGTGGAACGGCTGGAAGACCGGGAGATCTCCCTGGAGGAATCCTTCCAGGCTTATAAGCAGGGGATGGAACTGTTGAAATATTGCAGCGGAAAAATCGATACGGTGGAAAAGAAAATGCTGCAGATGAATGAAGATGGTGAGCTCAGTGAATTTTAAAGAAGAATTTGAAAAAAGGAAGCAGGAGACAGAGGCGATCCTGAAGAGCTATCTCCCGGAGGAGCGGGGATGGGAGCAGGGTCTGGCCAAGGCCATAAATTACAGCGTGCTGGCCGGAGGAAAGCGGCTGCGGCCCATGCTGATGCTGGAGATGTACCGGAAGCTGGGAGGCAGGGGACGGGTGATTGAGCCTTTCATGGCGGCTCTGGAGATGATTCACACTTCCTCCCTGATCCACGACGACCTGCCGGCTCTGGATAACGACCGCTATCGCCGGGGCAAGGAGACCACCTGGGTGGCCTATGGGGAGACCTTGGGAATCCTCAGCGGGGACGCCCTGCTGAATTACGCCTATGAGACGGCCTTTTTAGCCTTCAGCATCGCCCCGGAGCATCCGGGCGTCGGCAGAGCCCTGCAGATCCTGGGCTATAAATCCGGCCTCCACGGTATGCTGGGAGGCCAGAGCGTGGACGTGCTGAATCAGGACACGGACATCACCGGGGCACAGCTGGATTACATTTATCTGAAAAAGACTTCGGCCCTTATTGAGGCGTCGCTGATGATCGGCGCCCAGCTGGCGGGGCTTTCAGAATATGTGGTAACCCAGGCGGAGGGTATCGGCCAGCGGGTGGGCCTGGCCTTCCAGATTCAGGATGATATCCTGGATGTGACCAGCACCCAGGAGGAGCTGGGGAAGCCTATACACAGCGACGAGAAGAATCAGAAAATAACGTACGTCACCCTGTACGGGATGGACAAGGCCAGGGCCCAGGTGGAGCGGTATTCCCGGGAAGCCCTGGAGATGCTTAAGGAGCTGCCCGGGGAGAATCCTTTCCTGGAGCGGCTGATCGAAGCACTGATTACGCGAAAAAATTAAAAGGACCGATGAAAGATGATTTTGGAGACGATTCAGACCTACAATGATGTGAAGAAGGTGCCCATGGAGCAGATGCCCCAGCTGGCCCAGGAAATCCGGGACTTTCTCATTGATACCCTGAGCAGGACCGGCGGGCACCTGGCGTCCAATCTGGGGGCGGTGGAGCTGACGCTGGCCCTCCATTATGTGTTTGACCTGCCCAAGGATAAGCTGATCTGGGACGTGGGGCACCAGGCCTACACCCACAAGATTCTCAGCGGCCGGAAGGAGGGCTTTGCCAGCCTGCGGAAGCTGGGAGGCATGAGCGGATTTCCCAAGAGGGAGGAGAGCCCCTGCGATTCCTTCGACACCGGTCACAGCTCCACCTCTATCTCCGCGGGGCTGGGCTATGTGATGGCCAGGGATCTGAAAAAAGAGAGCTACAGCGTCGTCTCCATCATCGGGGACGGGGCCCTCACCGGAGGGATGGCCTTTGAGGCCCTCAACAACGCGGCGGAGCTTAAGAAAAATTTCATTGTGGTTTTAAATGACAACGACATGTCCATATCCCCCAACGTGGGCGGGCTTTCCAGCTACCTGAATAACCTGCGGACCGCCGAGGCCTACACGGATTTGAAGGTGGGAGTCACCGGGGCCCTGAGCAAGATTCCCAATGTGGGGGAAAAGATGGTAAATACTCTGCGCAAGACCAAGAACAGCCTGAAGCAGCTGATGATTCCGGGCATGTTCTTTGAGGACATGGGGATCACCTATCTGGGGCCCGTGGACGGCCACAATGTGCGCCAGATGGTAAAGGTTTTTCAGGATGCCAAGCGCATGGAAGGGCCTGTTCTGGTACATGTGCTCACCAAGAAGGGCAAGGGTTACGGGCCCGCCATGCGGCATCCGGCCCGGTTCCACGGAACCACCCCCTTCCAGATCGACACGGGGATTCCCGCCAGCAAGGGAGGGAAATCCACCTACACAGATATTTTCTCCACAGTTATGCGAAAATTCGGGGACCGGGAGCCCCAGGTGGTGGCGGTGACTGCGGCCATGACCACGGGTACCGGGCTGAAGCGCTTTGGAAATATGTTCCCGGAACGGTTTTTTGACGTGGGCATTGCGGAGGAGCACGCCGTCACCTTCGCCGCTGGGCTGGCCCTGGGAGGGCTGGTGCCGGTGGTGGCTGTCTACTCCTCCTTTTTGCAGCGGGCCTTTGACCAGATGATGATGGATGTCTGTATGCAGAACCTGCACGTGGTCTTTGCGGTGGACCGGGCCGGTCTGGTGGGCAGCGACGGGGAGACCCATCAGGGAGCCTTTGACCTGTCCTATCTGTCTCTGATGCCAAACATGACCGTCATGGCCCCCAAGAACAAGTGGGAGCTGTCGGATATGATGAAATTTGCCGTCCACCACAACGGGCCCATCGCCCTGCGCTATCCCCGGGGGGAGGCCTACGACGGGCTGGAGGAGTACCGGGAGCCCATAGCCCTGGGAAAATGGGAGGTACTGCAAAGAGGTAAGGACATTGCTCTTCTGGCGGTGGGCAGCATGGTTCAGACTGCCTGGAAGGTCTGTCAGGCATTAAAGGAGCAGGGAATCTCTGCCACCTGCGTCAACGCCCGGTTTGTGAAGCCCCTGGATTTTTCGCTGATCGCAGAGCTGGTGAAGGATCACCGGCTGCTGGTGACCATGGAGGAAAATGTTCACAATGGAGGCTTCGGGGAGCAGGTGACCGCCTGGGTGAAGGAACAGCGGATGGAGGCGGATGTCCTCAATGTTTCTATCCCCGACACCTTCGTGGAGCACGGCGGCGTGGAGCAGCTGCGCAAAAAGCTGGGGTTGGACGAGGAAAATATCCTGCGGCGCATACAGGACTGGCAGGAAGAACAACAGGAGTAGAGCATGAAAGAACGATTGGATATACTGTTGGTAAAACAGAATCTGGCCCCCTCCCGGGAGAAGGCCAAGGCCATGATTATGGCCGGAAATGTGCTGGTGGACGGCCAGAGGGAGGATAAGGCCGGCTCCATGTTTCCGGAGACCGTAAAGCTGACGGTGAAGGGAAATACCCTTCCCTACGTGAGCAGGGGGGGCCTGAAGCTGGAGAAGGCCATGACCCATTTTGGCCTGGAGCTGGCGGGAAAGATCTGCATGGACGTGGGAGCCTCCACCGGGGGCTTCACCGACTGCATGCTGCAAAATGGAGCGGTGAAGGTCTATGCGGTGGACGTGGGCCACGGCCAGCTGGACTGGAAGCTGAGGAACGACCCCCGGGTAGTGTGTATGGAGCGCACCAATATCCGTTACGTGGATCCCAGTCAGCTTCAGGAGCTGGTGGGCTTTGTGTCCATTGACGTGTCCTTTATCTCCCTGACCAAGGTGCTCCCCCCGGTGCGGGAGCTGATGGAGGACGGTGCCCAGATGGTCTGCCTGATTAAGCCTCAGTTTGAGGCCGGCCGGGAAAAGGTGGGAAAAAAAGGCGTGGTGAGAGATCCTGCCGTTCACCGGGAGGTCATTGAGAAGGTGGTGGATTTTGCCAGAAGCATGTCTTTCGGAATTCTGCACCTGGAATACTCCCCCATCAAAGGGCCCGAGGGGAATATTGAATATCTGCTTCACCTGAGAAAGCAGGAGGAAGGACAGGGGGAGGTGGACATTTCCGCGGTGGTGGAAGCAGCCCACGCTTCCTTGGACCGGTGAGCCATGGATAAGTTTTTTGTCATTACCAACGATCTAAAAGACAAGGATTTCCGGCTCACCAAGAGAATTGTGGAATATTTGAAAGAGCGGGGGAAAACCTGCCTGGTAAGAAGAGAGGTGCCGAAACCCAAGGGGGCCAGCTACGGCTACACCAATCCGGCGGAGGTGCCCGAGGATATGGACTGCGTGCTGGTATTGGGCGGGGACGGCACTCTGCTGCGGGCGGCCCGGGATCTGGTAAAAAAGGATATCCCCCTGCTGGGGGTGAATCTGGGAACCCTGGGGTATCTGGCGGAGATTGACGAGGCCACGGTGCCCTGGGCTTTGGATTGCCTGATTTCCGGCCAGTACACCCTGGAGCGGCGGATGATGCTCCGGGGCCGGGTATACCGGGGCGAACAGCTTTTGGCGGAGGATATTGCCTTAAATGATATCGTGATCAGCCGGGAGGGACCGCTGCGGGTGGTGCGATTCTGCAACTATGTCAACGGAGAATTTTTAAACAGCTACAATGCCGACGGCATAATTATTTCCACCCCCACCGGCTCCACCGGCTACAGTCTGTCCGCCGGAGGCCCCATCATTTCCCCGGAGGCATCCCTGATGCTGATGACGCCTTTGGCTCCCCACACCTTAAATACCAGGAGCATTATTTTTCCGGCGGAGGATTCCATAGCCGTGGAGATCGGCCCCGGCCGGGACGGCCGCCGGGAGACCGGCATGGCCTCCTTTGACGGCGACACCACCTGCATGATGGAAACCGGGGACCGTATTGTCATCCAGAGATCTGGGCGGGACACCAGGATTATCAAAATCAGCAACACCAGTTTTCTGGAAACCCTGAGAAAGAAAATGAGTTGACAAGGAGGAGCGCAAGATGAAGCTTGCCAGACATTCGCAGATTATTCGACTGATTCAGGAGCAGGACATCGAGACCCAGGAGGAGCTGGCAGAGAAGCTGAACCAGGCCGGCTACCGGGTGACCCAGGCTACCGTATCCCGGGATATCAAGGAGCTGAAGCTGTCCAAGGTCACAAAACCGGGAGGGCGCTCCAAATACGCGGTGATGCAGGATCCCAGCCAGGAGCTGCGCGGGAAACACATCCGCGTGCTGAAGGAGGCCTTTCTCTCCATGGATATGGCCCAGAACATTTTGGTCATCAAGACGGTGTCCGGCATGGCTATGGCCGCCGCCGCCGCCCTGGATGAGATGCACCTGCCGGAGGTGGTGGGCTGTATCGCCGGGGACAATACCATTATGTGCGCCATCCACAGCGCCGACGAGGTGATTCGGGTTATGGATAAGATCCGCAGGATGATGGAGGACGTTTAACTACGAAAACGAGGTAGAAAATGTTAGCGAGTTTGCATGTGAAGAACTTGGCTCTGATTGACGAGATAGAGGTGGATTTCACCCGGGGCTTAAATATTCTTACAGGCGAGACGGGAGCGGGGAAATCCCTGCTGCTGGGCAGCGTAAATCTGGCTCTGGGGAAAAAAATGCCCAGGGAGATCATCCGGGAGGGAGCCTCCTATGCCCTGGTTGAGCTGATCTTTCAGGTGGATACTCCCCAGACGCTGCAGGCCCTGGAGGAGCTGGATATCTATCCGGAGGAGGGGCAGGTGGTCATCAGCCGCCGGATCACAGAGGGCAGGAGCAGCAGCCGGATCAACGGGGAGACCTGCACGGCGGCCCGGGTGAAGGCCGCGGCCTCTCTGCTGCTGGATATCCATGGCCAGCACGAGCACCAGTCCCTGCTCTACCCGGAGAATCAGATGGGCATTTTGGATGCTTACGGGAAGGTTCAGATCGCTTCGGTGCTGGAGGAGGCGGAGAAGGCCTACGACAGTTACCAGAAGAAAAAGAGGGAGCTCCAGGGCTGTCAGATGGACGAGGAGCAGCGCCGCCGGGAGATGGATTTTTTAAGCTTTGAGATTGATGAAATCCGGGAGGCGGACCTGCAGCCGGGGGAGGATGAGGAGCTGGAGAGCCAGTACCGTCTGCTGCTGAACAGCCAGAAGATCCAGGAAAGTCTCCGGGAGGCGCATCAGGCCACCGGCTACGAGAGCGGCGATGGAGCCGGGGAGCAGGTGGGAAGGGCCCTGCGGGAGCTCTCCCGGGTGTCGGAGCTTGACGGGAAGCTCTCAGAGCTTGCGGCCCTGCTCTCGGATGTGGATAGCCTGCTCAATGACTTTAACCGGGAGCTCTCCGGGTGCATGGCAGATTTTACCTTTTCTGAGGAAAACTTCTACCAGACAGAGCAGCGGCTGGATCTCATCAACCGCCTGAAGGCAAAATATGGAAATTCCATAGAGGAAATCAAAGCCTACGAGAAAGCCCAGGAGAAAAAGCTTGAGCAGCTTCAGAATCTGGAGGAGCACAGGGAAGAGCTGGAGCGGGAGGCAGAAGAGGCCAAAGCCAAGCTGAAAAAAATCTGTGATAAGCTGCGGCAGCTGCGGATATCCTATGGGGAGAGAATGGAAAAGGAAATTGTCCAGAGTCTGCGGGAGCTGAACTTTCTGGATGTGCGCTTTAAGATTCAGGTGCGGGAACTGGATCATTTTACCAGAAAAGGCTCAGAGGAGGTGGAGTTTTTCATTTCCACCAACCCCGGGGAACCCCTGCGGCCCCTGGCAAAAGTAGCTTCCGGCGGAGAGCTCTCCCGTATCATGCTGGCTATTAAAGCCATGCTGGCGGACAAGGATGAGATAGAGACGCTGATTTTTGATGAGATAGACACTGGTATCAGCGGCCGGACAGCCCAGAGAGTATCGGAGAAGATGGTGCAGATCGGCAGAAGCCGGCAGGTAATCTGCATCACTCATCTGGCCCAGATTGCGGCCATGGCGGACACCCATTTTCTCATTGAAAAAAATGTGGAAAAGGGGGAAACAAAAACCAGGATTTATTCCCTGAAGGAAGAGGAATCCGTGGCGGAATTGGCCAGGATTTTGGGCGGCGCCAGAATCACCGAAAATACCATGGAATCGGCCCAGGAAATGAAAGAATTGGCACGGATACATAAAAATGCAAGTGTGAAAACGTAAATTGGCCACATACTAGGAGAGGATGCGAGAAAAGTATCCTCTCTTTTATTGTGAAAGGACGTGAGCCAATGACGGGAAAACAGATATTTCGGCGGACCCTGAAGCTTCTGCCGGCACTGGCCCTGGCTGCAGCGCTCTTCTGGGGATATGGGGAGCTGCGGGATTCCATCCCCAACCAGCTGTATGTGTTTTCCGGCGAGGAAAATCCGCTGGAGGAGCTGCGGGAGAATCCTCTGGTATCCTGGGATGATGCGGTGACGGCTGCCGGCGGGGACGCTTATACTGTCTCCTGCAGCCTCTGCGGGGTTCTTCCGCTGAAGACAGTTAAGGTACAGCAGATTCCCAGAGAGCAGGTGATGGTCTCCGGAGAACACATCGGAATCTATATGGAAACCAGCGGCGTGCTGATCATTGACAGCGGACAGCTGCAGGGCGCGGACGGTCTGGCCTGCGAACCGGCGGCCCATATCGTCCAGTCCGGGGACTATATTATGAAGGTCAACGGGGAAACCCTGGACAACAAAAAAGATCTGATGGAGCAGGTGGCGGACAGCCAGGGGGAACCCATGGAGCTGCAGGTGCTGCGCCGGGAGGAGCTGATCACCCTGTCCCTGACTCCGGTGAAAACCCAGGACGGCTCCTACAAGCTGGGGATCTGGGTCAGAGACAATATTCAGGGAATCGGAACGTTGACCTTTGTGCGGCAGGACGGCAGCTTCGGCGCCCTGGGCCATGGGATCAGCGACACAGACACCGGAGAGCTGCTGCACCTGTCCCAGGGAGAGCTGTACCAGGCGGACCTGCTGTCCATCAGCAAGGGCCAGGAGGGCAATCCCGGGGAGCTGAGAGGCTCTATCACCTATGCGGACAGCCGCCGGTTGGGAACCATAGACAGCAATCTGGAAAACGGCATCTACGGGCAGCTGGAGGCCCAGGAGGGAATTCCCTTAAAGCCCTATGACATTGCCCTGAAGCAGGATGTAACCACCGGACCGGTAACCATCCTCTGTGATGTGGAGGGGGAAGTGGGGGAATACCAGGCGGAGATCACAGAGATCGACTGGAATAAGCAGGACACCAACAAAAGCTTCACCATCCGCATCACGGATCCGCGGCTTTTGGATATCACCGGGGGAATTGTCCAGGGAATGAGCGGCAGTCCCGTACTTCAGAACGGCTGCCTGGTGGGCGCTGTCACCCACGTATTTATCCGGGATTCCGCCCAGGGCTATGGAATTTTCATAGAAAATATGCTGCGGCAGTAGGGAAAAAGGGCGAAAATCTCAGGGAAATCTGACGAATCCTGGAAGGAACTGGAGATAAGTGTCACAAATAATCGAATAATAGTAAAAATCAGGGAAAACAGTCGGACGAAACCGGCTGTTTTCTGGCACTTTCCCTTGATTTGAAAAGAAAACCTCTCTATAATACAGATAGTGTTCGGAAACAATGATGTAATATGAGAGGCGCCTCATCCATTTTTTTTAACACAGATTTCAGATTTGGGAGGAGTAACATGGAGAAGCTAAATGTTGCCATCGCAGATGATAACCAGCGGATGGTTCACCTGTTAAGTGAGCTCATCAGCAATGATAAAGAACTGGAACTGGTAGGACAGGCAGATAACGGAAAAGATATTTACGAGATTATCAAAGACAAGCAGCCGGACGTGGTTCTGCTGGACATTATCATGCCCAAGATGGACGGACTTACGGTGATGGAGAAGGTAAACCAGGACAGTACCCTTAAGAAGCATCCGGCTTTTATTGTAATATCTGCGGTGGGCCAGGAGAAAATTACTGAGGACGCCTTTAATCAGGGAGCAGCCTATTATATGATGAAGCCCTTTGACAATGAGATGGTCATCAGCCGGATCAAGCAGCTGAGAGGAGAGGATAGCCGCAGAGGGAGAGGAGTACATAAGGCTCCCCAGGAAGCGCCCCGGAAGAAAGGGCAGAATCTGGAGATGGATGTGACCAACATTATCCACGAGATCGGCGTGCCCGCCCATATAAAAGGATATCAGTATCTGAGGGACGCCATCATCCTCTCTGTGGACGATATGGAGATGCTCAATTCCATCACCAAGATCCTGTACCCCACCATCGCCAAGCGCCACCAGACTACCCCCAGCCGGGTGGAGCGGGCCATCCGTCATGCCATCGAGGTGGCCTGGAGCCGGGGAAAGATGGATACCATCGACGCCCTGTTTGGGTACACGGTGAGTACCGGAAAGGGAAAGCCCACCAATTCGGAATTTATCGCCCTGATCGCCGACAAGATACGGCTGGAGTACAAAAACCCTTAGAGACCCAAGGAAAGGTGGGGATTGCCTGAAATAATGCTTTTCATCGGGGCAAAAAAGGAGTATAATATAAGCAGTTTTTAATTGCTGAAACTAGGAGGGTTTTACACATGAGAAAAGTATTATTTGTGGCCTCTGAGGCGGTTCCCTATATCAAGACCGGGGGACTGGCCGACGTGGTGGGCTCGCTGCCGAAATGTTTTCCCAAGGAGTACTTCGATGTGAGGGTGATTATCCCGAAGTACGCCTGCATGAAGGAAGAATTAAAAAATCAGCTGCGCTACGTGACAAATTTTTATATGGACTTAAACTGGAGACAGCAGTACGTAGGAATTTTTGAGTCAGAGTACGAGGGAATCAAGTTTTATTTCATCGACAATGAGGAGCATTTTGGGGGCAGCAAGCCCTACAACGGCATGCCCTGGGATTTGGAAAAATTCGCGTATTTTTCCAAGGCGGCTCTCTCTATGCTGCCGGTGATTGATTTCCGCCCGGATATCATCCACTGCCACGACTGGCAGACGGGACTGATCCCCGTATACCTCAATGAGCGCTTCCAGGGAAGCGATTTCTATCGGGGAATCAAGACGGTGATGACCATTCACAACCTGAAGTTCCAGGGCGTCTGGGATATCAAGACCATCAAGAGCATTACCGGTCTGGCGGATTACTACTTTACGCCGGATAAGCTGGAGATGAACCATGACGGCAACTATCTGAAGGGCGGTCTGGTTTATGCGGACGCCATCACTACCGTGAGCAATACCTACGCGGAGGAGATCAAGACTCCCTTCTACGGGGAGGGACTGGACGGCCTGATGAGAGCCCGCTCCGGCAGTCTTCGGGGAATTGTCAACGGCATTGACTACGGCGAGTACAACCCGGAGACAGATCCCTTCATCGTAAAGAATTACAATGCCAAAAACTTCCGCAAGGAGAAGATTAAAAATAAAACGGCTCTGCAGGAGGAGCTGGGCCTGGAGGTAAATCCCAAGACCATGATGATCGGCGTGGTTTCAAGACTCACCGATCAGAAGGGCTTTGACCTGATCGCCTACATGATGGACGAGATGTGCCAGGACAACATCCAGCTGGTGGTGCTGGGCACCGGAGAGGCTCAGTATGAGAATATGTTCCGCCATTTCGCCTGGAAATACGACAAGAAGGTTTCCGCGAATATCTACTATTCCGAAGCCATGTCCCACAAGGTGTACGCCGCCTGCGACGCCTTCCTGATGCCGTCCCTCTTTGAGCCCTGCGGCTTAAGCCAGCTGATGAGCCTTCGCTACGGCACTGTGCCCATTGTCCGGGAGACCGGCGGCTTAAAGGATACGGTACAGCCCTACAATGAGTTCGAGGGAACCGGAACAGGATTTTCCTTTGCCAATTATAACGCCCACGAAATGCTGGGAACGATCCGTTACGCGGAGAAGATCTACTACGACCGCAAGCGGGAGTGGAATAAGATCATCGACCGGGCTATGGCGGCGGATTACTCCTGGAATACCTCCGCAAAGCAGTACGAGGAGATGTATAACTGGCTGGCCGGCGGCTGCTAAGAGAGCGTCTTGAGGGCCCTGGAAGCGTAGGAAAAAAATCATAGAAATGAAAATCAGAAAGAGGCTTTCGCGATCAGGCCATAAGCCGGCTCTGGGCCGGGACTTGGCCGCGCGCCGGCCTCTTTTTGCGTGAAAAGAATACAGACAAATATTCTCAGCATAGAACTGCCGCCGGCCACGCATACTGTTTTTGTAACAAAGAACAGGAGGTAAAGAAAGATGACCAATTTATCTACCCTTGATCTGCAGAACCTGCGTCACTTGATCGGCGGATGCGAGACCACCCACTGTAAGATGCAGGCTTATGCCCAGAGTGCCAAAGACCCGCAGGTACAGCAGTTCTTCCAGAAGGCGGCCCAGTCGGCTTGCCAGTCCAAGGAACAGCTGATGCAGTTTTTGCAGTAGGAGGTGCGCGTGATGGATGAGAAGATGATGGTAAACGACACATTGACAGGCATTAACGGGGAACTGGTGCGCTATGGGGAGATGATTTCCCAGACAGAAAATCCCCAGCTGAAGCAGACCTTAAAGCAGATGCGAAATCAGTGCGAGATGTCTCAGGAGGAGATCTACCAGATCGCCCGGGAGCGCAGCTATTACGTGCCCGCGGGACCGGCCTCCCCGGAATCTGTGGCTCATGTGCGCAGTGTCCTGACTCAGGCCTCTGTAAAGTAAGGTAAGAAAGCCAGGAGGGCGCTTGAAGCAAACATGCGAAAAGAGCTTGGGGCGCCCTCTTACTTTCTGCCTGTATTTCTTTTCCCTCCGCCGCTTGACGGGAAACATAAATCGTGATAGTCTGATAAAAGAAATTCTGAAGTTCATCCGGTGTTCGCCGGGATTTTCCCCCCTGGAAATTAATTTTGTAGTTGACAATCGAGGAAAAGTAGTTTACTATGTTTAGAGAAACGAACATAAGTTCGCGGACGGAGGGTAAAAAATGGTAAAAGATGAGAAGATGAAAGCCCTGGACGCAGCTCTGGGACAGATAGAGAAGCAGTTTGGAAAAGGTGCGGTGATGAAGCTGGGAGATTCCGGCAGGAACATGAACGTGGAGGCAGTGCCCACCGGCGCCCTGAGCCTGGATATCGCTCTGGGACTGGGGGGCGTGCCCCGGGGAAGGATCGTGGAGATCTATGGTCCCGAGTCCAGCGGAAAGACCACCGTGGCCCTGCACATGGTGGCCGAGGTGCAGAAGCGGGGAGGAATTGCGGGCTTTATTGACGCGGAGCATGCCCTGGATCCCGTGTATGCGGGAAATATCGGCGTGGATATTGATAACCTCTACATTTCCCAGCCGGACAGCGGCGAGCAGGCCCTGGAGATCACCGAGACCATGGTGCGCTCCGGAGCTGTGGATATTGTGATTATTGACTCTGTGGCGGCCCTGGTGCCCCGGGCGGAGATCGAGGGAGATATGGGAGATTCCCATGTGGGACTGCAGGCCCGGCTCATGTCCCAGGCCCTGCGGAAGCTGACCGCGGTGATCAGCAAGTCCAACTGTATCGTAATTTTTATCAACCAGCTTCGGGAGAAGGTGGGCGTGATGTTCGGAAATCCCGAGACCACCACCGGCGGCCGGGCGCTGAAGTTCTATTCCTCCATCCGCATGGACGTGCGGCGGATTGAGACCTTAAAGCAGAGCGGAGAGGTCGTGGGTAACCGGGTGCGGATTAAGGTGGTGAAGAATAAGGTGGCTCCCCCCTTCCGGGAGGCGGAGTTTGATATCATGTTCGGAAAGGGCATCTCCAAGGAGGGAGATATTCTGGATCTGGCGTCCAACCTGGGGATTATCCAGAAAAGCGGCGCCTGGTTCGCCTATAACAGCGCCAAGATCGGCCAGGGCCGGGAGAACGCCAAGAATTATCTCCGGGAGAATCCGGCGGTGGCTGCGGAGGTGGAAGCCAAAGTTCGGGAGCATTACGGCCTGCCGGCGGATCAGGAGGCAGCGGCGCCCACGGACGAGGCTGGACAAGGGGTTCTGGAGCTGGAGATTGACCGATGACTGTAACCGGAATCCGGCAGCTGACAAAACAAAAGATAGAGATTTCACTGGACGGACAGCCCGCCTTTGTCTTGTACAAAGGCGAGCTGTCCCGTTATCAGATACGGGAAGGGCAGGAGATACCGGAGGAGCTTTACCGGGAGATCACCGGTGAAGTACTGATTAAGCGGGCCCGGCGTTACGCTCTGCATCTGTTGATCAAGAGGGACTACACCCAGCGGGAGCTGCGTCAGAAGCTGGAGCGGGCCGGATATCCTCCGGAGGTGACGGAGGACGCCTTGGCTTATGTGAAGTCTTATCGGTATGTGGATGACGACAGATACGCCCGGCGCTACGTGGAGCAGTATAAGGAGAGCAAAAGCAGGCGCCAGCTGCAGCAGGAGCTCTCCCGCCGGGGAGTGCCCCGGGAACTGGCCCAGCACGCCCTGGAGGAGGCCCAGGGGCCTTCCGAGCGTCAGCTGATCCGCCAGCTGGTGGAGAAAAAATGCCGGAACCGGCAGGGACTGACGGAGAAGGAGGTTCAGCGGTTGTACGGCTATCTGGCCCGTCGGGGATTTTCCGGCAGCGACATCGGCGCAGTCCTGCGGGAGCTTGACATTTTTGACAAAATAGAGATGATTTGATTGACAAAATTATCAAATCAGTATAAAATTATACTGTTGTATAGCACAATGAAAACTAAATAAGGAGGTGCTCCTGTAGCAATGGATATTATTATTCCAATAATTGCTGTACTAGTCGCACTGCTTATTGCGGTTCCTGTTACCAGCAAGCTGGCTGTGGCCAAGAAGGCAAAGCAAGATGCTGAGAAAATTGGCACAGCGGAGGAGAAGGCGCGAAACATCATAGATGAAGCACTTAAAACGGCGGAAACTAAGAAGCGAGAGGCCCTGTTGGAAGCCAAGGAAGAATCTCTGAAGACGAAAAATGAGTTGGAGAGAGAGACCAAGGAGCGGCGCAATGAGCTGCAGAAATACGAGAAACGTGTTCTTGCCAAGGAGGAGGCCATCGACCGCAAGGCAGACGCTGTGGAGCGGAGAGAGGCTGATTGTACGGCGAAGGAAGCAGAGTTAAAGAAGAAAGAAAAAAAGGTTGACGAATTACATGACCGGGGAGTACAAGAACTGGAGAGAATTTCCGGTTTAACCTCCGAACAAGCAAAAGAATATTTGTTAAAAACTGTTGAAGACGAAGTAAAGATTGATACGGCCAAGCTCTACAAGGAATTGGAGAGCAAGGCAAAGGAAGAAGCAGGAAGGAAAGCGAAGGAGTACGTGGTAACCGCCATCCAGAAATGTGCGGTGGATCACGTTTCAGAGGCAACAATTTCCGTTGTCCAGCTGCCCAGCGATGAGATGAAGGGCCGGATCATTGGCCGTGAGGGTCGGAACATCCGTACCCTGGAGACGCTGACAGGCGTGGATCTGATTATCGACGATACGCCTGAGGCAGTAGTATTATCTGGATTTGACCCCATTCGCAGGGAAGTGGCGCGAATCGCGCTGGAAAAACTGATTGTGGACGGACGTATTCATCCGGCCCGCATCGAAGAGATGGTGGAGAAGGCACAGAAGGAAGTGGAGAGCATGATCCGGGAAGAGGGAGAGGCTGCCGCTCTGGAAGTGGGAGTTCACGGAATCCATCCGGAACTGATCCGTCTCCTGGGAAGAATGAAGTTCCGTTCCAGCTATGGACAGAATGCGCTGAAGCATTCAATCGAAGTGGCACAGCTGTCCGGCTTGCTGGCAGCCGAGGTGGGTACGGATATCCGCCTGGCAAAGAGAGCTGGTCTGCTGCATGACATTGGAAAATCCATCGACCACGAAGTGGAAGGTTCTCATATTCAGATCGGTGTGGATCTGTGCAGAAAGTATAAGGAGTCTGCAGTGGTGATCAACGCTGTGGAGGCTCATCACGGGGATGTGGAGCCCCAGTCCCTTATTGCGGGGATTGTACAGGCTTCGGACGCCATCTCGGCGGCTCGCCCCGGCGCCAGAAGGGAGACTCTGGAAACTTACACAAACAGGTTGAAACAGTTGGAGGATATTACCAATTCCTTCAAAGGTGTGGACAAATCTTTTGCTATTCAGGCGGGACGTGAGGTCCGGATTATGGTATTGCCGGATCACGTAAATGACGCAGACATGGTGCTTCTGGCCAGAGATATCTCGAAACAGATCGAGGCTGAGCTGGAATACCCGGGACAGATCAAAGTAAATGTAATTCGAGAGAGCCGCGTGGTAGACTACGCGAAATAAAGAAAAAAGCAGGCTTTTTGGCCTGCTTTTTTTAATGGAACTAAAGACTGGCGCAGCTGCTGTTCTAAACAAGCTCCCTTCTGCATACAATGAGGAGAAGGGGGGAGTACCATGGCAAAACAGCGGCTGGCGCGCCTATTGCCCTACTGGCGGGCGTTTTTTTTGTTTCTTCTCCTGGGGTTCGGGCTGGGAATCGTGTTTGCGAATCTCTCCTGGAGATACCGGGAGGAGGAGGGAGGGCTGTTTTCCCTGGCCCTCTTAAAGGGAATGGGGGAGCAGCAGCCGGATCTCTGGAACTACTTTCGGTATCTTGTCCGACAGCGGGCGGGAATCGGGCTGGTGTACGGGGGCCTGGGCATGACTGTGCTGGGGGTTCCGGCGGTGACGGCGGGCTTGCTGTGGCTGGGATTTTTGGGAGGGGCTCTGTGTACTATGGGCATCCTCCAGGCAGGGCTTCAGGGCTTTGGGGCAGTGCTGGGCGGAGTAGTGCCCCAGCTGATCTTTGGACTGCCGGGATTGTTTCTGTTTTTGGCCGTGGTGTACCAGATGTCGGAGCGGAATATGAAAAGGGAGCGGCTTAATGGCCGGGATTACGTCAGCTATTTGCTGGGCTGCATTTTAGGCCTCCTGATCTTTTTGCTGGGGACAGGGGTGGAAAGCCTGGTCGGTCCGAAAATATTACAAATTATTGTCGAAAATATTACAAAAAATTAATTTTTGCGTTTTTACTAAATGTGGTAGACATAATCAGTGGAAGAACGATATTTAGTTGTTTGCTGGAAAAGTGTTCCAGATGGAAAAAATTAGCATTTGATTTTCCCAAAAAGATTCCGTATAATAGCATTACATCTGGTTTTTGAAGGGTGAATTGCTTTCAAAACATGTGATAAGGTTTGGGAAAATAACATGGGTAATGCAATTCAAGGTTTTATACAGTATTTACATAACACAAAAAAATCATCGGGCAATACAGAGGTATCTTATGAGAGGGATCTGAGAAAGCTGTCGCAGTTTCTCAGCGACCAGGGGATTGAGGATATCACCCAGGTGACAGCCACCAATTTGAACTCCTACATGCTCTATCTGGAGAGAAAGCGCTTCGCGCCTTCCACAGTTTCCAGAAGCGTGGCGTCCATCCGCGCTTTTTTTCAGTATCTGGTAAAGATCCAGGAAATATCGGAGAATCCTTCCGAGGGACTTCATCCGCCCAAGGTGGAGAAGAAGATGCCGGAGATACTGACGGTGGAGGAGGTAGATCTGCTTTTGGCCCAGCCTAACGCGGGAACGCCTAAGGGGATGCGCGACCGGGCTATGCTGGAGCTTTTGTATGCCACTGGCATCCGGGTAAGCGAGCTGGTTCATCTGGTGCTCTCAGACGTGAATCTTTCTTTGGGATTTCTCACCTGCCATGAATCCGGCAAGGAGAGAATTATTCCCTTTGGCAGCGTGGCCAAGAGGGCTCTGCAGACGTACCTGGCAGAGGCGAGACCTGGTTTTGTGACGGAGGAGAGCGGAGAGCTTCTTTTTACCAACTGTTCAGGAAAAATGATGAGCCGCCAGGGCTTTTGGAAAATTCTGAAGAGCTATGCCAGCGCGGCGGGAATCCAGGCAGACATCACCCCGCACACCCTGAGACATTCCTTTGCCACCCATCTGCTGCAGAATGGAGCGGATTTAAAGAGTCTCCAGGAGATGCTGGGACATTCGGATATCTCCACCACCCAGATGTATGTGAACATGAGCGTCAACAAAATCCGGGATGTTTATCTGAAGGCTCATCCCCGCAAATAAGGACAAAGCGTGTCTGGACAAAAACAGGCACGTTTTTGGTTTCGGAAGGAATTGGGGAGAGAGGACGATGAGAGATCTCAAAAGGGAGGAACTGCATGAGAGAACAATTTTTGGACAGCGGCCGCTATGTGAGAGGGCAGTGGAAGAAATTTTTGACGGTGGCCGGGATTTTTATCCTGCTGGCGGCGGCCACTGCCTGGGCGATGGTTTTACATCCCGATCAGGCCCAGGAGATGATGGGCATACTTCAGGAGAATATGGGACGGGTCATGGATGAGGAGGGAAATATACAGCTGTTTCGGTTGTTTGTGAATAACCTGTCTGTGGCGGGGCTGGGAGTACTGATGGGATTTATCCCCTTTCTGGCGGCGCCTCTGTATATTATTCTCACCAACGGCATTGTAATCGGCGTGGTCTACGGCGCCTATCTGACCATGGCGGACGCCCTAACGGTGCCCGTGTGGAAGATCATGCTGGTGGGAATTCTGCCCCACGGAATCTTTGAGCTGGGAGCGATCTTTTTGAGCGTGGCCCTGGGACTGCAGCTCTGCTTCCAGCTCAGCAAGAAAATCCTGGGGAGAGCCAACAGGAGCCTTAAGGAGGAGCTGATCGATCTGGGCTGGGCCTTTGTGCTCTGGGTGACGCCCATGCTTCTGCTGGCGGCGGTCATCGAGTGCTTCCTAACTCCGATCCTGATGGAGCTGCTTTTATAAAAATAAAAGGAGCGCCTCGGAAGTAAGACTATTTGTATATTTATGCAATAGTCAATTCTTCCGGGGCGCTCCTTTATTCTTGGAACGTGTGCTTTTTCTGATACAAAAAAGCTAACACAGGTCCGCGATGGTGTAAACCAGCTCTTTGGAATCATTCCAGCCCAGGCAGGGATCGGTGATGGATTTGCCGTAGATGTGGGGATGGCATCCGATCTTCTGGTTGCCCGGCTCGATGTAGCTCTCCACCATAACACCCTTCACCAGGGAGCTGATGTCAGAGGAAACCTTGCGGCTGTGGAGGATTTCCTTCACGATTCGGATCTGCTGCATGTACTGTTTGCCGGAGTTGGAGTGGTTGGCGTCAATGATGGCCGCGGGATTTTTCAGGTCCCGCTCCTGGTATTTCTCCAGCAGAAGCTCCAGATCCTCATAGTGGTAGTTGGGGATGGAACGGCCGTACTTGTTGACAGCTCCCCGGAGAACGGTGTGGGTCAGGGGATTTCCGTCCGTCTCCACCTCCCAGTTGCGGTAGATGAAGTGGTGACCGCTCTGGCCTGCCACCACGGAATTGAGCATCACGGAGAAATCGCCGCTGGTGGGATTCTTCATTCCTGTGGGGATCTCGATGCCGCTGACCACCAGCCGGTGCTGCTGATTTTCCACAGAGCGGGCGCCGATGGCCACATAAGAAAGAATATCAGAGACGTAGCTCCAGTTTTCCGGATAGAGCATCTCGTCCGCGGCGGTGAGGCCGGACTCCTGGATGGCCCGCATGTGCATTTTTCGCATGGCGATCAGACCGTGGAGCAGGTCAGGTTTGCCCTCGGGATCCGGCTGGTGGACGATCCCCTTGTAGCCCTCGCCGGTGGTTCTGGGCTTGTTGGTATAGATACGGGGGATCAGGATCAGCCGATCCTCAACCTCCTCCTGGAGCCTGGCCAGCCGGGAGACGTAGTCGCAGACAGAGTCCTCATTGTCGGCGGAACAGGGGCCGATGATAACCAGAAATTTATCGGATTCTCCGGTGAATACCCGGCGGATTTTTTCATCTCTCTGGGCCTTGATTGCAGCCAGCTCCGGGGGCAGGGCGTACTCATCCCGGATCTGGGAGGGGGTGGGCAGTTTTTCTTTAAATGTGAAGCTCATAGTTATTCCTCTGCTTTCTCTGTTGAAAATTGAAAAGATGAGCCGGCCTTAAACCGGCAAGATGGGTTCATTATAATACAAAATTTATTTTTTGTCGAGAACCGTGTGCCTTTTCATGGGAATGTGAATCAGCTCCAGGCCGCAGAGCAGGTAGAGATACAGGCAGACCATGGCCAAAAGGGCAAAGGCCAGCAGAAGGAGAGGCGGAAAGCTGGGAAGCAGGGCCCCCAGCTGACATACGGCCAGGGCCACGCCGCCGCTTATGGCCAGGGCCAGCAGAGGTTTGATTATCCAGTTCCAGGAGGAAAAGGTAAAGGGAACAATTCGGTGGAGCAGAAAAAAGCTTAAAAAGGTGATGGTCAGCTCGCTGGCCAGAAGTCCCCAGAGATACCCGGGCATCCCATATCTGGGCACTAGAAAAAGTACAAAGAGGATGCGGATGATCAGCCCTGCCAGGTTCTGCGCAAAGCAAAAGGTGGTTTTTCCCAGACCGTTTAAGATACTGGAGAGGGTGGTGGTCAGATAGAGGAAGGGGCAGATGAAAGCCAGGGTCTGGATGAAGGCTCCGGCCTGTTCATTGCCAAAAAGCAAAAGCCCGGCCTCCCGGCCGAAGAAGAGGAAGACTCCGGTGGCGAAGATTCCCAGAATCAGACAGTATTTTATGGTATTTTCAATGGTGTGGGCGATGGTGCGGCGGTTGCCCTTGGCCTGCTCCTCAGCCACGGTGGGCAGGAGCATCACAGAGACCGCGTTGGTGATGGCTGAGGGGAAGAGAATCAGGGGCAGAGCCATGCCGGTGAGAACGCCGTAGACGCTTAGGGCGGCGGAGGAGCTGAGGCCAAAGAGCAGCAGCCGACCCGGGATAAGCACAGACTCCAGACTCTGCAGCAGGGTCAGCAGAAGCCGGTTGGCAGTCAGGGGCAGGGCGGGCAGAAGAAGCTCCCGGGAGTAGCCAACAGGATGCTCCAGCCTTCGCAGCGAGTAGGAGGCTTTCTGAAAATCCAGGGATACGGCAATCATAGAGGTCAGGGCGGAGGCGCACTCGCCTGCCAGGATTCCCACCACCGCCACCATGGGG
This sequence comes from Candidatus Egerieimonas intestinavium, assembly GCA_018711815.1. Lineage (GTDB taxonomy): Bacteria > Bacillota > Clostridia > Lachnospirales > Lachnospiraceae > Egerieimonas > Egerieimonas intestinavium. The sequence goes on from DVHU01000060.1 coordinate 64,160, forward strand.
GTCACAGGGAGTCCCCTCTCCAGCAGGATAGAATAGACCAGAATAGAAGCCCCCACCCGGGCCAGCTGCTCCAGAAGCTGGCAGACGGAGGGCAGGGCAGTCTTCTTTCTGGCATAGTACCAGGCAGAGAGGCAGGCGTGCACCGTGCCGAAGGGAACGCAGAAGGAGAGCAGCTGCAGCAGGGATACGCAGCGGGGCTCCTGGAGAAAATAAAGGCTGATGGGTCGGGCAAAGTAGAACATCAGCCCCCCGGCGGCCAGGGAGAGGGACAGGGATAAGAAGACGCCCACGGCCAGCCCGTCCCGGGCGGCCTTATCCTGGCCCAGAGCCAGCTTTCCGGCAATGAAGCGGGAGAGCACTGTCTGCAGCCCCGCCACGGTCAGGGCGAAACACAGGGAGTAGAGGGGAAAGATCAGCTGGTAAATTCCCATCCCCTCTGCACCGATGGCGCGGGATAAGAATATCCTATAGAAAAAACCGATAATTCGGCTGAGGAATCCGGTGAGCATCAGGATCAGAGCTCCCCGGATAAGGGTTTTGCCGTTTGACATGAAAAGACTCCAAGATCTCATTTTTTACCATTATATTGGCGGGCGGGGCTTGACAGAACTCCGGGAGGGTGGTATAGTAACCACAGAAATCCGAGTGAATTACTAGGAATTAAAAGGTGATTGCGATGAAATTATCCACGAAAGGCAGATACGGCCTGCGGGCTCTGCTGGATTTGGCTCTTCACAACCAGGAGGAGGCAGTCTCCCTGCAGAGTATCGCGGAGCGGCAGAATATTTCCATGGGCTACCTGGAGCAGCTGATGCGGATGCTGAAGCGAGCAGGGCTGGTGACCAGCGTGCGGGGCGCCGGCGGCGGTTACCATCTGGCCAAACCCGCCACAGAGATTTCCGTGGGAGACATCCTGCGGGCCCTGGAGGGAAACCTTGACGCGGTGACCTGCCCGGGGAATCAGGAGAAGGGCGGCTGCCAGGGGGCGGATCTGTGCGTGACCAGATTTGTCTGGCAGCGGATCAACGACAGTATCACCCAGGCGGTGGACACCATGATGCTGGAACAGCTGGTGGAGGAGAGCCGCAGACTGCAGAAGGAAAAGGGGCAGACACCTGCCCAGATTTGTGAAAATTAGGAGAGTGAAAATATGGAAAAGAGATGTATTTATCTGGATAACGCGGCTACTACCAAGACGGCTCCCCAGGTGCTGGAGGCCATGCTGCCTTATTTCTCAGAGCATTACGGAAATCCTTCCAGCATTTACGGGCTGGCGGGGGAGAGCCGGGAGGCCGTGGATAAGGCCAGGGAGCAGATCGCCCGGGTGCTGAATGCTCCGGCCAAGGACATTTATTTTACCGCCGGGGGAACGGAGGCGGACAACTGGGCCTTGAAGGCGGCCTTTGAGGCTTACAAGGGCAAGGGAAATCACATAATTACCACCAAGATTGAGCATCACGCCATCCTTCACACCTGCCAGTACCTGGAGAAGGAGCGGGGCGCCCGGGTGACTTATCTGGATGTGGATGAGCAGGGCGTGGTGAAGCTGGATCAGCTGGAGGCAGCCATCACCCCGGAGACCATTCTGATTTCCGTCATGTTTGCCAACAATGAGATCGGCACCCTGCAGCCGGTAAAGGAGATCGGAGCCATCGCCCGGGAGCACGGGATCTTGTTCCACACGGACGCGGTTCAGGCCTTTGGACAGGTACCCATAGACGTGGAAGAGATGGGGATCGATATGTTAAGCTCCAGCGCCCACAAAATTAACGGGCCCAAGGGTATTGGATTTCTGTATATCCGTAAGGGGCTGAAGCTTCGCTCTTTCATCCACGGAGGAGCTCAGGAGCGCAAGCGCCGGGCGGGCACGGAGAATGTGCCGGGCATTGTGGGCTACGGCGCGGCGGCGGCTCTGGCAGCGGAGACCATGGAGGAGCGGGCGGCCAAGGAGCAGGCCCTGCGGGATCACATGATCCAGAGGATCCTGGAGGAGATCCCCCACAGCCGTCTCAACGGTCATCCCCAAAGGCGGCTGCCCAACAATGTCAACGTCTGCTTCCGGTTTGTGGAGGGAGAATCGCTGCTTATCCTGCTGGATATGGCGGGAATCTGCGCTTCCAGCGGTTCCGCCTGTACCTCGGGCTCTCTGGATCCTTCCCACGTGCTGCTGGCCATCGGCCTGCCCCACGAGATTGCCCACGGCTCTCTGCGGCTGACCTTAAGCCATGAGACCACCCGGGAGGAGGTTGACTATACCGTTGACCAGATTAAGGAAATTGTGGAGCGCATGCGGGGCATGTCGCCCCTCTATGAGGACTTCCTGAAAAAACAGAGCGAATAAAGGAGATAGAGAACATGTACAGCGAGAAAGTAATGGACCATTTTGAGCATCCCAGAAACGTGGGAGAGATCGAGAACGCCAGCGGCGTGGGAACTGTGGGAAACGCCAAATGCGGCGATATTATGCGGATGTACCTGGATATTGACGACAAGGGCGTCATCAGGGACTGCAAATTTAAGACCTTCGGCTGCGGCGCCGCGGTGGCCACCAGCAGCATGGCCACGGAGCTGGTGAAGGGAAAGACTGTGCAGGAGGCCCTGCAGGTGACCAACAAGGCGGTTATGGAGGCCCTGGACGGACTTCCCCCGGTGAAGGTGCACTGCTCCCTGCTGGCGGAGGAGGCCATCCACGCGGCTCTTTGGGACTATGCACAGAAGCACGGCATCAAGATTGAGGGGCTTGAGAAGCCCAAGTCCGACATCCACGAGGGAGAAGAGGACGAAGAGGAAGAGTATTAAATGAAGAAGCGTGTGGTGATTGGGCTGTCCGGCGGAGTAGATTCCTCCGTGGCAGCCTATCTGTTAAAGGAAGAGGGCTATGAAGTTCTGGGGGTAACCATGGAGACCTGGAGGGAACCCGGGCAGGACTGCTCCCAGCTGGCCGGGGATGCCCGGCGGGTGGCCGACTATCTGGGCATCAGCCATCAGATGGTAGATTTTCGCAGAACCTTTAAGGAGGCGGTGGTGGATCCCTTTATGGAAGAGTACCGCCGGGGGAGAACCCCCAATCCCTGCGTCATCTGCAACCGGAAGGTGAAGTGGGAGGCCCTTCTGTCCTACGCCCAGGAGCAGGGAGCCGACTATCTGGCCACGGGACATTATGCAAGAATTGTGAAGCTGTCAGGGGGAAGGTACAGCTTAAAGACCTCGGCCACAGAGGCCAAGGATCAGACCTACGCCCTCTACGGCCTGTCCCAGCAGCAGCTGTCCCGGACTCTGATGCCTGTGGGCGAGTATGAGAAGAAGGACATTCGGGAGATAGCCAAAAGGGTCGGAATTCCCGTGGCGGAAAAACCGGACAGCCAGGAAATTTGTTTCATCCCCGATGACGACTACGTGGGATTTCTGCGCCGCAACGACGGCGGCGGCCTGACGCCGGGGGACTTTGTCACCCGCCAGGGGGAGGTTCTGGGACGCCACAAGGGGATCGCCTGCTACACTCTGGGCCAGCGGCGGGGGCTGGAGCTGCCCATGGGCCGCCGGGTCTTTGTCACCGGGATTCTTCCGGAGGAGAATCAGGTGGTGGTGGGGGATAATGAGGAGCTTTTCTGCCGCCAGGTGAAAGCTTCCCGGATTAATCTGATGGCGGTGGATGATCTGGGGGAGGGCCTTAAGGCCATCGGAAAGATTCGCTATAACCACCGGGGGGCGCCCTGTCTGGTGCGCCAAACAGGGCCCGATGAGCTCACGGCAGTTTTTGAGGAGCCCCAGCGGGCCATCACCCCGGGACAAGCCTTTGTATTCTACACGCAGGAGGGCTGCGTGGCCGGAGGAGGGACGATTTTATGATATCAGATTTTCATTTGCACACCTCCTTTTCCTGGGATAGCGACACGGAGCCGGAACGGCAGATTGAGCAGGCGATTCAGCTGGGAATGGAGACCCTCTGCATCACAGATCATCTGGATATGGATTTCCCCGGCGGGGAGTTCCAGCTGGATACCCCGGCCTACGTGGAGCGAATCCTGCAGCTGCGGGAAAAATACCGGGGAAGGATCGACCTGAGACTGGGGGTGGAGCTGGGGATGCAGCGCCACCTGGGAGAGCGGATTGCCGCCTACGCCCAAGCCTACCCCTTCGACTATGTTATCGGTTCCATGCACCTGCTTAAAGGGCAGGACCCCTACGACCGGGAGATTTTTGCCGGCTGCAGGGATGGGGAGGTGTACCGGGAATATTTTGAGGCCACCCTGGAGAACCTGAGGGTATGCCGGGGAATTCAGTCTCTGGGGCATCTGGACTACGTGGTGCGCTACGGGAAAAACCAGGGGAAGGAGTATTCCTATGGGGCCTTTGCCGATATTATTGATGAGATTTTAAAGCTTCTGGTGGAGCGCCAGATTGCCCTGGAGATCAACACCGGAGGGCTGAAATACGGTCTGGGCTACCCAAATCCCCACCCGGATGTGCTGCGCAGATACCGGGAGCTGGGCGGGGAGCTGGTGATCGTCGGCTCTGACGCCCATGTACCCCAGTATGTGGGTTATCGGTTCGGGGAAGCGGAGGAGCTGCTAAAAGCCAGCGGTTTCGCCTATCGGGCCGAGTTTTGCCAAAAAAAGCCGGTTTGGATAAAGATAAAATAAAGTTTGTTGGGTTTCGCTGGCTTTTTTTGATTTAGTGCTTGAATTTTTGGATTAAATTAGGTACAATACTTAGGAAGTGAAGTCCTAAATTATGGAATTCACGAGTTTAATCAAATCACTTTTAGGAGGAATGATTATCATGGCAGTAAAAGTAGCAATTAATGGTTTTGGACGTATCGGCCGTCTGGCATTCAGACAGATGTTCGGCGCAGAAGGTTTTGAAGTTGTTGCAATCAACGACCTGACCTCCCCGAAGATGCTGGCTCACTTACTGAAGTACGATTCTACTCAGGGAAGATACGCACTGGCTGACAAGGTTGAGGCTGGTGAGGATTCTATCACTGTAGATGGAAAAGAGATTAAGATTTACGCTAAGGCTAACGCTGCAGAGCTTCCCTGGGGAGAGATCGGCGTTGACGTAGTTCTGGAGTGTACTGGATTCTACACCTCCAAGGCTAAGGCTCAGGCTCACATCGATGCAGGCGCTAAGAAGGTTGTTATCTCCGCTCCGGCTGGAAACGACCTGCCCACCATCGTTTACAATGTAAACCATGAGACCCTGAAGGCAGACGATGACATCATCTCCGCTGCTTCCTGTACCACCAACTGCCTGGCTCCCATGGCTAAGGCTCTGAACGACCTGGCTCCCATCAAGTCCGGTATCATGTGCACCATCCACGCTTACACTGGCGATCAGATGACTCTGGATGGACCGCAGAGAAAGGGCGATCTGAGAAGATCCCGCGCAGCTGCTGTGAATATCGTTCCCAACAGCACCGGTGCTGCTAAGGCAATCGGTCTGGTTATTCCGGAGCTGAACGGCAAGCTGATCGGCGCTGCACAGCGTATCCCGACCCCCACCGGTTCTACCACCATCCTGACTGCAGTTGTAGAGGGCAACGTAACTGTTGACCAGATCAACGCAGCCATGAAGGCAGCAGCTACCGAGTCCTTCGGTTACAACACCGATGAGATCGTATCCAGCGATATCGTTGGTATGAGATACGGTTCTCTGTTCGATGCTACCCAGACCATGGTTCTGCCTCTGGAGAATGGAACCACTGAGGTTCAGGTTGTTTCCTGGTATGACAACGAGAACTCCTACACCAGCCAGATGGTTCGTACCATCAAGTACTTCGGTAAGATGCTGGGCAAATAATTTTGCCGCAGGAGTCCCGAATATAGGAATTTGACCTAATAGGGTCCGGTCTTTTGGGCCGGACCCTTAATTTTTTTGGCGACAGCGAAGCCGGAAGGCTGAACGGCTGCGATTTTTTTATTTTTTATTAAGGAGGCATACAGATATGCTGAATAAAAAATCTGTTGATGATATCAACGTAAAAGGCAAAAAAGTTTTGGTAAGATGCGACTTTAACGTTCCTCTGAAGGAAGGCAAGATCACCGACGAGAATCGTCTGGTGGCAGCTCTGCCCACCATCAAGAAACTGATCGCTGACGGGGGAAAGGTAATCCTTTGCTCCCATCTGGGAAAACCCAAGGGAGAGCCCAAGCCTGAGCTGTCTCTGGCACCGGTGGCTGCACGCCTGTCTGAGCTGCTGGGCCAGGAGGTAAAGTTTGCCGCTGATCCCCAGGTGGTAGGCCCCAACGCCAAGGCTGCTGTGGAGGCCATGAAAGACGGCGAGGTTGTTCTGCTGGAGAACACCCGCTACCGTGTGGAGGAGACCAAGAACGGAGAGGCTTTCTCCAAGGAGCTGGCTTCCCTCTGCGAAGTATTTGTAAATGACGCCTTCGGTACCGCACATCGTGCTCACTGCTCCAACGTGGGTGTGACCCAGTACGTGGACACTGCAGCTGTGGGTTACCTGATGCAGAAGGAGATTGATTTCCTGGGCAATGCCGTGGAGAATCCGGTTCGTCCCTTCGTAGCTATCCTGGGCGGAGCTAAGGTTGCAGACAAGCTGAACGTTATCTCCAATCTGCTGGAGAAGTGCGACACCCTGATCATCGGCGGTGGTATGGCTTATACCTTCCTGAAGGCTCAGGGCAAGGAGATTGGAAAGTCTCTGGTTGACGACAGCAAAATCGATTACTGCAAGGAGATGATGGACAAGGCAGAGAAGCTGGGCAAGAAGCTGCTGCTGCCTGTAGATACCACCATCGCCGCAGATTTCCCCAACCCCATCGACGCTGAGATCGAGGTTTCCTCTGTTGACGTGGATGCTATCCCGGCAGACATGGAGGGACTGGATATCGGACCCAAGACCGCAGAGCTTTATGCAGACGCGGTGAAGTCCGCCAAGACTGTTGTTTGGAACGGCCCCATGGGCGTATTTGAGAATCCCATCCTGGCCAAGGGAACCATCGCAGTGGCTAAGGCTCTGGCTGAGACTGACGCCACCACCATCATCGGCGGCGGAGACTCCGCAGCAGCTGTAAATCAGCTGGGCTTCGGTGACAAGATGAGCCACATCTCCACCGGCGGCGGCGCTTCCCTGGAGTTCCTGGAAGGCAAGGAGCTGCCCGGCGTGGCAGCAGCCAACGACAAATAAAGCAAATCCCAAAGGGATTTGCGCTGTTGCCCGGCTAGGCCGGGCAAATACCGCAAGGCGTTCCTGAAAGAACCTGCGCCGCTGCCCGACTTGGCTGGGGAGCGCCTAAGGGACTTCCAAAGGAGTTTGTACTGTAGGGGCTGCCGTGATTGACGGAGGAGCAGGTATATTTATGTGGTTCAAACGAATTTGCCGAGCACAGCTTCGAGACTATAGGCTCGAAGTGAGCGCAGGCTGAGTGCGAACACATAAATATACCGCGAGATTCGTTAATTACGGTGCCCGGACATTAAACAAGAGGAAAAGAGGACAAAATCATGGCAAGAAAGAAAATTATTGCTGGAAACTGGAAAATGAACATGACTCCCAGCGAGGCTGTAGAGCTGGTTAACACCTTAAAGCCCCTGGTAGCTAACGATGAGGTAGACGTAGTATTCTGCGTTCCCGCCATCGATATCATTCCCGTTGTTGAGGCTGTGAAGGGCTCCAACATTCAGGTTGGCGCTGAGAACATGTACTTTGAGGAGAAGGGTGCCTACACCGGAGAGATTTCTCCCAACATGCTGGTGGATGCCGGTGTTAAGTACGTGGTTCTGGGCCACTCTGAGAGAAGAGAGTACTTCGGAGAGACCAATGCAGACGTAAACAAGAAAGTGCTGAAGGCCTTCGAGCATGGCATCACCCCCATCATGTGCTGCGGCGAGACTCTGGAGCAGAGAGAGCAGGGCGTGACCATGGATTTCATCCGTCAGCAGGTAAAGGTTGGATTCCAGAATGTGACCGCAGATCAGGCGAAGACCGCTGTGATCGCATACGAGCCCATCTGGGCCATCGGAACCGGCAAGACCGCTACCACCGAGCAGGCTCAGGAGGTTTGCCAGGGTATCCGTCAGTGCATCGCTGAGATCTATGACGAGGCTACCGCAGAGGCTATCCGCATCCAGTACGGTGGATCCGTAAACGCTGCTACCGCACCGGATCTGTTTGCACAGGCTGACATCGACGGCGGCCTGGTAGGCGGAGCTGCCTTAAAGCCCGACTTTGGTAAGATCGTAAATTACAAATAAGCAAATTTAGCAGCTGTTAAAAAAGACGGGACTGCCCCATCATCGGATTTCCTGTATAGTTATGTATTTGTATTGGGCCTATCCATACAAACTGCATAAATATGCAGAAGTCTTCGCTGATGGCGGCAGTCCCGTCCTTTTGTGGCAGTGAGGCCGAAGGGCTGAACGGATACGAAATTTTGGCAGTAATGAGAAAAAAGATAGTGACAAATGCAATGTTTTGCTTTATAATTATATAAAACAAAACAGCAAAAATAAGACATATCTGAGCACATCTAAAAAATCAAATCTTTTTTGCCGGATGCACTGTTTTGAGAGCAGGAGAACCGGCATGTCTGAGTGAAAGGGGACATAATGGCATTAAGGACAATGAAACCTCTGGAGGAAATGTGTATGCTGGATCGGTTCTTGTTTGCAGAGGCCATGGAGGAGCCGTGGATACACGAGTATGTTCTGGGAACGATTTTTCAAGAAGAAATAAAACTTCAATGGCCGCTGATAACCGAGAAGGAGATCAGAAATCACCCAGAAAACAGATCCATACGGTTGGACGGCTGGGTCAAAGACTTGAGGGGCAGAGCGTACAATACAGAGGTACAAAGAACAAATACGGGAAATCTCCCCAGGCGAAGCCGGCTGTACCAGGGCACTATCGACCGGACGCTTTTGCTGAAGGGGGTAAAAGACTTTAATCAGCTGCCGGACTGTTTTCTGGTGATGATTATGCCCTTTGACCTCTTGGGCAGGAAAAAGTACCGGTACACCTTTCAGCTTTGCTGCAGGGAAACAGGGCAGTTGCTGGAGGATGGGGCGGTGCGGATTTTTCTGAACACTCGAGGGGAAGATCGGGAAGGAATATCCCAGGAGCTGGCAGAGCTTCTGGAGTATATGGAAAACGGCAAGCTGTACGAGACTAGCTCGGAGAAGCTCCGGGAATTGCATCAGAAAATAGAGAGAATAAAAAAGGATAAGGAAACGGGGGTAAGATATATGCAGGCATGGGAAGAGTTAGAGATGATGCGGGAAGAGGGGATAAAAGAAGGTGAGGCCAGAGGGCTCAAGGCCGGCGTATCGATCATGCTGCGGCTCTGCGCTGACCTGGGAATAGAGAAGTCCCAGATTTTGGGCTATATTAAAAATACCGATGCTCTTCCTGATGGCGCAAAGTCTCAGATGGAGGAGGTACTGGGAAAGGCGAGAGAGTGAAGGCATCAACAAAACAGTATAGGTGTTAACGTGTGCGGGCAGGGTTTCCTTGTTGAAAACTCTGCCCGTATCGCGTATAATAAGGCCAGACAGATTTCATTTTATGAAAAAGCCCTGTGGCCAAAGGCCAAAGGGAGATCAGGAAGGGGCGGACGTATGCAGAATTATTCAGGAGAGGAAGGGCTGCAGTACCATCTGCAGCTTCGCAGGGGCGATGTGGGGGAATATGTGATCCTGCCGGGAGACCCCAAGCGCTGCGCAAAAATCGCGGAGCATTTTCAGGACAGCCGCCTGATGGCGGACAGCCGGGAGTATGTAACCTATACGGGCTATCTGGAGGGGGAGAAGGTTAGCGTCACCTCCACAGGCATCGGAGGCCCCTCCGCTGCCATCGCCATGGAGGAGCTGGTAAACTGCGGCGTTCACACCTTTGTGCGGGTGGGTACCTGCGGGGGCATGGATCTGCAGGTTTGCGGCGGCGACCTGGTGGTGGCCACAGGGGCTATCCGGGCAGAGGGAACCAGCCGGGAATACGCGCCCATTGAATTTCCCGCGGTGCCGGACCTGCAGGTGACCAATGCCCTGGTGCAGGCGGCGGAGAGACTGGAATATACCTGCCACGCGGGGGTGGTCCAGTGCAAGGATTCCTTTTATGGGCAGCATGATCCGGAGCGGATGCCCGTCAGCGGCGAACTGCTGGCCAAGTGGGAAGCTTGGATGCGTCTGGGCTGCAAGGCCTCTGAGATGGAGTCGGCGGCGCTCTTTACCGTGGCCAGCGCCCTGGGGGTGAAGGCCGGATCGGTATTCCTGGTTATGGGAAATCAGGAGCGGCAGAAGCGGGGCATGGAAAACAGGATTGTCCACGACACGGATCAGGCGATCCGTGTGGCGGTGGAGGCCATCAGAGATCTGATCAGACAGGAAAAGAGACAGGGAGAAGAGAAAGATGAGTACTAAAAAGATTCAGGCGGCGCTGTTGGGACTGGGTACAGTGGGAGGCGGCGCCTATAAGGTATTGCAGAGTCAGAAGGAAGAGATGGAAAATAAGCTGGGAGCCGTGGTGGAGATCAAGCGGATCCTGGTGCGGAACCTGGAAAAGGCGGCCAAGAAGGTGGAGGATCCCTCCGTGCTCACTGACAGCTGGGAGCAAATTTTACAGGATCCGGATATTCAGATTGTCATTGAGCTCATGGGGGGCCTTGAGCCCGCCAAAACGTATATCCTGGCGGCCCTGCGGGCGGGCAAGCACGTGGTTACGGCCAACAAGGATCTGCTGGCGGAGCACGGCAAAGAGCTGATGGACACGGCCAAGGAGATGGGCTGCGATCTGCTCTTTGAGGCGGCCGTGGGCGGGGGGATTCCCATTATCCGTCCCCTGAAGCAGTGCCTGGCGGGCAATAAGATCCGGGAGGTAATGGGGATTGTCAACGGAACCACCAACTACATCCTCACCAAGATGACCCAGGAGGGCATGGAGTTCCAGGAGGCCCTGGCGGAGGCCACCCGCCTGGGCTATGCGGAGAGCGATCCCACCGCGGATATCCAGGGGCTTGATGCCGGGAGGAAGATGGCTATCCTGGCTTCCATCGCCTTCAATTCCCGGGTGACCTTCGCGGACGTGACCACCGAGGGAATCACCAAGATCAGCGCCAAGGACATTCAGTACGCCCGGGAGCTGGGCTGTGTGATCAAGCTGCTGGGGGTGGCCAAGAATACCCCGGAGGGCATAGAGGTGGGCGTCTCTCCCATGCTGATTCCCCAGTCTCATCCCCTGGCGGCGGTTAACGACAGCTACAATGCAATTTTCGTGGTGGGAGACGCGGTACAGGACGCCATGTTTTTCGGCCGGGGAGCCGGAGAAATGCCCACTGCCAGCGCAGTGGTGGGGGATGTGTTCGATGTGGTACGGAATATTATGCATAATTGCTGCGGCCGTATCAGCTGTACCTGCTATAAGGAGATTCCCATCAAACGGCCGGAGGCTGTAAAAAATAAGTATTTTCTGCGGATGCGGGTGGAAAACCGCTGCGGTGTTCTGGCCAGCGTGGCTCAGGTCTTTGCGGGAAACCGGGTGAGCATATCCCAGATGATTCAGACCCAGGTGAAGGCGGACGGCCAGGCGGAGCTGGTATTTATCACCGATCAGGTGGAGGCCCAGTATTTCCAGGATTCTCTCACGGTGCTCAACAGCATGTCCATGGTATACAAGATCCCCACGGTGATTCGGGTATACTAATAGCAGGTCCGCGAAAAAAGGGTTGCATTTTGAAAAAGAGCTGTTATAATATACTCAGATTTGCATAATTATGCAAAATATGAGGAGGATGAAAAATGAAAGCTTGGAAAAAATATGCAGCACTTTTTCTGGCAGGAGCCATGATGATGTCTATGGCAGCCTGCGGCGGAGACAAAAAGGAAGAGGCAAAGACCGAGGATCAGGGCAGCAAGGACAGCTCTGAGACTGTGGAGATCACCGCTTTGGAGGATCTGGCGGATCTGACCATCGGCGTGCAGAGCGGTACCACCGGAGACCTGCAGGTCAGCGATATCGTCAATGAGGACAGCCAGGTACAGCGTTTCCCCAAGGGAGCGGCTGCAGTGCAGGCGCTGAAGGCCGGGAAGCTGGACTGTGTAGTTATTGATTCTCAGCCGGCGGCCAAGTTTGTGGAGGCCAACGATGATCTGAAGATCATTGACGGACTGTTCGGGGAAGAGCAGTACGCCATTGCTTTAAAGAAAGGCAACACCGAGCTGCTGGAGAAGATGAACGGAGCTATTCAGGAGCTGAAGGACGAGGGAACTCTGGACAAGATTATTAACAACTACGTGGGAGATCCGGGAAGCTTCCAGTATGAGACTCCCGAGGGAACCGAGTATCCCAACGGCAAGCTGGTGATGGCCACCAACGCGGAGTTTGAGCCCTGGGAGTACTATGAGGGAGACCAGGTGGTAGGAATTGACGCGGATTTTGCCAAGGCCATCTGCGATAAGCTGGGCTATGAGCTGGAGATTCAGGATATGGAGTTTGATTCCATCCTGGCCACCATCGCTTCCGGCAAGGCAGATTTCGGTGCGGCCGGCATGACGGTGGATGAGGAGCGTCTGAAAAATGCGGATTTCACCGATACCTACGCCAACGCTACACAGGTAGTTATCGTAAGAAAGTAAGAAACACAAAGAGACCATCGACGGGGCTGCTGACATTTTGCCAACAGCCCTGTTTCTGACGAAAAGGAGCACGGAAGAGAATATGGATTTTTTAGAGGAGGTTTTTGGCCCCCTGTCAGCAGATCTGCAGAAGTTCGGCAGTGATTTTTATGACAACTTTGTCAAGGACGACAGGTGGATGTGGCTGGTCAACGGTCTGAAGGTGACGATTCTGGTGACCATTCTGGCCCTGATTATCGGTGTGATTATCGGATTTTTGGTGGCAATTATCCGCTCTTCCCACGAAAAGGACGGAAAATTTATCATTCTAAACGGCATCTGTAAAGTTTATCTGACCATCATCCGGGGAACGCCCAGCATGATCCAGATTCTGTTCATGTATCTGGTAGTGTTCGGCTCTGTGAATATGAACCAGATCGTGGTGGGCGGTATCGCCTTCGGTATCAACTCCGGCGCTTACGTGGCGGAGATCGTCCGTTCCGGCATCATGGCCATCGATCAGGGACAGACGGAGGCCGGAAGAAGTCTGGGATTAAGCGGCAGGCAGACCATGTGGCTGATCGTCATCCCCCAGGCCTTCAAGAACGTGCTGCCCGCCCTGGTCAACGAGATGATCGTGCTGATCAAGGAGACGGCCATCATCGGCTACATCGGCGTGCAGGATCTGACCAAGGCGGTTATGGTTATCCAGAGCCGTACCTTCAATGCAGTGCTGCCTCTGCTGGCAGCGGCCGTCATTTATCTGGCGCTGACCATGCTGCTGACCTTCTTTATGACCAAGCTGGAGAGGAGGCTGAGAAAGAATGAGCGATAAGGGAGAAGTATTGATTCAGGTCAAGGATCTGAAGAAATATTTTGGCGACAATAAAGTACTGGACGGAATCACCACGGATATCTGCAGAGGCGAGGTGGTGGCCATCATCGGTCCCTCCGGTTCCGGTAAATCCACCTTTCTCCGCTCCCTGAACCTGCTGGAGGTTCCCACCGGGGGACAGATTTTCTTTGAGGGAGTGGATATCACCAGCCGCAGCGTGAACATCGACCTGCACCGGCAGAAGATCGGCATGGTATTCCAGCAGTTCAACCTCTTCCCCCACAAGACGGTGAAGGAGAACATTATGCTGGCTCCGGTGACCTTGAAGCTGATGACCAAGGAAGAGGCGGAGAAAAAGGCCATGGAGCTCTTGAACCGGGTGGGCCTTCCGGAGAAGGCCGACGCATATCCCGATCAGCTCTCCGGCGGCCAGAAGCAGCGTATCGCCATCGCCCGGGCCCTGGCCATGAACCCAGATGTGATGCTCTTCGACGAGCCCACTTCCGCTCTGGATCCGGAGATGGTAGGCGAGGTTCTGGAGATCATGCGGGAGCTGGCTCAGTCCGGTATGACCATGGTGGTGGTGACCCACGAGATGGGCTTTGCCCGCAACGTGGCTACCCGGGTCCTCTTCATTGATCAGGCTCAAATCCAGGAGGAAAATACTCCTGAAGAATTTTTTGAACATCCCCAAAATCCCCGACTCAGGGAATTTTTGGCAAAAGTATTATAGAAACCAGCAAGAGAAGCTCCTCCCCAGGGAATTTTGGTGTATCAGTTCAGCCTTTTGGTTCCCGGTGGGAGGAGTTTCTCTTTACAAATCTGCGGTTTCTGGTAAAATAAGACTGAGAGTTTACAAGAACTATAAGGAGATGGAAGATCATGAGTAAAAAACCAACCGTTTTGATGATTCTGGATGGATACGGATTAAATGACAACTGTAAGGCCAACGCCGTGTGCGAGGCCAGCACTCCGGTGATGGACAAGCTGAAGGCCGAGTGCCCCTTTGTGAAGGGAAATGCCTCCGGTATGGCCGTGGGACTTCCCGAGGGACAGATGGGCAATTCTGAGGTGGGCCATCTGAACATGGGCGCAGGCCGCATTGTTTATCAGGAGCTGACCAGAATCACCAAGGAAATTCAGGACGGTGATTTCTTCAAAAATGAGGCTCTGCTGGCAGCGGTAAAAAATGCCAAGGAGCACAACAGCGCCCTGCACTGCATGGGACTGGTATCCGACGGCGGCGTGCACAGCCACAACACCCACATCTACGGACTGCTGGAGCTGGCCAAGAGGGAGGGCTTAGAGAAGGTTTACGTGCATTGTTTCCTGGACGGCCGTGACACTCCCCCGGCTTCCGGAAAGGGATATGTGGAGGAGCTGGTTGCCAAGATGAAGGAGCTGGGCGTAGGCCAGGTGGGTATGATCTCCGGCCGTTATTACGCCATGGACCGGGATAACCGCTGGGATCGTGTGGAGCTGGCTTTCAAGGCCCTGACCCAGGGGGAGGGCGTGGACGGAGGAGAGGATCCGGCTGCAGCCATCCAGGCTTCCTACGACAATGAGAAAACCGACGAGTTTATGCTTCCCACCGTGATGAAGAAGGACGGCAAGCCGGTGGCAGTGATCTCTGCCAATGATTCCGTTGTATTCTTCAACTTCCGTCCGGACCGGGCCAGAGAGCTGACCCGCGCCTTCTGCGACGACGACTTCAAGGGATTTGAGAGAGGGGAGCGCATGCCTCTGTGCTACGTGTGCTTCACCGATTATGACGACACCATTCAGAATAAGCTGGTGGCCTTCCACAAGGTATCCATCAAGAATACCTTCGGCGAGTTCCTGGCTGCCAACCATATGACTCAGGCCCGCATTGCGGAGACAGAGAAATATGCCCATGTAACCTTCTTCTTCAATGGAGGAATCGAGGAGCCCAACGCCGGGGAGGACAGAATTCTGGTGAAATCCCCCAAGGTTCCCACCTACGATATGAAGCCGGAGATGAGCGCCTACGAGGTGTGCGATAAGCTGGTGGAGGCCATCAAGTCTCAGAAATACGATGTGATCATCATTAACTTCGCAAATCCCGACATGGTGGGTCACACCGGCGTGGAGGAGGCCGCCATCAAGGCTGTGGAGGCTGTGGACGCCTGCGTGGGCAAGGCTGTGGAGGCCATTCGGGAGGTGGACGGACAGATGTTCATCTGCGCGGACCACGGAAATGCGGAGCAGCTGATTGACTATGAGACCGGCGAGCCCTTCACCGCTCACACCACTAATCCTGTGCCCTTCATTTTAGTCAACGCGGATCCCGCGTACTCCCTGAGAGAGGGCGGTTGCCTGGCAGATATCGCTCCCACGCTGATCGAGCTCATGGGAATGGAGCAGCCCCAGGAGATGACCGGAAAATCTCTGCTGGTGAAAGCGTAAGGATTGTCATAGAATAATGCTGGGTACAATCGTGAATGTACTGGCAATTCTGGCAGGCGGAGCTTTGGGATTGCTGGGAAATAAATGGATACCGGAAAAACTAGGAGAGGCCCTGATGAAGGGCCTCGGCCTTTGTGTTTTGTACATTGGTATTTCCGGCTCCCTCTGCGGGGAGAGTACACGGTGCTTTTCACCAAATCCCTGATGGACGGCGTGGCGGCAATTATTTTTGCTTCCACCTGGGGCGTGGGCGTGCTCTTATCCGGCAGCCTGGTGCTGCTGTACCAGGGGGCGATCACCCTGCTGGCTCAGTGGATTTCCCCGCTTTTGAGCGACGCGGTGATCAACGAAATGTCCTGCGCAGGCTATTTGCTGATTGTGGCCCTGGCCTTAAATATGCTGGGAATCACAAAAATAAAGGTGATGAACTATGTGCCGGCAGTGTTTCTGCCAATTTTGCTGTGTCAGTTTTTGTAAAAAATGAATAAGAGAGATAAGGAGGGAAATGCTATGCAACATCTCTTGGGTGAGGGAAGACTTCTGGATGAGCAGGGAAATCTGGCGGAGGCTGGCTATGCCACCAGCCTGGTGAAGGCGTACAGCAGGGACCGGGTGAAGGCTTCGGCCCTGCGAATCAAGGAGTGGGATTATTATCTGATTCACAACGACAGATTTGGAGTGGCCCTGACTGTGGCGGATAACAGCTACATGGGTCTGGTGAGCATTTCCTTTCTGGATTTTGTCCGGGGAACAGAGGTGACCAAAAGTCCCATGCTGCTGCTGCCCATGGGAAGGCTGCATATGCCCTCCACCTCCGAGGAGGGAGATGTGCGGGCCGGGGGAAGGGGCTGGAATTTTCACTTTGAAAAGCAGAAAGACCGGCGGATCCTGCGGGCCTCCATGGAGAATTTTTCCCAGGGAAAGCCTATCCGCCTGAAGGTGGAGCTGGACAGAGAGCCCCAGGAATCCATGGTGATCGCCACCCCCTTTGAGCGGAAAAGGGCCTTCTACTATAATCAAAAGATCATCGGCATGAGGGCCCGGGGGGCTGTGGAAGTTGAGGGCAGGCACTGGGTCTTTGAGCCCGGGGACAGTTGGGGGCTGCTGGACTGGGGAAGGGGCGTGTGGGCCTATTCCAACACCTGGTACTGGAGCGCCATGATGGGGAGAGTCCGGGGACACAGGCTGGGCTTTAACCTGGGATACGGCTTCGGCGACAACCGGGCGGCCACAGAAAATATGCTCTTCTGGGACGGCAGGGCCCACAAGCTGGGGCAGGTGGAATTTCAGATTCCTGGGGAGAGGGAAGGAGAGCCGCGTTTCCTGGATCCCTGGACCTTCACCTCCTCTGACGGTCGGGTGAAATTAGCCTTTGCGCCGATTTTGGATCGGAAAGCCTACACCTCCGCGGGGGTGATTTTAAGCGACCAGCACCAGGTATTCGGCTATTTTGACGGAAGAGTGATCCTGGATTCCGGGGAGGAAATCCCCGTGGAGCATATGC
This sequence comes from Candidatus Egerieimonas intestinavium, assembly GCA_018711815.1. Taxonomy (GTDB): domain Bacteria; phylum Bacillota; class Clostridia; order Lachnospirales; family Lachnospiraceae; genus Egerieimonas; species Egerieimonas intestinavium. The sequence continues at coordinate 81,499 of DVHU01000060.1, forward strand.
TGGGCTTTGCGGAAAAAGTCAGGAATAAGTGGTAAACCTCATGGCAATACTATCCTCAGAAGACAAGGAGGTATTGCCATGTATCGTTATTTACCCATTCGGAGAGTATACGCAAGAGAGGTACTGGATTCCCGGGGAAATCCCACGGTGGAGGTAGAGGTGACCGTGGGCGAGGGAATCATGGGTGTGGATGGATATACAGGCCGGGCTATCGTCCCTTCCGGGGCTTCCACGGGAAAATTTGAGGCGGTGGAGCTGCGGGACGGGGAGAAGAGCTACTGCGGCCTGGGAGTTCAGAAGGCTGTGGAAAATGTAAATACGAAGATCGCCGAGACCCTGGTGGGGGAGAATGCCCTGAACCAGATGTACGTGGATCAGCTGCTGATCCAGGAGGACGGCACGGACAATAAGTCCCACCTGGGCGCCAACGCCACCCTGGGGGTATCCATGGCGGTGGCCCGGGCGGCGGCCAAGGCTCTGCGGCTGCCTCTGTACCAGTATCTGGGCGGCGTGCACACCCGCCATCTGCCGGTGCCCATGATGAATATCTTAAACGGCGGCAAGCACGCGGACAATACTGTGGATTTCCAGGAATTTATGATTATGCCCCTGGGGGCGGTAAGCTTCCAGGAGGGGCTGATGATGTGCGCGGAGATTTACCACTGGCTGAAAGTGATCCTGAAGGAGCAGGGGCTCTCCACGGGAGTGGGAGACGAGGGCGGCTTCGCCCCGGATCTGAAAACTGCCTGGGAGGTGCTGGAGCTGATGGTGCAGGCGGTGCGCCGGGCCGGCTACGAGCCGGGAGATGAGGTGGGCTTTGCCATGGACGTGGCGGCCAGCGAGCTCTATGATCCCCGCCGGGACGCCTACGTCTTTCCGGGGGAGAGCAAGATCCAGGGGGAAGAGGTGGTCAGGAGCAGCCGGGAGATGATTTCCTACTACAAGGAGCTGGCGGAGGAGTTTCCCATTGTATCTATCGAGGATGGACTTCAGGAGGATGACTGGGAGGGCTGGAAGGAGCTGACCCGGGAGCTGGGAGACCGGCTGCAGCTGGTGGGGGATGATCTCTTTGTCACCAACACCAAGCGGCTGAAATGCGGAATTAAGCTGGGCGTGGCCAACGCCATTTTGGTGAAGGTCAATCAGATCGGAACACTCTCCGAGGCCCTGGACGCAGTGGAGATGGCCCACAAGGCCGGCTATCGGGCAGTAATCTCCCACCGCTCCGGCGAGACGGAGGACGCCTTTATCGCGGATTTGGCGGTGGCCACCGGGGCTGGGCAGATCAAAACCGGGGCTCCCTGCCGGACGGACCGGACCGCCAAGTACAATCAGCTGCTTCGCATTGAGGATTATCTGGGCAAACCGGGATTATATGAAAATCCTTTTGACAAGCTGGAAAAATAGCTTGCAATCTCCGAATCCCTATGGTAAAATGTACCTTGGTTGATTATAGGAGGTGTAGTCTTGGAAATCTTAAAAATGGTTTTGACCGTCCTTTATGTCATTGACTGTATAGGCTTAATCATAGTAGTATTGATGCAGGAAGGAAAACAGCAGGGTTTAGGTAGCGTGGCTGGTATGGCAGATACCTACTGGGGAAAGAACAGATCCCGCTCCGCCGAGGGCAACCTGGTGCGGGCCACGAAGATTATGGCAGTTCTGTTTATCGTGCTGTCTGTAGTTTTAAATATGAATTTCTGAGAAACCGGCACTCTTGTACATCAAGAGTGCTTTTTCGTACCACAGGAAGGGTTGAAGTGAACAAAAAAGTATTGAAGAACAGGAAAAAAATTATATTAGATTTCATCTGCGCGAAAAATTACCGGCCCATGCGGGCCAAGGATATAGCGGCGCTGCTGCAGATTCCCAAGGGAAAGAGAAAGGATCTGCGGCAGGTGCTGGATTCCCTGGAGGAGGAGGGGAAGATCACCTGCAGCAAGCGGGGCCTTTACCGGAGGGCTGCCCAGGAGGAGGAGCATAAGTCGGAGCGCCCTGCTGTCTGCGGGACCTTCATCGCCCATCCCCGGGGCTTTGGCTTTGTGGAGGTGGAGGGACAGCCGGAGGATATCTTCATCCCCGAATCCCATACGGGAGGGGCCTTTCATCAGGACCAGGTGGAGGTGGCCCTGGAGCCCCCCAGAAAGAACAGGAGGCAGGAGGGGCGCATTGTCAAGGTTCTCAGCCGGGGCGTCACCGAGGTGGTGGGCACCTATGAGCGCCGGGGCCAGGGGGGTACCGTACTGCCGGACAATGACCGCCTGCTGATGGAGGTGAGGATTCCCGCCCCGGATACCCTGGGGGCCGGGGACGGCCAGAAGGTGGTGGCGGTGATCACCAGCTATCAGGGAAGCCGGGATCCCCGGGGAAGGATCACAGAGATTCTGGGCAACGTGGGGGAGGCCGGGGTGGATGTGCTGTCCATTGCCCGGGGCCAGGGACTTCCCATGGATTTCCCGGAGAAGGTGAAAAACCAGGCCCAGCGGGTGCCGGAGCAGATACAGCCCGGGGACTTTGACGGACGGTTAGATCTCCGGGACTGGACCGTGATCACCATCGACGGGGAGGACGCCAAGGATTTGGACGACGGCATTTCCCTGACCAAGGACAGGGAGAGCGGCCTCTACCATCTGGGCGTGCACATTGCGGACGTCAGCAATTATGTGCAGGAGGACAGCGCCCTGGACCGGGAGGCCAGAAAGAGGGGAACCTCCGTCTATCTGGTGGACCGGGTGATCCCTATGCTGCCCCAGCGGCTCTCCAACGGCATCTGCTCCCTGAATCAGGGGGAGGATCGGTTGGCCTTGAGCTGTCTGATGGATATTGACGCCAAGGGAAATGTGGTCAGTCATAAAATCGCGGAGACCGTCATAAAAGTAACCAGGAGAATGTCCTACACCCAGGTGAAGGAGATTTTGGAGGACAAGGACCCGGAGCGGATCCGGGAGTTTAAAAAGCTGGTACCCACCATCCGGAGAATGGGCCGCCTCTCTAAGGTGCTGCGCAAAAAGCGTATGCGCCGGGGAGCTATAGATTTTGATTTCCCTGAGAGTAAGGTGACCTTAAGCCCCATGGGTCGGCCCGTGGATATTCAGCCCTACCTGCACAACATCGCCACCCAGCTGATTGAGGATTTTATGCTGTTGGCCAATGAGACTGTGGCGGAGGAGTTCTGCAAAAGAGAGATTCCCTTCGTGTACCGGACCCACGAGACCCCGGATATGGAGAAGATGGAGGGCGTCCTGGCTTTCATCCGAAGCCAGGGAATTAAAGTCAAAAAGACCAAGGAAGAGATAGAACCGCTGGAGATTCAAAAGATTCTCACAAAAATTGAGGGGGAACCTGCGGAGCCGCTCATCAGCCGGCTGCTGCTGCGTTCCATGAAGCAAGCCCGTTATACCACAGGCTGCAGCGGTCATTTCGGATTGGCGGCCAAGCATTACTGCCACTTTACCTCCCCCATCCGCCGGTACCCGGATCTGCAGATTCACCGAATCATCAAGGATACCCTGAGAGGGCGGATGAATCAGCAGCGGATGCTGCACTATGCGGGGATCCTGGAGGAGGTGGCGGCTCAGTCCTCAGCCATGGAGCGCCGGGCGGAGGAGACGGAGCGGGAGACCGTTAAGCTGAAGAAAGCGGAATATATGAGCTTTTTCCTGGGCCAGGAGTTCTCCGGAGTGATTTCCGGCGTCACCGGCTGGGGCTTTTACGTGGAGCTGCCCAACACCGTGGAAGGGTTGGTGCACATCAACAGCTTAAAGGACGATTACTATGCCTACGATGAGGAAAATTACCGGCTGGTGGGCGAGAAATACGGCCAGGTCTACAGCCTGGGCCAGCCCGTGGCGGTGAAGGTGCTGCAGGCGGATATTTCCTCCAGAACCATTGATTTTGTGTTAGCGTAAGGAGTTTTGCCATGGCAAAAGAGACAAGCAGCCGCCTGATTGCCAACAACAAGAAGGCGTATCACGACTATTTTATTGAAGAAAAATACGAGGCAGGCATTTCCCTGGCGGGGACGGAGGTAAAGTCCCTGCGCATGGGAAAATGCAGCATCAAGGAGGCCTTTCTGCGCATAGAGCGGGGAGAGCTGTTTATCTACGGCATGCACGTATCTCCCTATGAGAAGGGGAACATTTTTAACAAGGATCCCCTGCGGGTGAGAAAGCTTCTGCTGCATCGGGAAGAGATTCGCAAGCTGGCGGGAAAGATCGCGGAAAAGGGCTATACCCTGGTGCCCCTGCAGGTCTACTTCAAGCACGGCCTGGTGAAGGTGGAGGTGGGACTGGCCAAAGGTAAAAAGCTCTATGACAAGCGCCAGGACATTGCCAAGAAAGATCAGCGCCGGGAAGCGGAGCGGGATTTCAAAGTGAAAAACCTATATTGACAGGTGAAGGCAGCTTTGTTATACTATCTGTGGAACAACTAAGGGGCAGTCAAGGTTTCGACAGGGATTCTGAAGTTGGAGAAGCTATCCGCAGACTCCGGCACTGCGTTAAAAGCTGGAATTAAAATTAAACGCTGAAGATAATTTAGCAGTAGCTGCCTAAGTGCAGCTTGTCGGCCTTAGGGCACTCACACCTTAAGAACCCGGCATCGATCATGTGAGAAACGACGTGCGGTAAGCTTTGCCCGCACGGGCGTACCATGAAGCTACCGACGGTGAAAGGCTGCTGACTGCCGTTCACCCGGGGGAATCCCAAAGAATCAGCTATGATAGTAGAAGGACAAGGGATGGATTTTTGGACACGGGTTCGACTCCCGTCTGCTCCACTGAAAAAACTCTGATTTTATCAGGGTTTTTCTTTTTTCGTATTCTCTGCTGTACCTGGGGCGGCTTTTCTGGGGAGCCTGCTGTGGATGGCATTTTATAAGAGTTGTCTGCCCCTGGCCCTTGTCTGCGGGCTGGCGGGGCTTATCTGCAAGGTGACTGTGGCGCTGACAGCTTGCCAGGAGAGCAGGAAGGAGAATATGGCGGACAGTTCAGTTGAGGAGGAATAAAGGTGAAAATTGCTGTATTTTATCGGAGCGCAACCGGAAATACCGGGCTATTGGCCCGGGAGATTGAGAGAGCTCTGCCAGGCCATCAGGTGATCGGCTGCCAGGCCGGGGAGTATCCCCAGGCGGAGCTCTATCTGGTGGGCTCCTGGACGGACAAGGGAACCTGCTGCCCGGAGGCGGCGGAATTTTTAAGGGGCCTGGAGCATAAGAACATTGCCTGGTTTGGAACTGCAGGCTTCGGCGGAAGCCAGGAATATTATAATCAGATTTTCGGGCGGGTGAAGGAGCTGATCCCCGAGGGAAACCGGGTGCTGGGAAGCTTTTACTGCCAGGGAAAGATGCCGGAGACGGTGGGCAGCCGGTATGCGGCAATGCTGGCGGAGCACCCGGAGGATGAGCGTCTGAAGGCCAGCCTGGAAAATTTTGATAAGGCCAGGTCTCACCCGGACGAACAGGATCTGGAGAATTTCCGCAGCTGGGTGCGGCAGATGGCAGAGAAGGTGGAGGAATGTTGAGAGAGTACGGTTTTTTTATCCTGCTGGGTTACCTGGCCGGAGGAATTATGTTTGGCTATCTCATCCCCAGGATGATTAAAGGGATTGACGTGCGGGACGCAAGCGACGACGGCAATCCCGGAACTGCCAACGCCTTCCTCTGCGGGGGAGTTTTCTGCGGAATCTTGGTGCTGCTGGCCGATCTGCTGAAGGGCTTTCTGCCGGTGTATCTGGCGGGGAGGCGGGTGGATATCCGGGGGTTAGGCTTTTCCCTGGTGATGGCGGCGCCGGTTTTGGGCCACGCCTTCCCCCTATGCGGAGGGAAAGGGAAGGGCGGCAAGGCCATCGCCGTTTCCTTCGGGGTACTCATGGGGCTGTATCCCCGGGTGACAGGGCTGTGGCTTCTGATTTTTTGGTATCTGTTCTTTTCTCTGGTGATTATCTTAAATCCCCACCGGCTCAGAACCAGGGTTACCTATATCTGCTGGCTCATCAGCAGCCTGGCCTTTCGGCCGGGAACAGCGGTGGCCTTGGGGAATATGCTGATCGCGGGGATTGTCATTGATAAACACCGGGAGGGAAAGCTCTTGCGGCTTGGATTTGGGAGAAGATAGCGATGAAGATATTAATATTATCCTGCAAGACGGGAGGAGGACATGACGCGGCGGGCTTTGCCGTGAAGGAGGCCCTGGAGGCCAGAGGTCATGAGGCCTATATGTTTGATTACCTGACCCTGGCCGGGGAGAAGGTGTCGGAGACAGTGGGGGATATCTATGTGAATACCGTCCAGAAGATGCCCCACGTCTTCGGCCTGGTTTATCGGATGGGCATGGTGATCAGCCGGATTACCAGAAAATCTCCGGTGTATTACGTAAACGCCAAGATGGGCAAATATCTGCAGGCCTACATGGAACAGGAGCATTTCGATGCGGTGGTGATGCCCCATCTCTACCCGGCGGAGACCATCACTTATATGAAGAGAAAGGGCATGGAGCTGCCTCTGACTCTGGCAGTGATGACCGATTACACCTGTATTCCTTTCTGGGAGGAGACGGACTGCGACTATTACATCGCACCCCACCGGGAGCTGGTGGAACAGTGCGTCAGGAGGGGGATACCTGAGGAAAAGCTGATTCCCCTGGGAATTCCCGTGGGAGAGAAATTTCTGAAAAAAGCCGATAAAAAGAAGGCCAGAAGCTTTCTGGAGCTGCCCCGGGAGGGACGGATGTATCTGCTCATGGGCGGCAGCATGGGGGCCGGGGATCTGGAGAAATTAACGAAGGAACTGGTGGCCAGGCTCACGGAGGGAGAATTCCTGGCGGTTATCTGCGGCAATAACCGGAAGGTATTTCAGCGGATGAAGAAAAAGTATCAGGACAGGGAAGAGGTGTATCTGGTGGGCAAGACCCGGCAGATGGATATGTATATGAAGGCCTGCGATATCATTTACACTAAGCCCGGCGGCCTCACCTCCACGGAGGCGGCGGTATCCCGGATTCCCATCATCCACACTGCACCTATCCCCGGCTGCGAGACGGCCAACCGGCGTTTTTTCGTGAAGCACGGCATGTCGGCGGCTCCCAGAACCATAGAGGGACAGGTGAAAAAAGGCCGGGAGCTGTTGGATAATCCCGCCCGGGCGGAGGAGATGCAAAAGGCCCAGAGAGAGCATATCTCCGGGCAGACGGCCCGGCGCATTGCGGAATTCATAGAAGAGAAAGCTTAGGATTTTGTTAAAAAAATAAAATATCTTCTTGACATTCCTTTTTGCTGGGTGTACACTGATACCCATAAAAGCAAAGGCGCTTCGGAGAACATACCCGAGGCGCTTTCTTTTATTTGAATAAGCACCCAAATTGGTACAAAGACGTGCATCTCAGGGGCCCCTGAGGTGCATTTTTTGTACCTGGGCATGTGAGGAGGAGATAGTATGACTGGTGAAATGTTGACTGCAATTAGCGAAGCGGTAGGTACTGAGGTATTTGGTATCTGGTTTCTGATCGGAGCAGCCTTCGTCTTCTTTATGCAGGCGGGATTTGCGATGGTGGAGACTGGATTTACAAGAGCAAAAAATGCCGGAAATATCATTATGAAAAATCTGATGGATTTCTGCATAGGCACCTGCGTTTTCATTGTTCTGGGATTTGGAATACTTCTGGGGGAAGATGCCCTTGGCGGATTTATCGGACTACCCACCCTGGGAATTTTTACAGACTATGGAAATTTCGACTGGTCAAATTTTGTATTTAACCTTGTATTTTGTGCCACAGCGGCGACCATCGTATCCGGTTCCATGGCTGAACGGACAAAGTTTTTATCTTACTGTGTTTACTCAGCTGTAATTTCCGCAGTGGTATATCCGGTGGAGGCTCACTGGATCTGGGGCGGCGGCTGGCTTTCACAGATGGGCTTCCATGACTTTGCCGGTTCCTGCGCCATACATATGGTGGGCGGCCTGACCGCCTTTATCGGAGCGGCCATGGTGGGAGCCAGAATCGGAAAATTTTCAAGAGACAAGAATGGAAAAGTAACAAAAGTGCATGCCTTTCCGGGGCATAACCTGGTGATCGGTTCTCTGGGCTGCTTTATTCTCTGGTTTGGCTGGTACGGCTTCAACGGCGCGGCGGCTACTACAGGCCCGCAGCTGGCTTCTATTTTCATGACGACCACTATCGCGCCGGCAGTTGCAACCGTGGTATGTATGATTTTTACCTGGATTAAATACGGTAAACCGGATGTTTCCATGTGTCTGAACGCTTCGCTGGCAGGGCTTGTGGCCATCACGGCATCCTGTGATGTGACCGATGCGGCAGGCTCTCTGATCATCGGCGCAGTGGCAGGATTACTGGTTGTCTTTGGCGTTTGGTTCTGTGATTACGTGGTTCATGTGGATGACCCTGTAGGGGCAGTGGCAGTACATTGTGCAAACGGTCTCTGGGGAACCATAGCAGTGGGGCTTTTTGCCACCAGCAGCGTTCCGGAATGCAGTATTGACGGTCTGTTTTATGGAGGAGGCTTTAAACAGCTCTCTATCCAGCTTACTGGTGCGGCCGCTGTTCTTGCCTGGACGGCAGTTACCATGTTTATCGTGTTTAAACTGATCGACATGACCATCGGCCTTCGGGTAGCTGAGGAGGAGGAAATTGTCGGTTTGGACTCCAAAGAACACGGTCTCGCCTCCGCCTATGCGGGATTCAGTATTATGGATATTACCGAGGGCGGTATGGTGGAAAATGAAAATACAGATTTGGGAGTCAGCGAATATGAAAAGGCCTCCGAAGCGCAGAAAGCCATTTCTGTTCCTGTGGCTGGGCCGGTCGACACAGACAGCGGTATCCATAAGGTGGTGATCATTGCGAAGCTCTCTCGGTATGAGCGTCTGAAAACAGCGCTCAACGAGGTGGGTGTTACCGGCATGACCGTAACCCAGGTTATGGGATGCGGTATCCAAAAGGGTGCCGGGGAGAAGTACCGCGGCGTTGAGATGGACGTAACTGTTCTTCCCAAGGTAAAAGTGGAGGTGATCATTGGAAATATCCCCGTGGATAAAGTGATTGAGACAGCCAAGAAGACCCTCTACACCGGACATGTGGGAGATGGAAAAATCTTCGTATATAATGTACAGAAGGTGGTTAAAGTCCGCACCGGCGAAGAAGATCTGGCCGCCCTGCGGGATGTGGAATAAACCAGCAACAAGTAACCGGGAGTGTACCCCAAAAGCTTTTTGGGGTACACTCCCGGTTATTTTAATTAAAGCGAAACACCTGGGTGGCTATGGTGAAATAGATGATAATGGAGCAGGTGTCCACCACAGTGGTGATCAGCGGGGCAGCCATGATCGCCGGATCCAGGTGAACCTTCTTGGCAAACAGCGGAAGGGTGCATCCGATGAGCTTGGCCAGGACCACGGCGCCGATCAGGGAGAGGCCGATCACCAGAGCCAGCCTTAGACTGTGGTAAATCAATAAAATCCGCAGGCCGTTGGCCAGGGCCAGCCCCAGGCTCACCAGCAGGGCAATGCGGAACTCCTTAAACATCACCCGGAAAATATCCCGGAAATGGATTTCGTCCAGGGCGATTCCCCGGATGATCAGGGTGGAGCTCTGGGAGCCGCAGTTTCCGCCGGTGTCCATGAGCATGGGAATGAAGGAGACCAGCAGGGGGATGGCAGCGAAGGCGTCCTCATAGCGGGTGATGATGGCGCCGGTGATGGTGGCGGAGAGCATCAGCACCAGCAGCCAGGGAAAGCGGTTCCTGGCATGGTGAAACACGGAGGTCTCGAAATACGGTTTCTCGCTGGGATTCATGGCAGCCATGATGGTAATATCCTCCGTGGCCTCCTCCACCACAACGTCCAGGGCGTCGTCCACGGTGACGATGCCCACCATGAGATTTTCTGTATCCACCACAGGGATGGCCAGGAGATCGTATTTGGAGAAGAGCCGGGCCACCTCTTCCTTGTCTGTGTGGGTGTTCACGGAGATGATTTCCGTCTCCATGAGATCGCTGATGAGGACTGAGTCCGGGGAGGTCATCAGATCCTTGGCGGTGACGATGCCGATGAGGCGTCGGTTCTCCAGCACATAGCAGGTGTAGATGGTCTCCTTGTGAATGCCCACCTGCTTAATGTGCAGCATGGCCTGGGCCACAGTCATATTTTTCCGAAGATCCACATACTCGGTGGTCATAATACTGCCGGCGCTGTCCTCCGGGTAATCCAAAAGCTCATTGATCTTGGCCCGCTTGGCGCTGTCCACCACATCAAGAATCCTGGTGACCAGGTTGGCGGGAAGCTCCTCCAGAAGGTCCACGGTGTCGTCCATGTACAGATCATCCAAAAGCTCCCGCAGCTCCAGCTCGGTGAACATTTCCACCAGGTAGGTCTGCATGGAATTATTCATGTTGGCGAAAACGTCGGCCGCCTTGTCCTTGGGAATCAGCCGGAAGGCCAGAGCCAGCTCCCGGTCCTCAAGCTCGGCCAGCAGCAGGGCAATGTCCACCGCGTTCATCACCTCCAGAATACTCCGGATTGCCTTGAACTCTTTTCTGGCTAAGAGATCCATAAAAATTTTCTTGTTCACGGTAATCTCTTCCTTTCTCTCTTTGGTTTTTCTGTCTTATCTGCCAACAACAATAACCGTCTGCGTCCATTACCCTCACCTGCCTTTCTGTATTCAGATATCCTGAAAGTTTTTTCGGCCATACTTCTCATAATATTTTTTCTTTTCGGCGTACATTTTCTGCTCCGCAGTTTTTACCAGCAGGGACATGGACTCGACATTTTGTTCGCACTGGATTCCCACAGAAATATGGTACTGGTTTTTCAGCAGGTCAGAAGCCAGGGACTCATGCTGGGCCTTAATCTTCGCCTCGTCACCATCTGGGAAAAACAGGACAAACTCGTCCCCGCCTGTCCGGTAGATGTATTCTGTGTTGAAATGCCTGCGGATCTCTCTGGCCACTGTCCGAAGCAGTTTATCTCCTTCGGCGTGACCCTGCGTATTGTTTGTCTCACGGAGGCCATTGGCGTCAATGTACACACAGGCCAGAGAGCTTCTATACTGGGCATAGAGCTTTGGCAGATCTCTCTCATAGCGGTTCCTGTTATACAACCCGGTCAGGGTGTCCCGATCACCCTGCTCCTGAACTTTCGTGTAGCTTTTGAGATTTTTGCAGAACATGCCGAAACTGAACTGCATATTTTTGAGCAAGGCTGCCGGCTCATGATTCCGTTTCATATTGCAGACCGCAAGGATACCGAAGATGTATCCTCTCACGTCCTCCACGGGCACAGCCATAAGATTATCTATCTTGTCCACAGCCCTGTCCGGCAGCATCTCCCGAAATTCACTTTTGCTGTAAGACTCATAGACCCCGTTGCCCACGGCAAAATATTCCAGCAGCTGCTCCATATATTCCCAGCCGCCGGAAGTCCTGTGCTCTTTTGCAGATTTCCCCTCTTCCCAGAGATACCACTTGTCTTCCCCTTCGGTGCCTAAAACCCAGAAACTGACAATTTCCGCCGGAACGATGCTGCCCAGTTTTTCCAGGGCCGCATATACATTTTCTCCTTTTTCGTGGGCGTTAAACAGCAGCTGTTCAACATCATAGATGTGATTGAGCGTATCCAACCGGCTTTGCTTCTCAGTCGTCACGTGGCGGACATAGTGCATCATCCACAGGAAATACACCAAAAAACAGGCCAGCTCGAACCCTAAGAATATCTTCAATACCCGTTTGATGGTATTGGCGCTGGCAAACACGACGCTCTCCGGTACAGACACGGCAATCCGCCAGTCATTGATTCCCATGGGCTCATAATAGAAATAGAGATATTCGCCGATAGTTTCTGATATAAATACCACGTATCGGCTATCCCCGTTGGTCACACCCTCCTTTAGCTGGTCAGAGTTGTACCCTGGAGCCATCTTTCGTTCTCCCAGCGCCCAGATATTTCCGGTGACTCCGGCGTGCCAGGTATCAATCAGAAAATCTCCTGTGTTTCCATCTATAATATACAGGGCGCCCCTGCCGCCGTAGGGATTCAGGCTGACCTCCTCCGGGAGATCGCCGGGCACGATCACACCGTAGAGCATGGCGACCGTTTGCCCCTCCCGTTTTACGGGCACATAATGCCGCACAACGTAGGTATCTTTGCGGACAACATCCGTCTCACGGTCGGTGATATGAATGCCTTTTGCGGCCTCCTCCTCAAAAGAGAGCAGCCCGCTGGCGTCCACCTGCCGCCCGCCCTTTGTGAGTACCATATCTCCGGGCAGCAGCAGCTCAATGCGGGACATCATTCCGACATTGGTGTAGGAATCCAGAAGATTCCACAGCTCCGGTGAGGAAAGATCATCGTATTTTGTGATCACAGCGGAGAGCATTTCCAGTTCTTCCCGGTCATTTTTGGCGTACATCTCGATAGTATCCGCCAAACTGGACGCCTCCTCATAGAGCCGTTCAAAGCTCCGTTCCTCCTCCATGTGGCTTATGTAATTTGTCACCCCAAAGGATGCCGCCACAATCAGGATAATCATCGCTCCTGTGATGATTAAGGAATGACCCCGCTGTGTGTCATTTTGCGTTCTGGGCTGTTTTCGCTTCTCTTTGTCAGCCATCATAATTTTTCGCCTTCTTTTCTGCCTTTTCGCACTGCATTGCTGCCCGGAAGGGCAGATGTATGTTCTGGCGTAATAATTTATTTTTTATTATACAACAGCCGCCCACTCTCTGCAAGCTTACCGGGCGATACGGATAGTTTCTGCTGTCTGACTGGCTATCCGGCACTGACGGGGGAGGTTCCCTTGACTGCGCGAAAAAAGAGTGCAATTTTTCCGGAAAGGTATTATACTAAGGGAAAACGAGTAGGAGGTTGCATATGGAAGTTATCAAGGAGCTGTTGACGGGGATTTCCGAGTTTACAGCGGCGGTGACCATTATCTTTGCTGTCTTAAACTGCTTTTTTGGATATAGACTGCTGAAAATCTGGATCGGATTGGTAGGCTTTCTCATCGGACTGCTGGCAGGCTTCGGCGTGTCCATGCAATTTGTGCACAACGTTACCCTGGCTCTTCTGATCGGCGCCTGTGTGGGGGCAGTCTGCGCCTTTCTGGCCTTCCGGGTCTACCTGGCGGGGGTTTTTGTGATGGCCTTCTTCTGGGTCTACACCATGGCCCGGCTGATCCCCCAGCCCCTGGCCGGGGAGGGCTGGCGTATGGTGATGGTGGGCCTGGCGGTGGCCCTGGGTATTGTGGGAGGCGTGATTGCCGTGAAATTCACCAAGCCGGCGGTGATCTGCCTGTCTGCCTTCAGCGGAGGGACTAAAGCTGTTCATCATCTGCTTCCCCTGCTGGGCATGAGCAATCCCACCATCTTGTGGGTGGCGGGGATCCTGCTGGCGGTGGTGGGGGGATTTTTCCAGCTGCGCAGCACCAAAAGAATGCGCTGACGGTCACAGAAAGAACATAAATATATAGTAAACTGGCCCTAGGAGGCAGAAAAATGGAAAAACTGAAGATTTTAGTGGTAGACGACGAGAGCAGAATGCGCAAGCTGGTCAGCGACTTCCTGGTGCGCCAGGACTATGAAGTTTTGGAAGCCGGGGACGGGGAGGAAGCGGTGGACCTGTTTTTTAAGACAAAAAATATTGCCCTGATTATCCTGGATGTGATGATGCCCAAGATGGATGGATGGCAGGTGTGCCGGGAGATCCGGCGTTACTCCCAGGTGCCCATCATCATGCTGACGGCCAAGGGAGATGAGCGGGACGAGCTTTTGGGCTTTGAGCTGGGGGTGGATGAGTATATTTCCAAACCCTTCAGCCCCAAGATTCTGGTGGCCCGGGTGGGGGCCATCCTGCGCAGAACCGGCCAGGATGCCCAGGAGACTGTTTTGGAGGCCGGCGGTATTCAGCTGGACAAGGCAGCCCACCTGGTGACCGTGGACGGCAAAAGTGTGGACTTAAGCTTTAAGGAATTTGAGCTTTTGACCTATTTTCTGGAAAATCAGGGGATCGCCCTGTCCCGGGAGCGGATTCTGGATCACGTGTGGAATTACGACTATTTTGGAGATGCCCGGACCATCGATACCCATGTGAAAAAGCTCCGCAGCAAGCTGGGGGACAGGGGAGAGCTGATCAAGACCATCTGGGGCATGGGCTACAAATTTGAGGTGGAAGGATGAAGCACTCCCTGCGGATAAAAATTACGGCGGCCTTCATCGGGCTCTTTACTCTGGCTACAGTGGTGGTGCTGCTGATCAATCATTTCTGGCTGCCCCAGTACTACGTGAAGGTGAAGATGCAGACCCTGAAGACATGTATGGAGAAGCTGGAGACGGCCAAGGATGCCAGTCAATTCACGGATTCCCTGGCCCGGTACTGCGGGGTAAACAACCTTACCCTGGCGGTGACCGATGAACGGCTATCGCCCCTCTATATGGTGGCCAGCGGATCCGAGGGCAAAACTTTGCCCGGCAAGATTTTCGGCTACTATTCCGGCGAGGACAGCGGACAGAAGGAGATTCTGGAGAGCACTGACCGGTATGTGATCCAGCAGACGGCGGATATGTTCACCCAGATTCCTTACATGGAGATCTGGGGGCAGCTGGAGAATAAGAATTACTTTATTATCCGAACCCCCCTGGAGAGCATCCAGGAGAGCGCCGCCATCTCCAACCGCTTTTACGTGTACGTGGGGTTGGGGATGGCCCTGGTGGGCGCGGTGTTCGCCTGGTTTTTAACCAGGAGGCTTACCCGTCCTCTGACGGAGCTTACGGCTCTGTCCCAGAGGATGGCAGCCCTGGATTTTGACACCAAGTACACCAGCGGCGGCAAGGACGAGATTGGGGTGTTGGGGCACAATTTCAACACCATGTCCCAGCAGCTGGAGCAGACCATCTCAGAGCTTAAGACGGCCAACAATGAGCTGCAGCGGGATATCCGGCGCAAGACGGAGATCGACGAGATGCGCAAGGAGTTTCTCTCCAACGTATCCCACGAGCTGAAAACCCCCATAGCGCTGATCCAGGGCTATGCGGAGGGGCTCCAGGACAATATCACCGAGGACGCCCAGAGCCGGCAGTTCTACTGCGAGGTGATCGTGGACGAGGCCAACAAGATGAATAGGCTGGTGCAGAAGCTTCTGACCCTGAACCAGCTGGAGTTCGGCCAGGATCAGGTGGTCATGGAGCGCTTTGACCTGGCTTCGGTGATTCGGGGGATTGTGGAGTCCTCCAAGATCCTCATTCAGCAGAAAGAGGCCAAAATCCAGCTGGAGCTGGAAGAGTCCATCCCGGTGTGGGGGGATGAATTTAAGGTGGAACAGGTGCTCACCAATTACCTGACCAACGGCCTCAATCATCTGGAGGGGGAGAGGATTTTGAAAATCAGCTGTATCCATGACCGGGGGCGGGTGAGGATTTCCGTCTTTAATACCGGCCAGCCCATCCCCCAGGAGGATCTGGAGAAAATCTGGGTGAAGTTTTACAAGGTGGATAAGGCCAGGACCCGGGAATACGGGGGCAGCGGAATCGGGTTGTCCATTGTGAAGGCCATTATGGACTCCATGAACCAGGAATACGGGGTGATTAACCGGGAGAACGGGGTAGAATTCTGGTTCACCCTGGAGGAAAAGGGAAGCACAGACCGGGAGGAAGAACAGTGAAGAGTATAAAAGAGATACAGGAGGAATTTGCCGCCACCCCCATGGAGGCATGGCCGGTGCTCTATGACCGGTACAGGGAGGATGGCCGCCGGGGGGTGAGTCAGCTGCTGGAGAAGTGCCGCCGCCAGGAGGAGAAGCTGAGGCAGGAGCGGCTGCGCACGGAGCAGATGAAGGAATTTGAGCGAAAGTACGAGCATCTGGGCTATGTCTGCGGTATCGACGAGGTGGGCCGGGGGCCCCTGGCGGGGCCGGTGGTGGCCGGGGCGGTGATTTTGCCCCGGGACTGCCAGATCCTCTGGTTAAATGATTCCAAGCAGCTCTCTCCCAAGAAGCGGGAGGAGCTCTATGAGGTGATTCTGGAGCAGGCGGTGGCGGTGGGGATCGGCTACGCCAGCCCGGCCAGGATTGATGAAATTAATATCCTGCAGGCCACCTATGAAGCCATGCGGGAGGCCATCGGACAGCTGTCGGTACAGCCCCAGGTGCTGCTGAACGACGCGGTGCGTATTCCCGGGGTGGAGATCCCCCAGGTGCCCATCATCAAGGGGGACGCCAGAAGCGTGTCCATCGCCGCCGCCAGCATTGTGGCCAAGGTCACCAGAGACCGGCTGATGGTGGAGTATGACCAGATTCTGCCGGAGTACGATTTTGCTTCCAACAAAGGCTACGGCTCCCAGGCCCACATCGAGGCCTTAAAGCGGGTGGGTCCTTCCCCCATTCACCGGAGAAGCTTCATCGGAAACTTCATCCGGGAAGATGGCGGGGCCCGGGAGGAAGAATGACCGGGCAGTCCGGGAAATCCACGAGGGCCTTGGGCAGCCGCTATGAGGCGGTGGCAAAGCGGTGTTTGGAGGAGCAGGGCTACGAGATCCTGGAGCAGAACTTTTCCTGCCGCCAGGGGGAGATCGACCTGATTGCCCGGGAGGGGGGATTTCTGGTCTTCGTGGAAGTGAAATACCGGAAGAGTCTGAGCCAGGGAGATCCCATGGAGGCGGTGGACGCCAGGAAGCAGCGGCGGATTGCGCGGGCTGCTTCTTATTATCTGTGGAAAAACCGTCTGCCGGAGGATACGCCCTGCCGTTTCGATGTGGTGGCGCTGATGCCGGGCAAATACAGGATCTGCAAGGACGCCTTTGCGATAGGATGAGAAGAGAAGGAGAGGGAGAATGAGCGAGAAGACAGGCCAGATCAGGTGGAGAGGAACCGGGGAGCAGGCCCCGGCCGGAAGGGGACAGGAGAGCGGCAGCCCCGCAGGGGATATGCGGCTGCGGGAGGGGGAGGTGCCCTACCTCTACTATCCGGCCCTGGAGGAGACGGGGCTGGTGCGCCACGGGTTCTCCACCCGGCTGGGCGGTGTAAGCCAGGGGATTTACCGCTCCATGAATTTAAGTTTTACCCGAGGGGATCAGGAGGAGGCTGTCCGGGAGAATTACCGGCGTATGGGGGAGGCCTTGGGGATTTCTCCGGAGGCCATGGTCTGCTCCCAGCAGACCCACACCACCAATGTGAGGCGGGTAAAGGCTGAGGATAAGGGGCGGGGAGTCACCGGCCCCCGGGGCTGGACGGATGTGGACGGGATGATCACTGACGCACCCGGGGTGGCCCTGGTGACCTTCTACGCGGACTGCGTTCCCCTCTATTTCCTGGATCCGGTTCACCGGGCCATCGGCCTCTCCCACTCCGGCTGGAGGGGAACTGTGGAGAAGATGGGCCAGGCGACGGTTGAGCGGATGGAGGAAGCCTTTGGCACCAGGCCTGATCAGCTGCTGGCGGCCATCGGCCCCTCCATCTGTCAGGACTGCTATGAGGTCAGCCAGGATGTGGCGGAACAGTTTCAGGCGGCCTTCCCCAGAGGGGTCTGGGATCGGCTCATGTACCGGAAGGAGAACGGCAAGTATCAGCTGAATCTCTGGGAGGCCAATCTGCAGGTGCTCCTGGAGGCGGGTATCCCCCGGTCCAGGATTCTGCTGCCGGGGATCTGCACCTGCTGCAATCCCGATTTTCTCTTTTCCCATCGGGCCAGCCAGGGAAAACGGGGGAATCTGGCGGCATTTCTGATGCTGAGGGAAGAGTGAAAAAAATGTTGAAAAAATAACCCCCCGGGTGGCTTGTGGGCCTTTTTTTCCTGTGGTATACTTTGTCAAGAAAATGACGAGGAGGAGACAGACCATGAAAAAGAGACTTGCAAGCCTTCTTTGCGCCGCGGTGCTGGCGGCGGGAATCCTGTCAGGCTGTGGAAGCAGCCAGGGGGAGACCGCAGACCGGGTGACACAGCAGGGGGAGGAAGAAGGGACCAAGGATTCGGTGGTGGTGACCATGCCGGTGACGGCGGAGCCGGAGTCGGGCTTTGATCCGGCCTACGGCTGGGGGGCCGGGGAGCATGTCCACGAGCCGCTGATTCAGAGTACCCTCACCGTGACCACCACGGATTTAAAGATAGATAAGGATTTGGCTACTGATTATTCTGTCAGCGAGGACGGTCTCACCTGGACCGTGAAGATTCGGGACGACGTGACCTTCACCGACGGGGAAAAGCTCACCGCCCAGGATGTGGCCTTTACTTACAATAACTGCAAGGAGAAAAGCTCCGTCAACGATTTCACCATGTTGGAGGAGGCAGTGGCGGTGGATGACACCATCGTGGAATTTCATATGACCAGACCCTTTTCCATCTGGCCCTACACCATGGCCATCGTGGGCATCGTGCCGGAGCACGCCTACAGCGAGGATTATGGGCAGAATCCCATCGGCTCCGGCCGCTATATCATGAAGCAGTGGGACAAGGGACAGCAGGTGATCTTCGAGGCTAATCCCGATTACTACGGGGAGGAGCCAAAGATCAAGAAGCTGACGGTGCTCTTTATGGAGGAGGAGGCTGCCCTGGCGGCTGCCCAGGCCGGACAGGTGGACGTGGCCCACACGGCCGCCTCCTACGCGGCGGAGGTGGAAGTGGGCGGCTACAGCGTGCTGTCCGTGGAGTCCGTGGATAACCGGGGCATCAACCTGCCCGCCACCGCTCCCCAGGAGAAGGACGGAATCACCTACGGCAGCGAATGTCTCCAGGATGTGGCGGTGCGCCGGGCCATCAATATCGGCATCGACCGGGAGGAAATGATTGAAAATGTACTCTACGGCTACGGCACTCCTGCCTACAGCATCTGCGACAAGCTGCCCTGGTACAACGAGGAGTCTGAGGTGGAGTATAATCCGGATCAGGCCATAAAGCTTCTGGAGGAGGCAGGCTGGGAGGAAGGCGACGACGGCATTCGCCAGAAGGACGGCGTGCGGCTCTCCTTCACCATCCTCTATGCGCCGGGAGATTCCGTGCGCCAGGCCCTGGCGGAGGATACGGCTCTGCAGCTTCGGGAGCTGGGCATGGAGGTGTCCACCCAGGGAGCCGGCTGGGATGTGGCCTACGATATGGCCCAGTCACAGCCGCTGATGTGGGGCTGGGGAGCTCACACCCCCATGGAGCTCTACAATATTTATCACAGCCTGGAGGACAGCGGTATTGGGATGGCCCAGTACTCTCCCTACAAAAATGAGACCGTGGACAGCTACATGGATCAGGCCTTGGCCAGCGGAAGCCTGGAGGAAAGCTATGAGCTGTGGAAGCAGGCTCAGTGGGACGGCACTGATGGCGTAACCCAGGAGGGGGACATCCCCTGGGTATGGCTGTGTAATGTAAATCATCTCTATTATGTGCGGGATGGCCTGCAGGTTGCAGAGCAGAAGATCCATCCCCACGGACACGGCTGGTCCCTGGTCAACAACGTGGACCAGTGGTCCTGGAATTAGTCACTGAAAAAGACCTCTGAAAAGCCGGATGCTCATTGGCAGGCTCTCTCACCTGCCAGTGAGTTTTCCGGCGTTTAGGAGAAAAATAAAGTTGGAGATACAGATGAAGAAAAAATGGATTTCTTTTCTTTGCAAAAATTTTATCCGGCTGTTTCTGCTGACGGTGGCGGTGAGCGTGGTGACCTTTCTGTTGATGAACGCCTCGCCCATCGATCCTCTGCAGCAGAACGTGGGCCAGGCGGCCCTGGGAACCATGAGCCAGGAGCAGGTGGCTAAGCTGGAAGAATATTGGGGAGTGAACACGCCGCCCCTGGAGAGGTACCTGGCCTGGGCCGGGGATTTTATCCGGGGAGATATGGGCACCTCCCTGCTGTACCGGCAGCCGGTGGCTCAGGTCATCGGTGTTAAGCTTTTGAATTCCCTGTTCCTGATGATCGCCGCCTGGGTGATCTCGGGGATCCTGGGCTTCCTTTTGGGGGTGCTGGCGGGGATGAACCGGGGAAGGCTGGCGGACAAGGTGATCAGGGGCTACTGCCTGGTGATTTCCAGCACCCCCACCTTCTGGTTGGCCCTGCTGCTGTTGATGATCTTCGGGGTCTGGCTGCGGGTATTGCCCATCGGTCTCAGCGTGCCCATCGGCGTGGAGGCCAGCGGCGTCACCTTCTTGGACCGGGTGCAGCACGCCATCCTTCCGGCCCTGACCTTGAGCATCACCGGAGTTTCCAACATTGCCCTGCACACCCGGGAGAAGATGATCGATATCTGCGAGAGCGATTACGTGCTCTTCGCCCGGGCCCGGGGGGAGAAGGGCTGGCAGCTCTTTAAAAATCACGGCTTTCGAAACGTGCTTCTGCCGGCCATCACCCTGCATTTCGGGTCAATCAGCGAGATTTTCGGCGGCTCCGTGCTGGTAGAGCAGGTATTTTCCTATCCTGGGCTGGGCCAGGCGGCGGTGGAAGCCGGACTGGGCAGCGATTTTCCCCTGCTGATGGCCATCACCATCATCAGCGCCCTCTTCGTCTTTGGCGGGAATTTCATTGCCAATCTGCTCTACGGGATAGTGGATCCCAGAATCCGCAGAGGGGAGGAGCGCCTGTGAAAAGGAAAACGAAGAGCAACAGAAGAACCAGAGTCCTCCTGGGACTCACCCTCTCCCTGGTCTTTTTGGCGGCTGTCTGTATCGCAGGCTGTCTCTGTACGGAGGCGGCCCGGACCGCGGACTTTGGGAGAAAGAATTTAAGTCCCTGTTTCCCCTATCTCTTCGGTACAGACTGGATGGGAAGAGACATGTTTGCGCGGACCCTGAAGGGAATGTCCATCAGTATTTTACTGGGAGTTTTAGCCTCGGTGATCAGCGCCCTGATTTCCCTGCTGCTGGGCATCGCCTCAGCCACATTAGGAAAGCGGGCCGATCAGCTGATCACCTGGGTTATTGACCTGATCATGGGAATTCCCCACATGCTGCTGCTGCTTTTGGTATCGGTGGCCCTGGGGAAGGGGTTAAAGGGAATTGTCATCGGGGTTGCCCTGACCCACTGGCCCTCCCTGGCCCGGCTGATCCGGGCGGAGGTAATGCAGCTGCGGGAGAGTCCCTATATTAAGGTGGCCCAGAAGCTGGGCAAGGGCCGCTGGTATCTGGTGAAAACCCACATTCTGCCCCACCTGGTGCCCCAGTTCCTGGTGGGAATGATCCTGATCTTTCCCCACGCCATTCTCCATGAGTCCAGCATTACCTTCCTGGGCTTCGGGCTCTCCAGCGAGCAGCCGGCCATCGGCGTAATCCTCTCGGAGGCCATGAAGCATCTGGTGACGGGAAAATGGTGGCTGGCCCTGTTCCCAGGGCTGATGCTGGTGGGCACTGTGGTACTGTTCTATGTGGCGGGAGAGTCCCTGCGGAAGCTTTTGGACCCCGGCAGCGTGCATGAGTAGGAGGAAGCTATGGCAGGAAAGGAAATTTTGAATATCCGGCATCTGAATATCTCCTTTACCCAATACGAGAAGGGTCTCCGGCAGGTGGAGCTGCCGGTGATCCGGGATCTGGACGTGACTGTCCGGGAGGGGGAGATGGTGGCGGTGGTGGGCTCCAGCGGCTCAGGAAAGAGCCTGCTGGCCCACGGCGTCATGGGAATTCTTCCCTACAACGCCTCCATGGGCGGGGAGATTCTCTATGAGGGGGAGCCCCTGACCCGGGAGCGCATGGATCGGCTCCGGGGGGAGGAGATCGTTATGGTTCCCCAGAGCCTGGCCTACCTGGATCCCCTGATGAAGATCGGTCCCCAGATACGCAAGGGAAAGAAGGACGCGGCCACCAGAAAAAAGCTGAAGGATATCTTTAAGCGCTACGAGCTAAAGGAAGAGGTGGAGCAGCTGTACCCCTTTGAGCTCTCCGGGGGAATGAACCGGCGGATATTGATTTCCACGGCCCTCATCGGGAATCCCCGGCTGGTGATTGCCGACGAGCCCACCCCGGGGCTGGATTTGAAGGTGGCCAAGCGGGCCATGGAGCATTTCCGGGAGCTGGCGGATATGGGAGCCGGGGTTCTGGTGATCACCCATGATCTGGAGCTGGCCCTGGAGGTGGCTGACCGGATCGTGGTCTTCTACGCAGGTATGACGGTGGAGGAGGCGGGGGCCTCAGACTTTGACACCCAGGAGGGTTTGCGGCATCCCTATACCAAGGCCCTCTGGCGGGCTATGCCCAAGAATGGATTTCAGTATATCGGGGGAACGCAGCCCTATGTGAAGGACTTTTCCGGAGGCTGTCCCTTTGCGGACCGCTGTGATCGGCGCACGGAGCAGTGCTCCGGGGAGATACCCTGGCGGCAGCTGCGGGGCGGCCATGTGCGGTGTCTGTATGCAGAATAGGAGAGAAAGATGAAGTTAGAGGCGAAAAATCTGAAATTTCGGTACGGCCAGGGGGAACGGATGATCCTGGAGGGCTTTTCCCTGGAGGCGGACAGCAGCGAGCGGGTGGGCCTGGTGGCCCCCAGCGGCGTGGGAAAGACCACCCTGTGCAAGATCCTCTCCGGTTATCTGCAGCCGGAGGAGGGGGAGGTGCTGCTGGAGGGCAGGCCTCTGTCCTCCTACAAGGGCTACTGCCCGGTGCAGATGATCTGGCAGCAGCCGGAGCTGGCGGTAAATCCCCGGATGCGCATGAGGGATGTGTTGGCGGAGGGGGATCAGGTGGATCCCGAGATCCCGGAGAAGCTGGGAATTGAAAAGGACTGGCTGAACCGCTTCCCGGCGGAGCTCTCCGGCGGTGAGCTGCAGCGGTTTTGCATTGCCCGAGCCCTGGGCCGGGGGACGAAATTCCTTCTGGCGGACGAGATCAGCACCATGCTGGATCTCATCACCCAGAGCCAGATCTGGAATTTCCTCATTGAGGAGACAACCAGAAGGGGCATCGGTCTCATTGCCGTGAGCCACAGCCAGGGGCTGCTGGAGGCGGTCTGCACCCGGCAGGTGCGGCTTAAGGAGGAGCGGGAGCATCACCACCACCATCATCATGGGCATCATCACCATGAGCATAGCCATCATCACCGGGAACTGCAGGAATAAAGTTTGTAGGGAACTAAGGTTAAAGGGCTGCTGCAGAAATTGTATTTCATGCAGCAGCCCTCTTTAAATTCAGATCAGTCCCTGGCGGTGCTTCTCCAACAGCTGATTCAGCTTACCGGTGTTGTCGCGGACTTTTTCCACAGAGACGTCATGGTTCAAAATATCAATGATGCTGGCCAGATACTTGCTCATCCGGGCCGCCTCGTAGTAGGGGCGGGTGAGCAGCTCCTGGGGTCGGTAATTCAGGTCGGTGGTGATCACCTTGCTGAAGTAACCGTTGGCGTAGTATTCGTCGAACTTTTCCAGACCGTCGGTGAAGAGGCCGAAGGTGGTGCAGATAAATACCCGGTTAGCCTTGCGCTCCTTCAGCTTCTTGCAGACATCCAGCATGCTCTCCCCGGAGGAGATCATATCGTCGATGACGATCACATCCTTGCCCTCCACGGAATCCCCCAGAAATTCGTGGGCCACGATGGGATTCTTGCCGTTTACGATGGTGGAGTAATCCCGCCGTTTGTAAAACATACCCATGTCCACACCCAGGATATTGGAGAAATATACGGCCCGGTTCATGGCCCCCTCGTCGGGGCTAATGATCATCAGGTGGTCATTGTCCAGATGCAGATCCGGAACAGAATTAATCAGCGCCTGCAGGAACTGATAGGTGGGCATGAAATTGTCGAAGCCCTGCAGGGGGATGGCGTTCTGGACCCGGGGATCGTGAGCGTCAAAGGTAATAATGTTGGAGACACCCATGGACATCAATTCATTCAGCGCCAGGGCACAGTCCAGGGATTCCCGGTTGCTGCGTTTGTGCTGACGGCTCTCATAGAGGAAGGGCATGATCACGGTGATCCGGTGGGCCTTCCCGGTGGCCGCAGAGATGATGCGCTTCAAATCCTGGTAGTGGTCGTCCGGGGACATATGGTTTTCGTAGCCGTTCATCCGGTAAGTGATGCTGTAGTTGGTCACGTCGGCCATGATGAAGAGATCCGCGCCCCGGACAGATTCCTTGAGAATTCCCTTGGCCTCGCCGGTGCCGAAGCGGGGGCAGAGGCACTCCAGGAGGAAGCTGTCCTCAGAGTAACCGGAATAGTTCATGGAAGGCTCCCGGTGACTGACCAGCTCCCGCCGGTACTGAACCAACCGTCTGTCCACTTCCTTGGCCAGTTGCTGACAACCTTCCAGAGCTGCGATCTTAATGGGAGCTACCGGAAGGGATTGCTTTAACAAATCAAGATTTGCCATGTTTACCTCCAACAATGGTATATCGTAAAAGTATTCTCTATAACGTAAAGGCATTGCCTGCCTACCATATAGTTATATCATTGTGAGCGGAGGAGCGTCAAGGTTTTCCTGACAAGATTCGCCAAAAAGATGGGAAAGCCAGGCGGGACGCTTGATTTTAGGGCGCAAACTTGGTATGATAGGCAGGAGCCGGAAGGGGGAAAAAGATGAGAAAACCCACACACAAAATTGCTTCGGTGGCCCCGGGCAGCATAGCCCAGGAGATGGAGCTGGCCGCCGGGGATATTGTCCTGTCTGTGAATGGACAGGAGATTGAAGATGTTTTTGACTATCACTATTTGATTAATGATGAATATTTGGAGCTGCTGGTGCGAAAGCCCGACGGGGAGGAGTGGGAGCTGGAAATTGAGAAGGAGTTCCAGGAGGATCTGGGAATCCAGTTTGAGAACAGTCTCATGGACGACTATCGCTCCTGCCGGAACCACTGTATTTTCTGCTTCATCGACCAGATGCCTCCGGGAATGAGGGAGACCCTCTATTTTAAGGACGACGACGCCCGGCTCTCCTTCCTGCAGGGAAATTATGTGACGCTGACCAACATGAGCGACCACGATATCGACCGGATCATCCGCTATCATCTGTCGCCCATTAACATTTCCTTTCAGACCACCAATCCCCAGCTGCGGTGCAGAATGCTGCACAACCGCTTCGCCGGAGATATTTTTCCCAAGGTGCAGCGGCTCTTTGAGGCAGGAATCGAGATGAACGGGCAGATTGTGCTCTGCAAAGGCTTTAACGACGGGCAGGAGCTGGAGCGCAGTATCCGGGATCTGACCGGCTACCTGCCCCACCTAAAGAGCGTGTCGGTGGTTCCCGTGGGCTTAAGCAGATTCCGGGAGGGGCTGGAGCCCCTGGAGCCCTTCACCGCCCAGGAGGCGGCCCAGGTTATCGACCTGGTGGAGAGCTGGCAGGATAAGCTCTTCCCCCAGTGGGGCCTGCATTTTATCCACTGCAGCGACGAGTGGTATCTGCTGGCGGGCCGGGAGATTCCCCAGGAGGAGCGCTACGACGGCTACCTGCAGCTGGAAAACGGCGTGGGTATGCTGCGGCTTCTGGAGGAGGAGGTCTCCCAGGAGCTCGCCGGGAGGACGGGGGACGACCGGGTGCGCCGGGTAGCCCTGGCCACGGGACTTTTGGCCGCCCCCACCCTTCGGCGCCAGATGGCGAAGATTCAGGAGAAATATCCGGGGGTTTCCGCAGAGGTCTGCGCCGTGCGCAATGATTTCTTTGGAACCAGCATCACCGTGTCCGGCCTGGTGACGGGCCAGGATCTGACCCGCCAGCTGGCCGGACGGGACCTGGGAGAGCAGCTTTTGATTCCCTGCAACATGCTGCGGGCGGGGGAGAATGTTTTTCTGGATGATATGACGGTGGAAATGGCAGAAGATGCTTTACAAATTTCCGTAGATGTGGTAGAAACAGAAGGGGCCGACCTGGTGAGGGCGGTCCTGGGAGAGCAAAAGGAGACAACACATAGAAGGAGACAGATCTATGAGCAAGCCGATTGTAGCGATTGTGGGAAGGCCTAACGTAGGAAAATCCACGCTGTTTAACGCCCTGGCCGGGGGAAATATCTCCATCGTCAAGGATACGCCGGGGGTGACCCGGGACAGGATTTACGCGGATGTGGAATGGCTGGACCGGCGCTTTACCATGGTAGATACCGGCGGAATCGAGCCGGAGAGCAAGGATATTATTTTGTCCCAGATGCGGGAGCAGGCCCAGATCGCCATTGACACGGCGGACGTGATCATTTTCCTGGTGGATGTGCGCCAGGGACTGGTGGATTCCGACGCCAAGGTGGCGGACATGCTGCGGCGCAGCAAAAAGCCGGTGATTCTCACGGTGAATAAAGTAGACAGCTTTGAGAAGTTCATGGTGGACGTCTATGAATTTTATAATCTGGGCATCGGGGAGCCCATACCCATCTCAGCCCAGAGCAAGCTGGGGCTGGGCGATATGCTGGACGAGGTGATTCGCCATTTCCCCGAGGATAAGAGCGGCGAGGAGGAGGAGGAAATCCCCAAAATCGCCATTGTGGGCAAGCCCAACGTGGGAAAATCTTCCTTAATTAATAAGCTTTTGGGCCAGAATCGTCTGATCGTCTCAGACATCGCGGGAACCACCCGGGACGCGGTGGACACCAAGGTGATCTGGGGAGACCATGAGTATATTTTCATCGACACGGCGGGACTTCGCCGGAAGAACAAGATCAAGGAGGAGCTGGAGCGGTACAGTATCATCCGCACCGTTTCCGCGGTGGAGCGGGCCGACCTGGTGATCGTGGTTATCGACGCGGTGGAGGGAGTCACCGAGCAGGACGCCAAGATTGCGGGCATTGCCCACGAGAGAGGAAAGGGCGTGATCATCGCGGTGAACAAATGGGATGCCATCGAGAAGGATGACAAAACCATTTACAAGTACACCAGCAAGGTGCGGGAGGTGCTTTCCTTCATGCCTTACGCGGAGATCCTCTTTATTTCCGCGGAGACGGGACAGCGTCTGCCCAAGCTTTTTGAGCAGATTGACCTGGTGCTGCAGTACCAGACGCTCCGGGTGCAGACCGGTGTGCTCAACGAGATTCTGGCGGAGGCGGTGGCCATGCAGCAGCCGCCCTCGGACAAGGGCAAGCGCCTGAGACTCTACTACATGACCCAGGTGGCTGTGAAGCCGCCCACTTTTGTCATTTTTGTCAACGACCGGGAGCTGGCGCATTTTTCTTATATTCGGTATCTGGAAAATCGGATTCGCGAGGCCTTCGGATTCCGGGGCACTTCGCTGAAATTCATTATTCGCGAGAGAAAGGGTCAGGAGCAGTAAGATGGAACGGTTGATTTGTTTGGCAATCGGGTATGTGTGCGGTCTATTTCAGACCTCGTATATTTATGGGAGATTACACGGTATTGACATCCGCAATTACGGCAGCGGAAACGCGGGAACCACCAATGCCCTGCGGACTCTGGGGAAGAAGGCCGGGGCGCTGACCCTTCTGGGAGACGCCTTAAAGTGCGTGGTGGCAGTGCTTATTGTGCGGGCCATCTACGGCCAGAGTCGCCCGGAGGAGGTGCTGCTGTTGGGACTCTACGCGTCGGCGGGCACAATTCTGGGGCACAATTTTCCCTTTTATCTGGGATTTAAAGGGGGAAAGGGAATCGCCGCCACGGCGGGGCTCCTCTTTTCCTTTGACTGGCGGCTGGCCCTGGCGGCGGTGGCTGTGTTCCTGGTTTTCTTTTTCCTCACCCACTATGTATCGCTGGGCTCGATCTTGATTTACGTGGTATTTGTGGGGGGGATTATTCTCATGGGACAGATGGGCTTCCTGGAGGTATCCCCGGATCTGCTGCCGGAGATGTACATCCTGGCGGCGGCGCTGATGGTGATGGCCGTCTACCGTCACCGGGAGAATATCAAGCGGCTTCTGCAGGGCTGTGAGCGGAAAACCTACTTAAGCAGTAAGCGTAAGGAAGGATGAGAAAATGAAAAAAATCAGTATCATCGGAACGGGAAGCTGGGGAACTGCCCTGGGATGGCTTCTGTGCAACAATGGCCATCAGGTCTGCATGTGGTCTGTTCACCCGGAGAAGTTAGAAAAACTGAGAGCGGAGAGGGAAAATCCCAAGCTGCCGGGAGTGAAACTGCCGGAAACTATGGAGTTTACCGGGGATCTTAAGGAGGCTCTCACCGGCAGGGATCTGCTGGTGCTGGCGGTGGCCTCCCCCTATATTCGCGCCACAGCCCGGCAGATGGCTCCCCATGTGCAGCCGGGCCAGGTGATCGTGGATGTGGCCAAGGGCATTGAGGAGGAAACTCTGCTGACCATGAGCGGAATCATCAGCCAGGAGCTTCCCCAGGCCCGGGTGGCGGTGCTCTCCGGCCCCAGCCATGCGGAAGAGGTGAGCAAGGGACTTCCCACCACCTGCGTGGTGGCCGCCCGGGAGCGGGCTGTGGCTGAGATGGTCCAGGGCGTATTCATGAGCCCGGCATTCCGGGTCTACACCAGCCCGGACATGCTGGGGGTGGAGCTGGGCGGAGCCCTGAAAAATGTCATCGCTTTGGCCGCCGGTGTGGCGGACGGCCTGGGCTACGGGGACAACACCAAGGCGGCCCTCATTACCCGGGGGATCGCGGAGATCTCCCGGCTGGGCCTGGCCATGGGCGCCAGGCCGGAGACCCTCTCCGGCCTCTCCGGCATCGGAGACCTGATTGTCACCTGCGCCAGCGTCCACAGCCGGAACCGGAAGGCCGGATACCTGATGGGACAGGGAAAAACCATGCAGGAGGCCATGGATGAGGTTCAGATGGTGGTGGAGGGCGTGTACTCCGCCAAGGCCGCCAGGAAGCTGGCGGAAAAGTACCAGATTGACATGCCCATTGTGCAGGTGGTCAACCGGGTGCTCTTTGAAAATCTCTCTGCCCGCCAGGCCGTGCATGAGCTGATGGAGCGGGAGAAAAAGGATGAGCTGGACGCCGGGCTGTGGGAGGCCTAGCGGTCGGTTGGATATTTGGGATAAAATGGTAACAGCGCCCTGCCGAAAGGCAGGGTGTTAATTTATAGAGAGGGTAATTCAGAAGCAGAAAAGTTTTATCGAAAAAAAGGCGGATGGGAGTGAGGAATAATGACCAATGAACAGAGATTGATCAATTATGAAACCAGAGAAATTCTCTTTTATAAAACGGATAACGGAGAAGTACGTAGAAATCCTATTGTTTCAGGAGAATCTTTGGTTGACTCAGGCAAAGATGGCGGAACTTTTTGAAGTCCAGAAAGCAGCCATTTCAAAACATCTGAAAAATATTTTTGAATCAGGAGAGCTGAACGAGGATTCAGTTGTTTCCAAAATGGAAACAACTGCGGCGGACGGTAAACGATATAAGATCAACTATTATAATTTAGATGCCATAATTGCTGTAGGATACCGCGTGAACTCTAAGAAAGCAACCATGTTTCGAATATGGGCAAACAAAGTATTGAAAGAGTTCATCATTAAAGGTTATGTGATGGATGATGCTCGTTTGCGGGAACCAGAAAACTTTTTTGGTAGGGACTATTTTGAAGAGCAATTGGAGCGCATTCGGGACATTCGGGCTAGTGAGCGAAGATTTTCATAAAAAATCACAGATATCTATTCCCAGTGCAGTGCCGATTATGATGTAGAAAGTCCTATCACTAAGGAGTTTTTTGCGACAGTGCAAAATAAGCTTCATTATGCTGTAACTCATCATACTGCGGCTGAGATTGTATATGGACGTGCCGACAGTAGCAAGCCCAATATGGGGCTGACTACATGGAAAAACGCCCCCAAAGGACGCATCCGCAAAGCAGATGTCACCGTTGCCAAGAACTATCTAAACGAAAAGGAAATGCGCAGTCTAAACGAGATCGTTAATATGTATTTAGACTATGCTGAGCGCCAGGCACGCCGGGGGAATATCATGTACATGTCCGATTGGGTCAAGCGGTTGGATGCATTTCTGCAGCTTAACGAAGAAGAAATTTTGCACGATAAAGGCCAAGTGACTGCTGCAATTGCTAAAGCTTTTGCTGAGAAAGAATTTGAAAAGTTTCGGATTTTGCAGGATAGAACTTATCAGAGTGATTTTGACAGGCTGATTGCGAAGACTATAGATGATCAGACAGAATAGAATAATTATATTTTATCAATGGCGTCGGTGTACAAGGGGCAGTACACCGACGCTATTGGCTCATAAAGGAATAAAAAGGCGCCTCCAGGAAATGTTATAAGTAAAACCATTAGGGAGGCAGCTATGGAATCTATTTGGAGAAAAACCTGCCAGATTGAAGGGAGGCCTCAGCTGGCTGAAAACATCAGCGCTGATGTGGCTGTCATCGGAGGCGGGATGGCGGGGCTTCTGATCGCCTGGCAGCTGCAGCAGGCAGGACAGAAGACTGTGGTTTTGGAGGCGGGGCGGATCGCCGGCGGCCAGACCCAGAACACCACCGCAAAGATCACCGCCCAGCACGGGATGCTTTGCGATGCCCTGCTGAAGGCCAAGGGAAAGGAAAAGGCGAAGAAGTATTTTCAGGCCAACCAAAGGGCTCTGGAGGAATATCGAAGGATCATTCTTCAGGAGGGGATTCCCTGCGATTTTCAGGAGACCGCTTCCTATGTGTATTCGCAGAATCTGGAAAAACTCCAGGCCGAGGAGAAGGCAGCCAAAAAGCTGGACATTGCAGCGGAGCTGGTGGAGCAGGTTCCTCTGCCGGTTCCCCATGCAGGAGCGGTGCGCTTTGCGGGACAGGCCCAGTTCCACCCGCTGAAATTTGTAAAGGCCCTGAGCAGCTGGCTGACCATCTACGAGCACACGCCGGTGAAAAAGGTGGAAAGGGATCGGGTGGTCACTCCCGGGGGCACAGTCGCTGCTCCCAAGATCATCTTTGCTTCCCACTATCCTTTCATCAATTTTCCCGGGCTGTATTTTGCCAGAATGCACCAGCAGCGCTCCTATGTGCTGGCCCTGGAGGGGACGGTGCCTCTGGAGGGCATGTATATCGGAGAGGGAAGGAATGCCTATTCCTTCCGGCAATACGGGAAATACCTGCTGCTGGGAGGGGGTGGACACCGGACGGGGGAGGAAGTCCCGGGAGGCGGACTGGAAGGGCTAAGGAAGGCCGCCGGTCAGTTCTTCCCGGACAGCCGGGAGGCGGCCTGCTGGGCGGCCCAGGACTGTATGCCCGCGGACCGGATTCCCTATATCGGCCGTTACTCTTCCGGGGAGCCCAACTGGTTTGTAGCCACAGGCTTTCAGAAATGGGGCATGACCTCAGCCATGGCAGCTTCCATGATTCTGCGGGATATGATCTGCGGCCTGGGGAATCCCTATGAAGAAATCTTTTCCCCGGAGCGTTTTTCCGCCGGGGAGCTGCCGCAGATCCTGCGGGACGGGGCGGAGGCGGCGAAAGGCCTGGCCAAGAGAGTTTTTCAGCTGCCGGAAAAAAACGTCCGGGAGCTGGGCGCCGAGTGCGGTCAGCTGGTTGAATTTGAGGGAAAGAAACGGGGAGCCTATAGAAAGGAAACGGGGGAGCTTTTTCTGGTAAATCCTCGCTGCCCCCACATGGGCTGTCAGCTGGCCTGGAATTCCCAGGAGAAAACCTGGGACTGCCCCTGTCACGGCTCCAGATTTGATTACCGGGGAAATCTGCTGGACGGACCGGCCCAGGAGGGAATAGGCTGTGAAAAGTAAGGACAGGAAAATTTATTTCTACGGGTGGTATTTTCGGTGCCAGTCGGAGGAGGGAACAGCGGCGGTCATACCGGCCATTCACCTGTCAGAGGGAAAGCAGACTTGCTCAATCCAGGTGATCACGGAGAAAGGCGCCTGGGATCAGGAATATCCGGCAGAGCAGTTCCGGATCAGCGCAAAAGGGCTGCTGATGTGCATAGGGGAAAATGTATTTTCGGAAAAAGGAATCCGCCTGAACATGCAGGCCGGAGAGACCGCCATCCGGGGAAGCCTGCGCTTTGGGCCCTTTGCCCGGCCAGCCCATGACATCATGGGGCCCTTTCAGTACCTTCCCCGGATGGAGTGCCGCCATGCTGTGTACAGCATGCTCCATGAGGTCAACGGTCAGCTGAGTATTGGCAGCCATCAGCTGAGCTTTCGCCGGGGGCTGGGCTACATGGAAGGAGACAGCGGCACATCCTTTCCCCAACGGTATGTATGGACGCAGCATTTTTTGGAGGATGATAGCTTCCAGGGGGATGATGTTTCGGAAAGCCCGTTGAAAGGAAAGGGCTCTCTGATGCTGGCGGCGGCCAAGATCCCCCTGGGCCCTTGCCGCTTCATGGGGACCATCGGGCTTGTGCGCCTGGGCGAAAAGGAATACCGATTTGCCACCTATCTGGGCGCTGTCATAGAGAATATGAACCAGGAGCTTGTCATACGGCAGGGCAGATACCGGCTGACCGCCAAATGTCTGGAGCCGGAGAGAAAATTTCTGTACGCCCCCTGCAATGGAGCCATGAGCCGGAAGATTGGGGAAAATGTCTCCGGCAAAGCGGAATTTTTCCTGACCCGCGGGGACAGCGTGCTGCTTCAGGTCAAAACCGACCGGGCAGCCTTTGAGTCGGAGCTGTGATGGGGAGATACTCTGTAAGCTAAAATTTGTTTGCGCATATTGGAGGTTAAGCGCCCTTCCCGCAAGTGCCTCGCAGGGCACTTGCAGGAAGGGTATTCCTGTGTTGAAAAATAAAAAATTTTTCTTTCTAGTTGATGCGCATTTTCTCTTGCGCCCAGTAACCTTTTCCCATTGGAGGAAAAAAATTCTTTCTGAATTTCCACTATATTCCAAATTGAACGATAAAATAACAGATATTAATTATGAACAAAACTTGATTACACATAACTTTTGGGCTCCTCGCCGCGAAAAAGGGGGAAGGAAGGGACAAAATGTACATTACCATTGTTATTTATATCAAAATGCGATCTTTACTTGCTTTTTCTTAAGAATATGCTATAATTTCTATGATGTAAAAATTATGATATAATTAATTTTAGCAAGTAAAGCATTTTCGTGAAGGTGAATATTTTACGAAAACCGTCTGGCCCAAATCCCAAAGGCGAGTCTTGTGCTCAAGTGCCGTGAAACCTGCTTTTCCCTAAAAGCCAGTAAGCTGGGGTGGTGCAGGATATTTTTATGTACGGCCATTGGTGAAGAGCAGGGCTGGCGGGACTGCTTGCAAGTTGTTGTTGAGGTGGGGAGTACATGGAACGAAGCAACGGGAACAGCTGGGTAAAGCATCTGGATTTCCTGATATTCGACGTCATCTGTATGGAGGTAAGTCTGGTGCTGGCGTATCTGCTGCGGAACAGCCTGGGCGCCGGCGTGGTGCTGGGGCGGCTGTATGCGGTGATGGCCGGGGTGCTGCTGCTGGTGAACCTGGTGGTTGCCCTGTTCAATGAGAGTTATCGGAGCATCCTTCGAAGGGGATACCTAAAGGAATTCAAGGCGGCCTTTATTCACACCTCCCTGGTGGTTTTGCTCTCTCTGCTGGCCTTATACCTGATGAAGAGTGTGGACCACTATTCCCGGATGATTTTTCTGACCATGTGGTGCCTGTACCTGCTGCTGACCTACCTGATCCGCTGCCTGTGGAAGAACCGTCTGCTGAGGCGGGGGAAAGCCAATGGAGGCAAGCGAAGCCTCCTGGTGGTAGCCAGAGAATCCCAGGCGGAGGCCATACTGGAAAGTATCCAGAAGAATAACTTCGGGCACCTGAAGGTGCAGGGGGTGTCGCTTTTGGATGGAGGGGAGGAGTTTGCCAGCGGGGAGGACATGGCCGCAGGCAAAGGAGAAGCAGAGAAGAAAAGTTTTGCCAGCGAAGAGAACAGGGTCGCTGGAAAAGGAGCAACAGAGCAGGCAGGCACAGTTAAGGCTCAGGAGAAAGGTTCCTCCGGCGAGGTTGCCGGATTTCCCATCGTGGCGGACGCCAGGAGCGTGCTGGAGTACATAAGAACCAACTGGGTGGACGGGGTATTCCTGGACTATGTGAGTGGGAATACGGAAATCACGCGAATCATCTGCGGCTGCTGGGAGATGGGCGTGACAGTGCACCTAAAGCTGGTGGACAAGCTGTTTTTAGGCGGAAGCCAGAGCGTGGAGCGCCTGGGCGGCTACACGGTGCTGACCAGTACGGCCACCACCGCCACCACCCGCCAGTTATTCTGCAAGCGGGCGCTGGATATCCTGGGAGCGCTGGTGGGGCTGGTGCTGACCGGAATCGTGACCATTTTTGTGGGACCGGCCATCATGTTGAAATCCCCGGGACCGGTATTCTTTTCCCAGAAGCGAGTGGGGAAGAACGGCAAGCTGTTTCGCATCTACAAGTTCCGCTCCATGTACATGGACGCGGAGGAGAGGAAGAAGGAGCTGATGGCCCAGAATGACTGTAAGGACGGCCGGATGTTCAAGATGGAGAACGACCCGCGGATCATCAAGGGGATCGGCCATTTCATCCGAAACACGTCCCTGGATGAGCTGCCTCAGTTTTGGAACGTACTGAAAGGGGAGATGAGCCTGGTGGGAACCCGGCCGCCGACCCTGGATGAGTGGGAGAAGTATGAGCTGCACCACCGGAAGCGGATGGCCATCAAGCCGGGAATCACCGGCATGTGGCAGGTGAGCGGAAGGAGCAATATCAAGGACTTTGAGGAAGTGGTGAAGCTGGATACGGAGTA
>DVHU01000061.1 GCA_018711815.1 Candidatus Egerieimonas intestinavium
GCTAGGAGGAAATTTATGCCTACAACGTTAAAAGATATTGCCATGGCCGCCGGGGTATCGATCGGGACCGTGGAGAGAGCTTTAAAAAATCGGGATCGCATAAATCCGCAGGTGGCTGAGCACATTCGCCAGCTGGCCAAGGAGATGGATTATCACCCCAACAAAATTGCCTCCGGCCTGGTAAACAGAAGCCGCAAATATAAGATCGCCGTGATTTTTCATGTTTCCGGAAATGAGTTCTGGGATGATGTGCTCAAGGGTATCCACAGAGCAGAAAAAAAAATAAAGGATTACGGCGTATCGCTGCAGCTGTATTTCGGCAAGGACTTTGACGTCTCTATTCAGCTGTCTCTCATTGACCAGGCTATAGCCGAGGGAGCTAACGCCATTGTTCTTGTGCCCATCAATTCCCCGTTAATTGCCAAAAGGATTCGACAGCTGCACAAAGAAAATTTTCCGGTAGTTTTTTTAAACAGCTATCTTAACCGGGTACCCTGCCTGTCCGCCATCCACTGTGACAGCTATCGGACGGGACGGATGGCCGGAATGTTGGTAGACCGTTTATCCCAGGGCTGCGGCAAGGTTATCGCTCTTTTACCCTCCAGCAAAGTGCTGGGCAATAATTTAAGAAAAGAGGGGATCATAGAATATTTTAAAGCAATTCCCCCGACTTTAACACTGGAAAAAATTGTCGAACTGGAAAATATACCTGACCATGATATCTTAACCATACAAAAGGAATTGAACGCCTATCCACAGGTTCAATATATTATCTACTGTGGGGATCTGGATGTATTTCTCTCCTGTATGCAAAGGGTAAACCGAAAGTATACAACCATATTTTACGATTTATCGCCCCAATCCAAAAAAGCTCTCCTGAACCGCGACATTGATGTGATCATCACCCAGTCCCAGCAGGAGCAGGGGTATCAGGCGGTCAATGTGGTATTTCAATATCTGACCTCTAAAACCGTTCCGCCCAAGGAGCTTCTCATCGACAGTCAGATTATTTTTAAAGAGTGCATCGATTAAGCTGCAGCTACTTATAAAAATCCCGGCATATTTATGCAGTTGTACTTATCCTGCATAGATATACCGGGATTTTTTTCATTATGCCCGTTTCGCCAGCCCTTGTATCCGCTGGATTTTTTATACCCTCAGCGCCTTCCCCGCGCCGAAGGAATACAAAATCCTCTCCTTCACCCTCATCCCCGTCAGCCGCTCCAGGGCCTGGGCGTAGTACAAAAGCTGCTTCCGGTAGGTGTCCGCCAGCTGCTGCTCCTGGCCCCGCTGCACAAAATCCGTCTTATAGTCCACCAGTACCAGCTCCCCATCCTCATAGAAATAGGCGTCCATCACTCCCTGGATGAGAATAGTCTCCTGGCTGCTCCACTGGGGATTCTGCTCCGAGGCGGGGATATCCAGCACGAAGGGCTGCTCCCGCACCAGGTCTCCCCGGCTCTGGGCAGACGCCATCCGCCGGCCCAGAGGGGAATCCGTCAGCCGCAGAAGCTCCCGGGGGCGCACGGTCTTATAGACCGCCTCCTCCAGCTTCTCCTGGCTGCGCAGGGCAGCCAGCTGCTCTTTAATTTCCTCCTGGCTGGAAGCCCTGGTGAAGTCCAGACACTCCAAAACCCTATGGTAGGCGGTTCCCCGGTCCGCCCCTTTAAGGGGCGTATCCTCCCGCAGGAAGGAAGGCACCTGGGGCTCCTCCCTGCGAGGCTTTGGATACAGCTCCTGGCTGTCCTCCTCCGGGAGCCTGGCCCCCTTCAACTGGGACACGGTCAATTTTACAGGAATCTCCCCGTCCCCCCGGTGGGGATAAACGTAGGAAAATCGCTCTGTCAGCTGCCGGCGCTTCTCTGCGTTATAGACCTTCTCCGGATCCAGCTGCAGTATCTGTTCCCGCCGCTCCCTGCGGGCCAGCTGATTCTCCACCTGATCCCAGACCAGATCCTCCGCCTGGATTACCCGGATGACAAACTCCCCCGGCGCCTGGCGCAGGGGATTGTCCTGCCCCCGGGGCAGCTCATAGCGCTCCAGCAGCTCGTCAAAGGACCGATGTCGGGCCAGGGCCGGCAAAATCCAGTCCCAGGCCATCCGGGCCTTCTCTAAGGTTCCG
Source organism: Candidatus Egerieimonas intestinavium (assembly GCA_018711815.1). Classification (GTDB taxonomy): domain Bacteria; phylum Bacillota; class Clostridia; order Lachnospirales; family Lachnospiraceae; genus Egerieimonas; species Egerieimonas intestinavium. Next base: position 2,123 of record DVHU01000061.1, read on the forward strand.
TAGGACAGCTGCCTGTCGGTTCGCCTTCCCAGCGCCTCCAGGGCCTGCACCCGGCGCTTTAGCCGGTCAATGGTTCCCGTGAGAATCAGCTTTTCCTTGGCCCGGGTGAAGGCCACGTAGTAGACCCTCAGCTCTTCCCCCAGGCTCTCCAGCACCGTCTGCCGCCGGATCACCTGGCGCACCAGGGTGGGCGCCTTCACCCGCAGCTCCGGGTGGATGCTCTCGGCGCCGATGCCCAGATCCGGGTGCAGCACCAGGCTGCTGTTGGCATCGGTCAAATTGAAGCGTTTCCCCAAGCCGGAGACAAAGACAATGGGAAACTCCAGTCCCTTGCTCTTGTGAATGGTCATGATCCGCACGGTGTCCTCCTGCTCTCCGGCCACATTCACCTGGCCGAAGTCCACCTGGTATTTCTGCAGATGCTCAATGTAGCGGACAAAGTTAAATAAGCCCCGGTAGCTGGTGCTCTCAAACTCCACCGCCCGCTCCAGAAGCATCTCCAGGTTGGCCCGGCGCTGCTCACCGGCGGGCATGGCGGCCGCAATCTTCCCGTAGCCGGTCTCATCTAAGATTTCCTGGATCAGCTGGTGGATGGGCGTATGGGGCACCCGGGCCCGCAGGCGGTCATACTGGAGGAGAAAGGCCCCCAGCTTTTCCTGAAGGGCTCTCTCCCGGCCGATGGGCCTTTCTTCTGTCTCTTCCTCCCCGGGCTCGGCGTACCGGCGCAGGGCGCCGTAGAGGGGCCCTTCCGGGGTATAGTTTCTGATGAGGGCCAGTTCCCGGGCGCTGCAGTCCCCGAAGGGGGAGCGCAGAACCGCCGCCAGGGGAATATCCTGCAGGGGGTTGTCGCAGATCCGCAGGTAGTTCAGCACCGTCACCACCTCCTGGGCGGAAAAATATCCGGTGCGCTGGGAGCTGTAGGAGGGAATACCCATGCCCTGGAGCACCCGGCCGAAGGTCTCCGCCCAGCCGGAAATGCTGCGCAGCAGGATCACGCAGTCCCGGTACATGGCCGGCCGGTAAGCCTCCAGCTCCTTGTCCCAGACGGGCTGGTGCCCCACCAGCTGCCGGATGCGGCTGCCCACCGCCCGGGCCTCCAGCTCCATGGCCGTGGCGTTTTCATCCTCGTTCACCAGCTCCCCGTCCTTCTCCACCAGCAGCACCTCCGCCGCATGAAGCGTTGAGGCAGAGCTCTCTTCTTCGGAATGTTCTCCCGCTGGCTCCCCTTGCGCAGTCCTCTCCTTTTCCGGGGACTCCTCCCCCTCCAGGGGGGCGAACTTTGCCCCCGGATACAGGGCCGCGCCCGCGTCGTACTCCACGCCCCCCAGTCCCCGGGTCATAAACTGCTCAAAGAGGAAGTTTACGCTCTCCAGCACCTCCCGGCGGCTGCGGAAATTCCGGTGCAGGTCAATCCGCTGCTCCTCCCCGCCCTCGGTGCTGTAGGTGTCGTATTTTTCCATAAAAAGCTCCGGCCGGGCCAGACGGAACCGGTAGATGCTCTGTTTCACATCCCCCACCATGAAGATATTGTGATGTCCCTCCGCCGCCCGGGAGACGCTGGTCAGCAAAAGCTCCTGCACCAGGTTGCTGTCCTGGTACTCGTCGATCAGAATTTCCTCAAATTGGGCGGAAAATTCCAAGGCCGCAGGCTTTCTCACCACCTGGCCATCCTTCTTCTCCACCAAAATCTCCAGAGCAAAATGCTCCATATCCGCAAAATCCAGGAGATTTTTCTGCCGCTTCTTTTGGGCAAAGGCCCGGGAAAATTCTTTAGTCAGCTCCACCAGCGTTCCCACCGGGGAGGCGCAGTTTTTAATGTTTGCCAGCACCGACTCCTGATCCCCATAGTAAAACTGCTCCGTGAGCCCTTTTAAGATTTCCTTTACCCGGTCCCGGTTTCCTTTCACCTGCTCCTTCTTTCGCTGGGAGACGTTGGGATCCTTCTTGGCGGAGAGCCGGGCGTATTTCACCTGAGAAAGCAGGCGAACCCGCTCCCCGTAGGAGGAGCACCCGGAAATTTCTCCCAGAAGGGCCGCGTCCTGCTGAAGCGCCTCCTGGTACATCCAGGGGCCCTCCGGCTCCCCGGCAATAGTCAGGCTCTCCCGGGTAATCTCCAGGGCTTCCCCCAGCAGCCTGTCCGCCTCCTGCGCCAGGCACGCCATCCAGGAGGAAGCCTCTATCTGCTCCCAGCTTTCTGCCTGGTAGGTTTTCCGGCAGTCCTCCAGCCACTCCTGGGGCCAGGGATAGCTCATGGAAAATTCATAGAGCCGCAGAATCATCTCCTCCAGGTTGCCGTCCTCCCGGCCCTGGGCGTAGCACTCCACAAAGTGCTCAAACTCCGGGGATTTTGAGGCGTAGGCCTCCTCCAGCACCTCCTGCACGGTCTCTGCTTTCAGAAGCTTCAGCTCCCCCTCGTCCGCCGTCCGGTAGGCGGGATCCAGGCCGATGGTGTGAAAATAATTCCGCAGCACATGGGCGCAGAACCCGTCTATGGTGGTAATCTGGGCGTGGTGAATCAGGGCACTCTGCCTCTGCAGATGCTCATTCTCCGGCTCCGCCGCCAGGCGGCTCTCCAGAGCCTTCAGCAGCCGCTCCCGCATCTCCCCCGCCGCCGCCCGGGTGAAGGTCACAATCAGAAGCTGATCAATATCCAGGGGCTTCTGGGGACGGATGATTTTCTGCAGGATCCGCTCCACCAGCACCGCCGTCTTGCCCGAGCCTGCCGCCGCGCTGACCAGGATATTTCTGTCCTGCAGGTCGATGACCTGCTGTTGTTCTTCTGTCCATTTTACACTCATACTCACACCTCCTGATCCAGGGCCTGCCACAGCTCCTGATCCTCATAGGAGCGCAGCCGCCGCAGGGAAAATCCCGGTATCCGCTCGTCAAAGCCGCAGACCCCCTGGTAGGGACAAAAAGTACAGGCTTTCTTCTCCTTCAGCTGATAGGGGTTCAGCTCTGCCTCCCCCTCCAGGATCCGGCCTCCCAGCTCCCGAAGCTTCCTCTCCACAAACCGGGACAGGGCCGCGAATTTCTCCCGGGACACGGCCGAAGAGGTCTTGGAAAGGCTCTGATCCTTATTGTAGGACACAGGAATCACCTGGGAGCTTCCAGTCTGTCCCGCCAGCTGACGGTCCAGCCTTCCGATGATCTCCGGGTCGCTGGATACCAGGCCGTTGACCCGCAGCTCCTTTAAGATTCTCTGCTTAAGCTCCTCCTCCCCCTCCTGCTCCTGGCCGCTCATCATGGGATCCTGCATCCGATAGTAGAAAATCCCTGCGGGGACAGCCTCTTTTCCGGGGTACTCCCGCTCCGAGAGCTCCAGGGCCGCGTTTAAGTACACCACCAGCTGCAGCTGCAGCCCGTGGTACAGAGCCACCAGATCCAGGGAATTATTTCCGGATTTGTAATCAATTACCTTCACCAGTACCCGCTCCTTCTCCTGGCAAATATCCACCCGGTCGATTCTTCCGGTGAGCTTCAGCCGCTCCTCCGGGGTCAGCGCGAAATTCACCGCCCGCAGATCCTCCTCCATGGAGAAGGAAATTTCAAAGCCCCCGGGCTCAAAGTCCCCGCAGCGCAGCTGCTCCTGCAGGGCCCAGACCGTCCGCTTCAGAATCCGCTTGATCCGGCGGATCTGGTACTCCCTCCGGGCGGTGCTGTGCAGAACCGTGTTGCCGTAATCATGGATGATCTCCTCCACGCTTCGCTCCGCCAGCTCCTCCCGTTTCTCCGGCTCCAGATCCCGCCAGCGCAGGCCTTCCTCCCGCAGATGAAGGGCAAAGCGCTCCAGGGACTGGTGCATCACATTTCCCATATCCGCGGCCTTAAATTCATAGACCTGCCGCTCCTGCAGCTGCAGACCGTACTGAAGGAAGTGGGCGAAGGCGCAGGCGGCAAATTTCTCCAGCCGAGTGGCGCTGTTCACCAGAGTTTTCCCGTACAGTGCCTGGGCCACCTGGCGGCCCAGATGATCCTGGGGCTTCTCCAGGAAAGCCGCCTGGGCCATCCGGCGCGCCAGGGATTCATACTGGGGACTGCGCAGATACCAGGCAAAAAGCTCCTTCCACTGGTCGTCTGCCTCCCCTTCCGCCGCCCGGCGCAGCCCCGACACCAGGGTCTCCAGCTCCTGGGCGGGATGCTCCGGCTCCTGGCCTTCTCTCTTTGGCTCGCCGGCTGGGCTCTCCGACTCCTGGCCCGCGCTCTCGGGCTCCCCGGCGGGGCGCTCCGGCTTCTGGCCTTCTCTCTTTGGCTCGTCGGCTGGGCTCTCCGGTTCCCCCGCCTCCAGCAGCCGCCGGACAGTCAGCCGCGGAAACAGCTGGCGGATGGTGTCCACCAGGTAGGCGGGCAGCAGAGCCTCCCCGCCGGCGGTGCTGCGGGCATAGGTGAGATACAGCTCCCGGCTGGGCCTGGTGAGGCTCAGGTACAGGTAGAACCGCTGGGTGTACAGCTGCTCCCGGGCCGTGGGGGCCAGGGCCGCCGGGCCATCCTTCAGAAATTCCCGGTCTCCCTCCGAGAGGATTCCCCCTCGCCCTGCCTGGCGGGGAATCAGTCCCTCGTTCATTCCGGCAAAAAACAGCGCCTTGATCTCCCCCAGCCTGGTGCGCTCCATATCGCCCACCAGCACCTGATCCACCTGGGGCGGAATGATGCCCACCTGTGCCTCGGAAAGCCCCGCCTCCAGAAGCTGCTGGTATTCCGTCAGGGTCAGCTGCTCCTCTCCCAGTATCCCGGCCAGCTTGTCAAAAAGCTCCATGACAATGCCGTAAATCTGGGCGTACTCCCGGGCCAGACCGGCTTCCCCGGCCTGGGCAAATTCCTGTTCCCGAAGGGCCAGCTGGCGCTCCAGCTGCCCTTTTTTTAAAAATTCATAGAGGATTCTGGTATAGTCCTCCACTGTATTGTTTTTTTTCTTGAGGTTGACTGCGAACTCCTCCACTGTCCCCAGAAATTTTTCGCGGATTTTATTAATTTCCTCCACCTGGGCTTCCTCCAGCCCCCGGTATCTGCGCACCCAGTGCTCTCTCCACTGATTAAGCCCCTGAATGCCCAGAGCGATGACATAGTTTTCCAGCGCATCCGTTTCCTCCTCCGCAAGCCCCGACAGGCCGCAGCGCAGGTAACGAAATACCGCGGGATAGCGGAAGTTCTGAACCACCATGTCCACGGCCGCCCGGATATACTCCACAAAGGGATTCAAAAGCACCGCGTGCTTCTCATCCTGGAAATAGGGTATCCCGCACTCCTCGAAAGCCCGGGACACCCAGCTTTTGTAGGTCTCCGGATCCGCCGTCACCACCGCCACATCCCGGTAGCGCCAGCCCCGCACCCGCACCAGCTCCCGGATTTTCCGGGCGATCTCCCGCATCTCCGCCAGGGGGTTAGCTGCGGCCCACAGATGAATTTCCCCAGGGGCCTCCTTCCACGCTGCCCTGCCGTAGCGAAACAGCTGCCGCTCCAGGAAGGCCAGGGAGGGTGCCTGGCTAAACCGCCCCGGCCCGCCCTTGATCCACCGCTCCGGCAGGATTTCCGTTCCCGCCTCCCGGGCCAGCCGGATGAGGGTGTGGATGGTCTCCAGGGTCAGGGAAAACAGCTTGTGGGGGCCCTGCCGGCGGTAGGGATCCTCCCGGTCGTCCAAGGTCAAAATTACGGTCACCTTGGGGCATAGCCTTAAGAGCTCTACCAAAAGCCCATGCTGCACCGGCGTAAATCCCGTAAATCCGTCCAGAAGCACAGAGACTCCCCGCAGATAGCCGGATTCCTCCGCCCGGCGGGCGGCGGCGTCCAGCACCTCCTCCCCGGTCATAAACCGCTGGGAGAGGAATTCCCGGTAGGCCCGGTAAATCACCTGCACATCCGCCAGTTTCTGCTGCAGCAGAGGCTTTTTCTGGGCCAGCTCCTCCAGCTGCCCCAGCATTTCCGGCTCCACCTCATACTGCTGCAGCTCGGAAATCAGGGATTTCATCTCATGGATATAGCCCTGCTTTTTCATCTGGCTGCCCAGAAAGCCAAGATTTCCCTTTTGCTCCTGGGCCACCCGCTGAACCACCAGGCTTTTTCCCGTCTCCTCCAGCAGGGGCCGCATCTGTCCCCCCGCCTCCTGGAAAATCCGGTAGGCCAGCCGCTTGAAACTCAGCACATCCACATTTAAAAGCCCCTTGGCCGGATGCAGCTGAACCAGTTCCTTCTGGGTCTGCATGGTGGACTGCTCCGGCACCAGCACCAGATACTGGTTCCTGGGGTGCTCCAGGGATTCCTGAATCAGTTCTTCGTATAGCTTGCGGGACTTTCCCGCCCCGGCATTTCCCAAAATCAGCTGCAGCGCCATAGCTCTTCCTTTCCGGCGGTCTTCCCCGCCTCCCTTTTCTTTTGCATCAGCGTTCACGCAAGGTTCTGGTGCTATTATAGTATGATTTTTGCCCCCTGTCACCCCTGGCTCACAATCTTTGTGCCCCGCGGCATATTTTTCCAGGCCCCCTAATATGCTATATAGAGAACGGAAAAAGGAGTGTGCGTATGAGTTCAAAAACCAAAATCGTCGTATTACATATGAAGGAAGTGATCTATACCGCTGTCCTTCTGGCTCTGGGAATCCTGTTGATTCTGCTGCTGGTTTTTATGTTCGGGCCCAAGAAAGCAGAAGAGACCGCAGGCGCTGCCTCTGCGTCCCCGGCGAAGTATGTGCCCGGCGTCTATACCTCCTCCATCCAGCTGCAGGACAATACCTTTGACGTGCAGGTCACTGTGGATTCCGACCATATCAACTCCATCTCCCTGGTGAACTTGAGCGAATCCGCCGCAGCCATGTACCCCCTGATGGAACCGGCCCTGGAAAATCTGGCCGATCAGATATGCGCCACCCAGTCCCTGGAGGACTTAACCTACGAGAGCGATAACAAATACACCTCCCAGCTTCTGCTGGAGGCCATCCACCTGGCCCTGGCCAAGGCGGCGGCCTACGGGGCGTGAGACAGCCGCGCGAAAAAAAGACCCAAAAACAAAAATTTCCGCATAATGAAGCAGAAATTTTTGCTTTTGGGTCGTCTTTCATAGTAACCAAGCTTTAATGGCCGGGATACTCGGGGCCTTATCCTCAGGAAACAGGCGTCGCACAGCAATGACCGGAGCATCGCCAGAGCTCATCCGCCACCGGTTTCCATTGGTCGGCGGCAGAAATACATTTGCCCGTTAATTCATCCACATCCTCCGGATTCTGCAGATCGGTGGAGCGTGCTCCCGACTCCCTTACCATCTCAGCCAGAGCCCCCTGATTATCCAGGAGCGGACAGGGCCGCAGCAGATTGCCGGAAAAGGGCTGATTGCGGTGGTAGGCCATAAATAAGGGGGAGCGCAGGCCCTCCAGCAGAGTTTTTTCCCGGATGTTAGAGTCAGAATAATGGATGAACGCGCAGGGATCCATATCTCCGTTGGCGTTAATGTGCAGATAGCGGCGTCCTCCGGCGATACAGCCCCCCGCATACTCTCCGTCGTTCCAGAAATCCATAGTAAAAATAGGCTTGCTCTCACGGAATTTCCGCACTTGCTCATACATAAACTTCCGCTGCGGAGCAGAAACCATCAGTTCCGGCACAGCCTCCTTTCCCACCGGCATATACGTAAACAGCCAGCAGAACTTAGCGCCCCAGGCAATCATCTGGTCAAAATATTCCTCGCTGCCGATAACCTCAACATTTTTGCTGGTATAGCAGCAGGAAAGCCCGAAGGGCAGCCGTTTTTCTCTCAGGATGGCCATAGCCTTTTCAATCCGCTTAAAGGTGCCCTTCCCCCGCCGGAAATCTGTGGATTCCTCAAAGCCTTCTACGCTGATTGCCGGGATGAAATTTTTTACCCTCAGCATTTCATCCGCGAACTCCTCATCAATAAGCGTAGCGTTGGTAAATGCCGTGAACTGGCAGTCCGAGTGCTCCTCACACAGGCGAAGGATATCTCTTTTCCGCACCAGGGGTTCCCCGCCGGTGAAAAGGAAGAAATAGCACCCCAGCTGGTTGGCCTGCCTTACGATGCTGTCCATCTCCTCGTAGGAGAGATTCAGCTTGTTTCCGTACTCCGCCGCCCAGCACCCGGTGCAGTGGAGATTGCAGGCTGAGGTGGGATCCATAAGAATTGCCCAGGGAATATTGCAGCCATACTTTTTCGCATATTTTTCCTGTTCCCGCATACCAAACAGCGTGGCATTCAGACCGAAATTGCAGAATATGGCTTTCAGAATTTCCTCGTCCACATCCCGCCAGAGGTCCATCACATATTTATGCCAGACGTTGTCCGGGGCATCCAAAATCTGATGGAATACCTGGGTCTGCCGTTTATCCCAGCCTAACCCCTCGATCACCGAAAGAAGCTTTGGCAAATTTTTCTGGGGATCGCCGGAAATATAATTCATCGCACCGGAAAGCGCTGCTTTTGATAAGGATTGTTTGATGTTCATCTTTATGTCTCCTTCTAAGATAAAAGTTAAATCAGGGCCGCCTTTGCTTCCTGCTTAAGATTTGGCAGGTATCCGCCTTCCATCAGCCACTGCGCCATATCCCTCAGGGTTTCCGCATAGGGCCTTGTGCGGTAGCCTAATTCCCGCTGGGCCTTGCTGTAGTCAAAGGAGTTATTTCGCTCCAAATTATAAACGGCGAATTTCGTCATCAGCGGCTTTTCCCCGGTTCCAGCCGCCCGCTTCTCCATCCTGGCTGCCAGCTTATAAGACAGGCCCAAAGGGAGATAGAGCCAGGGGGTTTTGCAGCCGCTGAAATCATGAAGCATTTTGCAGAGCTCCTTCAAGGTAACCTCTTCATTTCCCAAAATATAGCATTCCCCCGCCTGCCCTTTGTCGGCGGCGGCCACGCAGCCCCGGGCCAGATCCCGCACGTCACAGAGGTTAAAGGATCCGCCCATGCCCACGGACATTTGTCCGCTCATGATTTTCAGCACGGTGCCTGTCACCTGTCCCACGGCGTAATCCTTGGGGCCAAGAATACCGCTGGGATGGACAACGCAGGCATTTAACCCCCGGCATCTGCAGGCGTCCAGCACCTCCTGGGTGGCCATAGCCTTGCTTTTAGAATACCAGCCCACAATGTGAGGATTCGCTTCCGCATCCCGAAAATCCTGAATTTCCCGGATTTTCTCTCCCTTGGGCAGCTCCGGGATCGCCCCGGTGGAGCTGACGTAAACCATTTTCTGACATTCAGCATGGTTCAGGCACTGATCAATTATATTTTTTGTGCCCCCCACATTTACATCCAAAAGCTTCTGGTTAAAGTCGGGAACCGTGGTGACCATGCTGGCGCAGTGGATAACTATGCTCCTGCAGTTGTCCGGAAGGGAAAAGAAGGCATCTAAGGAATCCTTATCGCACAGGTCTCCTTCTACGATTTCCACGGGTTCCGGGATATATTTGGCCGATTTATCTCCCGGCAGCACCAGAGCCCGGACACGCTCCCCGCGCTCCAGCAGCTCGTCGCACACATGACTTCCCAAAAAGCCGGCCGCTCCGGTCACAAGATAGATGGTATAATTACTGGATTGAAATTCCATATCTAAAAATCCTCCTTTGTTTGATGTGACCCTATGGTATTACACAAATTTTTGAGAAATGTTCAAGTAATATTTACTTTTTGTTAATCATTCCCACCGCAGTGCGCTCCTGCCCGGAGAGCTTTTTGATCTATAGAACAAAGAAAGACCGCAGGTATTTTCCTGCGGCCTGATACACCACTATTTATTCACATCGTCTGTATTGGGGACCCCTCCTCCGTAACTTGTCCGCTGGCAATGGCGAGGTATTCGTCCAGCCGGTTTTCCTCTAACCCGGCGATCATTTCGCAAACGGATTCCGATCTCTGCCTACAGCATAAGCTTCCAGCGCGTCAAAGTATTCCAACCGCCTTTCCTTTGCGATGGAAACGGGGAGAAAGCCTCCTGACATTAGCTGGTAGTTCATCAGCATACGGGAGGTTCTTCCATTGCCATCCACGCATGGATATCTTTGGCTGTTGCTTCATCCAAAGGCCTTCCCTCTGCCACACATTTTTTGGTAAAAGCGAAGGCTTTCGCATGATTTGCCACCTCATAGATCTCACGGAGTGTCTTTCCTCCAACGGAAAGTCCCTCCTCCAGGATCGCCTTTGTCTGGATCAGTGTCAGGGTATTTCCTTCGATGGCGGTAGAGTTATGCGCATACTCTACGTTAAAACTTCTTTCAAAGCTCTCCAGCACCTCCGGCTGGATGCTGTCTCTGCTCTTCGCAAGCCGCTCCTTTTTATCGTAAAGCATAGCGTAGTTCATGCCTATTCACCTCGTTTCAACGATATCTCAGCGAGTTTTATTATACGATATCCGCCGCGCGGATATGGGCCCCCGGCAGATTTTAGTGCCCGGTTTCTGCGGCATGCGCATGTTCTGTCTTTTTCTCCGGAAACCAGAGCCTCAGACACAGCCGCCCCTCCCGGTACTCCGCCCTTAAGCTGCCTCCCATCCGCTCCGCCAGGCTCCTGGCGATGGAGAGGCCCAAGCCTGTGGATTTCCGGGCGGCCTCCACCGTGTAGAAACGGTCAAAGAGCCGCTCCACCTGCAGGTGGTTGAGCCCTGGGGCTCTGTTGGAGAAGGTGATCTTCCCCTCCGGGGTCAGCCGGATATGCAGATCCCCGTCGCTGTAGCGAACTGCGTTAGAAAGCAGATTGGAGAGGATCCGGGACAGGGCGGCCGGATCCAGCTGCCGGATCACCTTCTCCCGGGGCAGCTCAATCACCGGCTCTATGTTCCGGCCCGTCAGGGCCCCGTAGAAGGCGGCGACGCTCTCTTCCAGGGCCCGGTTCAGGCTGATGCTCTCCGGGGAGAGCTCGCTGTCCTCCGCCCAAAATACGGAATAGCGGAACAGCTCCTCCGTCAGCTGTCCCATAAGCTCCACCCTTTCCCGGATCACCGCCAGATACCGGCAGTCCTCCGGGGAGTGCTCCCCCTGCTCCAACAGCTCCAGGTAGCCGCTGATGGCCGTCAGCGGGGTACGCAGGTCGTGGGAAATGTTGGCCACCGCTCCCTTCAGCTCCCGGTCTCCCTGCCGGAAACGGTGCCGCAGCCTCCTCAGCTCCATCAGCTGCCCATTCAGCTCCCGGGCCAATCTGCGCATCTCCCCGTCCCTGGTGGAGAGGTCAATGAGGGTATTGGTCTCCCCGGCGTCATCCCCGGCCATACGCTCCTTAAGGGAGCACCGGATTTCCCGGGCTCCCTTTCTCAGCAGATAAATCTTCACCAGCAATAGTACTGACACCGCCGCCAGAATCAGCGCCGCCGCCCACAGCCAAATCTCCATCCCTCTCTCCTATAACTCTTCCTCCGCTCTCCCAGGGCTCTCCCGGAACTTTTCCGGAACTCTTCTACCGCAGATCCTTCCTCTCAAACAACGCCATTCCCGCCGCTGTGGTCAGCGCCGTCACCACCGCGGAATAGAGGGAAAGGCGCAGAGGATGGGCCGTCTCCCGTGAAAAGCACTGAATCGACTGGCCCCCGGGAAGGAAATCAAAGAAAAACTCATAGACCTGCCGTTTGGCCCCCTTCAGATACCGGGGATTTTCCATCTCCACGCTCTCCCCCACAGCGCCGCCCACCTCATAGACATAGTTGGGATACACCTCAGGCTCCGAGAGTCTGTTGTAAATCTGAAAACCCACCACCAGGAAAATCACCGCTGTCAGAATGCATAGCACCGCCGTCACCGCCTTATTCTGGCTGAGCATAGCAATCAGGGTAAACACCGAGGCGTAGGCCGCCGAGAGAAAAAATATGGCCGCCGTCGTCAGCAGCGCCCGGCGGATATCCATCTCAAAACCGCCCAACAGCGGCAATCCCAGACCCAGCATGGGCAGATAGAAGGCCGCGCAGAGGGCGAAGCCTCCCGCCATACAGGTGACCAGATTTGCCAGATACACCGCCCGCCTGCTGTGGCCCACCAGGATCTTGTTGCGGATGGCGCCGTCGCTGTACTCTGTGCCCACAAAGAGCCCCACAAACACCGCCAGCACAATCCCAATCAGCACCGCGGAGCTGAAAAATCCGTCGTCTATGTGATTTTGATAGGCCCCTTTGGCATTATTATAGCTGATGAGCAGGGGATATAACATCCCCACAGCCAGCATAAAGAGAAGCCCTGCCAGAAAAGCCTTCTCCCGCTTCAGCCTCAGGAAATTTGCAGCTAACAGCTTACGCATGCTCCTCACCTCCCACCAGGCTGATGTAATAGCTCTCCAGGCTCTCTTCTCTCTCCTGCCAGGAAATGACCTCGCATCCCTCCCGGGAGAGGGCCAGGGTCAGCTGGGATACGTTCACCTTAGCAAACACATCCGCCTCAGACCCGGAGACCATGCTGTATTCCAGGCCCAGCTCCTCCAGCTTCCGGGCCAGGAGCCTGCCGTCGGATACCCTCAGGCGCACGCATTTTTTGCAGGCCTTCTCCAGCTGGTCAGCGCTGATCTCCTTCACCATCCGGCCGCTGTCGATGAAGCCGTAGCAGGTGGCCAGCCGGGATAGCTCATCCAGGATGTGGCTGGAGATCAGCACGGTGATCTGGTACTCCCGGTTCAGCTTCAAAATCAGCTCCCGCATCTCCACGATGCCCTGGGGATCCAGCCCGTTCACCGGCTCATCCAGCACCAGAAAATCCGGCGAGCCCGCCAGGGCCACGGCGATTCCCAACCGCTGGCGCATACCCAGGGAAAAATCCCTGGCCTTCTTTCTGCCCGTGTGTTCCAGATCCACCAGCTTGAGCAGCTCAGAAATCCCCTCATCAGAGGGGATTCCCAGCACCCGGTACTGTTCCCTCAGATTTTCCCGGGCGCTCAGGTCCAGATACACCGCCGGTGACTCTACCACAGCCCCCATGCGCCGCCGGGCCTTAGCCACCCCCTGCTCCGTGTATTTTCTGCCGTACAGGGAATAACTGCCAGAGGTTGGGGCCTGCAGGCCGCAGATCAGCCTGATCAGCGTGGTCTTCCCCGCCCCGTTCTTCCCCACAAAGCCATAGATGGCTCCCTTGGGAACCCGCATAGACAGTCCGTCCAGAGCCTTGGAGTGCTTATAGCGCTTACTCAGATTCTCCGTCTCAAGAACATATTCCATATCCTTCTGCCTCCTTATTTCTGATATGGACAGTCTACCAGAAAATCCTTAAGAAACCGGTAAAGAAAACCGTTAAGAAACAGTAAAAATATCCGAGTCCTCCCCCGCTTAAGCCCGCAGGGCCATGGCTCTCTCAGCCCTTCTCCTGCTGGCGCAGCTTAAAGCCCACTCCCCAGACTGACTCAATATAATCCCTGCCCTCCCCGGCCTCCCGCAGCTTCCGGCGCAGGTTGCTCACGTGGATTTTCAGGGAGTTCTCGGTGCAGTCCGGCGTATCCTGGCTGATATCCTCCAGCAGCTGGGACTTGGTGAGCACCTGCCGGGGATTCAGCAGGAGCAGCTTTAAAATGGCGTACTCTGTCCGGGTAAGCTTAACCTCCCTGTCCTGCAGGGTCACCGACCGGGTTCTGGTATCCAGGCGCAGCTCCTGGCAGGCTAATACTGTTTCCCCAGAGCCTCCCCTTAAACGGGCGGCTATCCGGGCCAGCAGCTCCCGAATTTGGAAAGGTTTTGTCACATAGTCCGCCGCTCCGCCCAGCAAAAGCTTCACTTTACTGTCCACATCCGCCCGGGCGCTGATAACGATCACCGGAATCCCCCGAAGCCTGGGGAGCACCTCCTCCCCGGAGAGTCCCGGCAGCATCAGATCCAGCAGCGCCAAATCTGGCCGCTCCTTTTCCAAAAGCAGCAAAGCCTCCGTTCCTGAGTAGGCCCGGAGGACTTTGTATCCTTCTTTGTTAAGAACTTCTTCCAGCATATTTCCAATATGCTGGTCGTCGTCAATGATCATTATGGTTGTCAACTGGCATCCCTCCGCTCTCTTACAGAAGCTCCCGCAGAATCCGCTCACCGTTTCCGAAGGCAATCCTTTCTATCTGGCTGTGGGATACGCCCCGGCGGCCCAGTTCCCGGAAAATCAGCTCCAGAGCCCGGGGCTCCGTCACCTCCAGTTCCCCGGAAAATCCGTCCCAGTCGGAGCCCAGCACCAGAGCCTCACTTCCCGCCACGTCCAAAATATGCTCCATGTGGTCGCAGATGCGCGCCACAGTGCTCTCCTCATGCTCCAGATCCCGTCCCAGGAAGCCAGGACAGAAATTAAGGCCGGTGACGCCGCCCCGCTCCCCCAGAACCCGCAGCATCTCATCGCTTAGGTTTCTCGCGGAAGGGGTCAGGGCCCGGGCATTGGAGTGGCTGGCGATAAAGGGCTTTTTCGCCACATCCGCCACGTCATAAAACAGGGCGTCGGAGCCGTGGGACACGTCCACGATCATTCCCAGCTCCTCCATGTGCTCCACCGTCTCTTTCCCAAAATCCGTGAGGCCGTATTCCCGGGCAGGCACCTTTTCGGCGCTGTGGGTGCTCATATCTCCCGCCAAAGCCGCGGAACCCAGACAGTTGTCGAAATTCCAGGTAAAGGTAATCAGCCGGTAGCCCAGAGCGTAAAAGCGCTCCAGATTCTCCTGGCTGCCCTCCAGCATCCGTCCATCCTCGAAGGTGAGAAAGGCGCTGATTTTGCCCGCTTTTTTATTTTCCTCATAGTCCCGGAAACTTCTGGCAAAGCCCACCATATGGCTGTGCTCCCCAATGGCCCCCATCAACCCCTGATAGAGATTATCCCGGAAAACCTCATCCTTGGCCGGGCCGCCCTTTTTCACCCGCCACTCAGCCGGGGGCAGGAAGGTGGCAAAAAACTGCGCCAGGCAGCCGGCCTCCTTCATCCGCTTCAAATCCACCGCCCCGGAATTTTCGTACAGATTCCCCTGATCCGGTCCCTTTCCGAACATGCCCAGAGTATCGCAGTGAAAATCCATGTAGTTCATGCTTACCTCCTACAGCTGTTCCAGCTGCTCCATCCACACGCTGACGCAGGCGTCGCTGGGCATTCTCCAGTCTCCTCTGGGGGAGAGGGCCACACTTCCCACCTTGGGGCCGTCGGGCAGACAGGAGCGCTTAAACTGCTGGGAGAAGAAGCGCCAGTAAAATTTCTTCAGCCATTTTAAGATGGTCTCCCTGTCGTAGGTTCCCCCAAAGGCCTTCTGGGCCACCCGGTAAATCTTCGCCGGTCCGTAGCCCACCCGCATCATATAGTACAGGAAGAAATCGTGGAGCTCATAGGGGCCCACCAAATCCTCTGTTTTCTGGGCAATATTTCCGTCCTTGGGGGGCAGAAGCTCCGGGCTCACCGGGGTATCCAGCACATCCAGCAGGATGGCGGAGAGCTTCTCCTCCCCGCAGGTATCCGCCCAATAGCGCACCAGATGGCGCACCAGAGTCTTGGGGATAGAGGCGTTGACTCCGTACATGGACATGTGATCCCCGTTGTAGGTGGCCCAGCCCAGAGCCAGCTCCGACAGGTCCCCGGTGCCCACCACCAGCCCGTTCTTCTGGTTGGCAATGTCCATCAGCACCTGAGTCCGCTCCCGGGCCTGGGAATTCTCATAGGTCACGTCATGGGTGCCGGCGTCCTGGCCGATATCCCGGAAATGCGTGGTCACCGCCTCCCGGATATCCACCTCCCGCAGGGTAGCTCCCAGGCAGCGGGTCAGCTCACAGGCATTCTGGTAGGTTCTGTCCGTGGTGCCAAAACAGGGCATGGTCACCGCAGTAATCTGCTTTCTGGGCAGCCCCAGCATGTCGAAGGCCCGGGCCGTCACCAGCAGAGCCAAAGTGGAATCCAGTCCCCCGGAAATTCCCAGCACCGCGTACTGTCCGTGAACGTGCTCCAGACGCTTCTTCAGTCCCATGGCTTGAATATTCAGAATCTCATCACAGCGTCCATCCCGCTCTCCCTTGTCAAAGGGGATGAAGGGCTGAGGAGAGAAATACCGCTCCAGAGCCGTCTCCTCCCGGCAGAGCCTGAAGGGAATTTTCTGATAACCGCTATCTCCCGCCGCCGGGAAGGTGGTCATCCGGCGGCGCTCCCCGGCCAGGTAGGCCAGATCAAGATCCGCGTACACCGTCTCGTTGGCAAATCTCTTGCCCTCCGCCAGAATCCGTCCATTTTCCCCGATCATGTTCTGTCCGCCGAATACCAGGTCTGTGGTAGACTCGCCCTCCCCCGCCGTGGCGTAGAGGTAGGCGCAGACCAGCCGGGCGCTCTGGCCCCCAATGAGGCTCCTGCGGTAGCTGTCCTTCCCCGTCACCTCGTCGCTGGCGGAGAGATTGACAATCACGCTGGCCCCCGCCAGGGCATGGCCGATGCTGGGCGGCTGGGGCACCCAGAGATCCTCGCAGATCTCCGCCGCCACCGTGAGCCCCTGCATATCCGGGCAGGTGAAGAGAAGCTTCGTCCCAAAGGGCACCTCTTGATCCCCCAGCAGAAGGGTTCCGCTCTCCTCCCCAGCTGCCGTAAACTGGCGGGCCTCATAAAATTCCGCATAGTTGGGCAGATGACTCTTGGGCACCAATCCCAGCACCCGGCCCCGGTTTAGGGCTGCGGCCACATTGTAGAGCTTTCCCTCATAGACCAGGGGCAGTCCCAGGAAAATCAGAGCGTCCACCTGGGCGGTCTCCTGGGCCAGCCGCAGAAGCTCCGCCTTGGCTGCCTCAAGCAGCGTCTCCTGCCAGAACAAATCTCCGCAGGTATAACCGGTGAGGCCCAGCTCCGGAAATACCATGAGCTTTGCCTTTTTTTCCGCCATCTCCCGGATAAGTCCCAGAGTCTCCTCCCCGTTCCTTCGGCAGTCCGCCACCGCCACCCGGGGCGTTCCCACCGCCACTTTCAAAAATCCATCTTTCATTTTTCCACCTTTCTACCTGGCCAGGGTCAAGAGCTCCCTCAGCTCCTCCACGGTAAACACATATTTTTCTCCACAGAACTGGCAGCCCAGCTCCACCGGCTCCCCGTCCGCGATCAGGCTCTGAAGCTCTCCAGCCCCCAGGCTGATCAGCGCCTTGGCCACCCGCTCCTTGCTGCAGTTGCAGGAAAAGGCTGCCTCCACCTTATCATTGATTTCCAGTCCCATTCCCCCCAGCAGACGCTCCAGCAGCTGCTCCGGAGTACATCCCGCATCCAGCAAGGCCGTCACCGAATCCACTGCGGCCAGCCGCAGCTCCAGGGCAGCGATGGTCTCCTCGGAGGCGTTGGGCATCAGCTGGAGGATAAAGCCTCCCGCCTGGCGCACAGTGTTATCCCGGTTCATCAGCACACCCAGCCCCACTGCCGAGGGCACCTGCTCGCTGACGGTAAAGTAGTAAGTGAGATCGTCGCCGATCTCCCCGGTCTGCAGCTCCACATGTCCCACGTAGGGCTCCTTCAGGCCCAGATCCTTGATTACCTGCAGTGTTCCCCGGCCCACGGCTGTTCCCACGTCCAGCTTGCCCTTCTCGTTGGCGTGAAGCAGAACCTGGGGCTGATCCGCATAGCCCTTCACCCGCCCTTTGGCGTCGGCGGTGACAGTGAGCCCATGCACCGGGCCGTCCCCCTTCACCTGGACAGTCAGGATATCCTTATCCCCCTTCATCATTATGCCCATCATCGCTCCGCCGGTGAGCAGGCGGCCCAGGGCCGCCGTCACCACAGGACTGGTGTCATGGGCCTTCCTGGCAGTCTCCACCAGCTCTCTGGTGGTGGCGGCGAAGGCCCGAACCTGTCCCTCGGCCGCCGTGGCTCTTACCATATAATCCATCCTTATATCCTCTTCTTTCTCATTTCTATCGGAAAAACAGGCGGCTGGGCCGCCCTGTATAAAATATTGTAATAAAAAAAGTCCGGGGATGCAAGCCCCGGATTGTTCCGTAAAAATGATGAAAATCAGGACAGAAGAATCATCGCCCCCAGTCCTACAAGTACAGTGGGAACCAGAATGTGCTGATAGCGGATAAGTCTTCTCTTCATGTACGGGTAACTGGCCAGTCTCCAGCCCAGGCAGCACCACAGAGCAGCCAGCGCCGTGAATACAGCCAGAGTCACCGCAAAATCTCCCGGCCTATAACCACTGAAAATCGGGATATAGACTCCGATATTGTCGCCTCCGTTGGCAGCGGTCACCAGCGCCACCGGCAGAAAACGGATTTCCGCCTGCGCCTCCTTCTCAGCCTCCTCTTCCCCCCGTCGGCAGGCAAGGGACGCCTTTATGCCCAGAAGCAACGGAAAAAAACCCAAAAGCCGGAGATAGCCGGAAGGGATCACCCGGATTCCCAAGGCTCCCAGTATGCTGACAGCAGTCAGCAGGCCAATACCCGCGTAATGGCCTGCCGCTATCTGCGCAAAATCCCTGGAGTTTCGGGCCTGCGCGCAGAAAATCATCAGAATAAAAAGGTCGTCGATATTGGTGCTGATAAAAGATAAGACTGCTGTCAAAAAAGTTCCCGCCATGCTTCTATATCCTTAAAACTGCTCAGCCCAGCTCTTCAGCTCCGCCGCCCCGGTTCCGCTGCCAAAGCGTTTGCCCGGGCAAAGCTGCGCTCCCCGGCAGGAAGCTTCCAGCTCCCGGTTGGTATTTCCCATTCCGCTGCTTCCGGAGGTGGCAAAGGGGATCACCTTCTTGCCGGAGAGATCGTACTGCTCCAGGAAGGTATTAATGATGGTGGGGGCCACGTACCACCAAATGGGGAAGCCCACAAATACCCGGTCGTACTGTCCCATGTCTTCTACACGGCTGGCCACGGCGGGGCGGAAGGCTTTGTCCTTCATCTCCAGGCTGCTGCGGCTCTTGGGGTTGTTCCAGTTCAGATCCGCATCCGTGTACGGAGTCTCCGGCTGGATCTCAAATAAATCCGCGCCGATGGTCTCCGCCAGGCTCTTAGCCAGTCTGGCGGTAACGCCGCTGGCAGAAAAATACGCTACTAATGTCTTGCTCATGATTTTGTCCTCCTTCATTTTTATAAGTAAGTGACTGTCTCTTTCAACGCTTTTCGCTGACTGTGGGTGGCCAGGGGCTTCGTTCCCTCCAGGGCGTAGCCCAAGTCGAGGATCATCAGAACCTCTTCATTTTCCGGCAGCCCCAGCTCCCGGGCCAGATTTTCCGGGTCAAAGAAATTAATCCAGCAGCTGTCCACTCCCTGATCCGCCGCCGCCAGAAGCATATGGGTGGCCACGATGGTGGCATCCTCCACCCCGGAGTCCCGCTTATCTCCCGGATAGGTGAACACATTCTCCCGGTCAAAGGCTACAACCAAACAAGTGGCTGCTCCGTAACGGCAGGGCGTAACTTTATCCAGCTTTGCCAATCCCTCCGGAGACTGAACCACATAGATGCGCTGCTCCTGCAGATTTTTTGCCGTGGGAGCCAGGCGCCCTGCCTCCAGAATGGCCTCCAGCTGAGCTTCCTCCACCCTGCGGCCGTCAAACCGTTTGCAGGAATACCGATTTTTGATTACTTCTCTAAATTCCATGATGTCCTCCTCCTAAATCATCGTTTTGCTGGGAATTTTACAAGACTATTGTACCTCCATTATCCCCAAATGTAAAATGCCTGTATCGAGTATCTGGTCATGCTTTTCCTGCATAACAAATCCTCTGTGATGATGCACCCCTGACCCTAAAAAAGGGTTGTTGCACTTAACGAATATCTCGCATATTTATGCAGTTTGTGCGAATTCTCCGAGCACATCCTGGAGACTACAGGCTCCAGGTGAGCGCAGGCTGAGTACAAATGCATAAATATGCGAGAATATCGAATAGTGCAATAACCCTTCCGCCTATCCAGGCAAAGCCATCACCTTATGGGACACTTTTTTGTTCTGCCTAATTTTCCTTGGCAGCTATCTGACGATAAAAAATCTACTGTTTCTCCTATTGGGGCCTTCTCTGCTTCTTGGTGAGGAAGGCGCAGACGATGCACACAAGCACTGCCACCACAAAGAGTCCTGCGCCCAGTCCCGGATTTAATCCCCGGTCCATGCCCAAAATCATGGTGCC
The DNA here is from genome assembly GCA_018711815.1 of Candidatus Egerieimonas intestinavium. Classification (GTDB taxonomy): domain Bacteria; phylum Bacillota; class Clostridia; order Lachnospirales; family Lachnospiraceae; genus Egerieimonas; species Egerieimonas intestinavium. Next base: position 22,107 of record DVHU01000061.1, read on the forward strand.
CACTCCCACAAAGAGCAGCGCCGCATCCCCCACCAGGGTCAGCTTCGGGTGATTCAGCAAAAAGAATACCACAACCCACAGCATGGCAATGATCAGCACCGGCAGAAATCCCGTGAAGAATTCCGGATCCGCGGATATGGCATCCATCATACTTTGGCTTAAGCCCATAAACGTAAACCAGGGCAGAAACAGGCTCACCGCCGCCAGAATAACCGCCGCCACCGAAATTTTAACCGTCGTCATTTTCCAACAAACTTTCATCTTTTCCATTATGCTTCCTCCCTCAACCGCAAAAACTTAAATTCTCCGTCCACGCTCAGCACGGCTCCCCGGGATACATAGTAGCCGTCCTCATAGCTTTCTGTGTAATCCGCCTTGTAGAGCCATTCATCTCCGTCCTTCTCCAGGGGTTCTATTTCCTGAGTCTTTCCGGTAAGAGCGTCGGTCAAATAGGTATGGCCCTGCTGAGAGTCCCCGTCCGAGCCGTAATCCGTGTAGACTATGGTCGTCTCCCCAAAGGCGCATTTCTCCTTGTCCACAGGAATCTGGGCCGTCTCTTTTCCGTTCCAGTCGTAGATCAGAAGGCTTCCGTCCTCCTGGCGGAGGGCAAAATAATTCTCGTTGTACTTGATCATGTCCTCAACCGGAATGGGCTCAAAGCGCCGACTTCCGTCCGGCTCTACCACCGCGGCGAATTTGCCGCCTCCGTCATTTTTCACCAGGCAGAAATAGGCGCCGTCCTTTTTGAGCAGAACCTCAAAATCCTTATACCCTTCCATGGGGGTAATCACACCCGTCATGTAATCCATGACAGCCGAGTGTTCATCCTTATACTGTTGTCCCACGCCCAGCTCAACCACGTCTTCTGCCCGGGTGTCTTCCACAACCCAGATATCTTCGTAATCCACCGTCTCCCGCAGGGAGCGAAGCTCCGCCACCCCGGTGTCAAACCGATAAATCATCCGGTAGTTGTAGTTGTCCTCATCCAGATAAATGCCGTAGAGGGCCTCATCGTCGTAATGATAGGCGTCCCAGAAATAGATATCCGGCATGGTGTCAGTAACGCTGCCGTCCGCATGCTGCAGAGTAGCCGCAACCGTCTCCCCGGTCTGCAGATGGAAGACCAGATGCTCGTTGCCGAAGCCGCTGTTTGGCGGGGCGTAGATAAAGTTTCCATTTCCAAAATAATACCAGTACTCCTCCCCGGGGAAGGAAACCTCATCCTTGTCCGGGTGCTTCACTCCCTCCAGCTGATAGCTGCTGCCGTCCTTTACATTGTAGGCAAAGTAATGTTTTCCCGTCTCCTCAAAGGTATTTACCTCCTTATAGAGAATCAGGTAATCGGCATCCAGGGTGGCGGTATAAAAAATACCGTCGTAGCCGGAGTCCTCTAGGGCGAACACCTTCTCCCCCTCCAATGTCCAGATGCTTTCATCCTGCATGGTAAAATAGCTGCCGCAGGTCTGGGAATCATCGGAAAAAGTCTTGAAACCCACATCCCCGGGAAGCTCCGCCACAATCTGGGAGTCCTCATCCACAATATACTTATTGCCGGATTCATCTGCACAGTAAAACAGTCCGTTCTTCTGCCAGACCACATTCAGGTAGGAATACGCTTCCTCCTCCTTCTCTGCCTTCTCTTCTTCCTGTTCCTGCTCTTTTTCTTCCTCTTGCTGCTCCTCCCGGCTCTCCGACCGGGCGTCCGCCTCCTGCTCCTTGCTCCCGCAGGCAGTCAGCAGCAAGCCTGCCAGCCCCACCAGCAGCGCCACTCTCCTTCTCCTCATACCCTTCCTCCTTGTTACTTTTCACGAAAAATTCGCATTAATATATTAATTTATTATACAACTTATAATGTATTTTAGTCAATTATAACATTACTTAAACTAAGGTTACTGATGGTGAAAGGAGGTATCCCATTGCAGGAACGAAAGGAAATAGAAGAAATTTTCTTTAAATTGTTGGAGGCTTTCGCTTATAATACAAAGTGAAGGGCCTCCTGCTTATCTGGAAGCCTGAAATATTCTCAGCCCCAAACTGAGAGAAAAGGAAGGAAATATTGATGAACAGTGTGAAAAAGAAACGTCCTCTGGTTCTGATTTTCAAAATCCTGGGCCTCCTGCTGGCTCTTTTGGCCGCCCTGGTGGCGGTCCTCCTGCTCTGGCTCACTCTGCGGGAGTACAAGCCCCAGGATGTGGAGAGCGTTTCTCTGGAGGGGACGGCCAACCGGACCGTGTCCCCCGGGGACAGCCTGCAGATCACCAGCTGGAATACCGGCTACGCCGGCCTGGATGCATCTCAGGATTTCTTCATGGACGGCGGCAGCGGCGTGCGGCCCCAATCTGAAGATACCATCTGGGAAAATGTGGAGGGCATCACTGCCCAGCTTGAGGAATTAAATTCTGACGTCTACTTTCTCCAGGAGGTGGATGCAAATTCCAAGCGCTCCTATTATATAGACCAGCGGGCGCAGTACGCGTCGGCCTTCCCCGATTATGAGAGCACTTATGCCATTAATTACAAGGTAGACTACGTTCCCTATCCCCTGCCCACTATCGGAAAGGTGGAGGGGGGACTGGTATCCCTGAACAGCTTTTCCGCCAACCAGGCTGAGCGCATTTCCCTGCCGGTGGCCTTCTCCTGGCCCATCCGTTTGGGGCAGCTGAAGCGCTGTCTGCTGGTAAACCGGGTTCCCCTCTCCGGCAGCTCTAAGGAGCTGGTGCTGGTAAACCTTCATCTGGAGGCCTACGACAGCGGCCAGGGCAAGATCGCCCAGACTAAGCTGCTGGTGGAATTTCTGGAAAAAGAGTACGCCAAGGGCAACTACGTCATCGCCGGCGGCGATTTCAACCAGACCTTCACCGCGGAAGATATGGAAACCTACCCAGTCATCAACCCGGAGCTGTGGACGCCCGGTGTCCTGGATCTCTCCTCTCTTTCGGAGGGCTGGACCCTGGCGGAGGACCCCTCAGTTCCCTCCTGCCGCCTGCTCAATGAGCCCTACGATCCGGAGAGTTCCCACACGCAGTATTATATTATCGACGGATTTATCCTCTCCCCCAACGTAAGCCTCCAGGAGGCGATAACCACCGACGCCGGATTCCGCTACGCAGACCACAACCCCCTGACCATCCGTGTGACCCTGGAGAAGTAACTGCCGGAGAAATGGCCCTGTGCGCGACACCAGATCTAAAATAGAGGGCATTCCAAAGCTTAGGCAATCAAGCCCGCATTTACCTTTGGAGACGCCCTCTATTCCTTTGCCCGCCATTGCCGGGATACCAGTTCATCACAGCGCTTTTCGCCTATTCCCTACTGGTTATCTCTTGGGCAGTAGGTCTGTATCCACCAGTCTATCCGCTCAGGATTTTCCTTTTCTCCCAGAAATTCCTCCAGGCGGTTTTCCTTCGCCAGCAGCCGGATCAGCTCCAGCATCTCCCTCTGACTCTGCTGTCTGCCCTCGCACATGCCCGCCTGTCTTCCTTCAAGCATGCCTATATTTCTGCCTTCTTCCAGGCCCAAACGCCTGCCCTCTTCTTTTCCCCTGCTCTCGGCCTTCTCGCAGAGATAATCAATGGCTGTACACATACTTTTTTCCTCCTCTTCCTCTGTCACCTGTTCCAGCAGCCGCTCATCCTCCAGCAGCACCGCAGCCGTCATGAGCCCCTCCCGGGACAGCCCTTCCTCCTTTCCCAGTCCTCTCACATAGGCCAGGAACTCCTCCTGCTTATCCTTTAGCTGCAGCATCCGCATCAACGTCTTCCACTCCGTCTGAAAATTCCCCGGCTCCACTTGGCCGGGCTCAATGAGCCGCAGCGGGTAGTCCGGGAAATATTCCCGGTATTCCTCCAGCTCCGGGGGAAGCTCCAAGAGCTCCCGAAGACTTCTGCTCCCATCCCAGGGCTCCTCCCCGTAGTAGAATACCACCGTCATCACCGGCGCCAACCTCTCCCTCCTGGCTAACCCGGAGAGATACTCCCCGCTTCCCCGAAGATCACGGTTCCTTCTGTGAATCCGGGCCCGCTCCGCCAGCTGCCGGTCATACTCCATGGCATCCATCAGCAGTAGCTGTTTAAGATCTCATCTTTTCTTCCCATTGCCCCTCCTGTATTCGTTTTTGTATCCCTGGAAATTTGGCTGAACAGCCAGATATGAATTAAGATAAAGGGATTATAGCATACAGGGCGGGAAGTTTCAATAACTATTTATATTTTTACTATATCAGATTGCAAAAACATTCCCAAGTCTTATGTGGCGATGGATTCTACAAATGATTTTACAATTTTTCGGCTGTTTTCATCCGTTTCAAAGGAAAATTCCGGGTGCCACTGCACTCCCACAATATACTTACGGGACGGCATATAAATACTCTCAATCAAGCCGTCATCTGCCACTGCCATCGCTTCAAACTCAGGTGACAGATTTTTTATTGCCTGGTGATGATAGCTGTTCACACCTATTTTTTCTCTGCTTAAGATATGATAAAGGGGAGTGGCTTTTTGTATAGTAACTTCATGCGCTGCCCTATGATAGGGCGGCTTCATCTGATGATTTATGCTGCTGACAAATTCCCTGTGCAAATCCTGATACAGCGTTCCCCCAAAGCAGGCATTCATCAGCTGGATACCTCTGCAAATTCCCAGAACAGATTTATCCAGCTCCACAGCTTTTTTTAACAGATAAGTTTCCATTTTGTCCCGGATTTCACAGCACTGTCCACACCAGGGTTTCTTATCCGATTGGTAAACCGACGGCGAGACATCATGCCCTCCTGTCAACAAAAATCCGCCGCAAATCATAAGAAAATAATCTAATTCCTCTGTCTTTGCAGTGAGCGGAAGCATCATGGGTATGGCATTTTCCGCCTCCAACATTTTCATATATCCCGGCAGCATCCAATAGCTTTCCCGCTCATCATCATAAAGGGGCATAATACCAATTACTTTTCTCATAGCTTCTCCTCAGAAAATTTTTTCGTAAATAATGGGAACGTACTTACCCTCTCTTTACAAGGACACACACGCCTCAATCCATGATATTTTCGCGATTTGCGGCGTTATCCTCAATCGGCGTACCGAGTGGTACGCTGATTGAAAGTAACACAGCAGGTCGCAAAATTTACTCTTTATCGACCGTGTGTGCTCTTGTAAAGAGAGGGTAGCTACTATACAGTATAATCCAACCAGCTGAAAGGTACAAGCCAAAGGGTGCGCAAGACTTTTACCTCTCGCGCACCCTCTTTCCCGCTGTCTCTATACATCCTTCCCGGAGAGTATCCTCCCGGATACGTACCAGGAAATCCCATACATGACCGCCCCCACCGCCACGCTGACCGCCGGCACGTAGGAGGCCTTCCCGAAAATCAGATTCAGGAGAACAAACACCCCCGCCGAGGCCGGATAGGCCAAGACGGTTCCCAGAATACTTTTTTCCTCACCCAGCAGGAAATAGCAAGGCATCAAAACACTCCCGGACATCAGCGCCATGGTCAGACTGATGCAGATAAAGATGGCCGAATCCTCCACCCCCTTGCCCGTCACCTGTGCCGCGACAATCGCCAAGGCTCCCCCCAGCAGAAATCCCGCCAGGCTGGTCAGCAGATACATCACATATTTACTGCTCAGGTACATTCTTCGGCTCACCGGCAGAGTCATCACTGTCTTCAGCCAGCCGGAGCTCTTATCCATATTGATGGTGCCGGGCACGTTCATCCCCAGCATGATCGTGGCAATCACCGGCAAAACCCAGGGGGTGACCAGATAGGACATGGAAATCCCAAGAACCAAAAACACCACCGCCAGGTACAACAGCAGTGACCGGACAATATAGAAATCCTTTAACAGCAATCCCTTCATCTTCTTTCCCCCTTTACATACATAAGCATAATCTCATCAATACTGGCCGGAGCCACCAGAATTCCCGGATACCTTTTCTCCACAGCCCACCGATCCTTTACCAACACCTGACACTCATACTCCTGCTTCCGAAAGGCCACCATATCCTCCTGATCCATCTCCGCCAGTTGGGCCGGGCTGCACTTTACGATGCCGTAATTTTCCATGAGCTCATCCTTGGCCTCCGAGAATACCACCTTCCCCTGATGGATAAATACAATATAATCGGCCACCTTCTCCAGATCGCTGGTAATATGGGAGGATACCAGAATGGAATGATCCTCCTCCTGAATAAAATCCAGAAACATATCCAGAATTTCATCCCGCATGACCGGATCTAATCCGCTGGTGGCTTCATCCAAGACCAGCAGCCGGGAATGGTGGGAGAAAGCCACGGAGATGGCGTATTTCATCTTCATTCCCTTAGAAAATTCCTTGAGCTTCTTGTGGGCGGGCAGCTGAAATTTTTCCAGCAGCTCCCGGTAAATTTCCTGATCCCAGGCGTGGTAGGTCTGGGCAAAGACTCTGCCCAGCTGCCGGGGCGTCAGAGTCTCCGGGTAATTGCTCCCGTCAAAGACTACTCCGATCTCATCCCTGATTCCCGGCTCTATCTCCGGGGAACCCCATGTCAAAACGCTGCCCCCGTCCCGGCTCACCAGGCCCAGGATAGCCTTGATGGTGGTGCTTTTTCCGGCCCCATTTTCCCCGATTAAGCCCACGATGCTCCCCTGGGGCACAGAAAAGGACACGTTATCCAGGGTAAAATCCTTGTATCTCTTGGTCAGTCCTCTTACCTCTAGTGCGTTTTCTCCCATACTCTTACTCCTCCTCGTACAAGATATTCAAAAGCTCCCTCAGCCGGTCCAGCTTGATCCCGCTGGCCCTGGCGATCTCTATGGCCTCCAGAAAATGATTTTCGATCTTCTTCTGCTGCTCCTCCAGGTAGAAATCCTGGTTCTGTACCGAAACGAAGCATCCTTTTCCCGCGGTGGTCTCGATGAAACCGTCCCTCTGCAGCACGTCGTAGGCCTTCTGTACCGTCAGCACGCTAATGTGCAGGGATTTTGCCAGTGCTCGTATGGAGGGCAGGGCCTCCCCGGCCTTCAGCTCTCCGCTCATGATCTGGGTCTTTATCTGAGTGGAAATCTGATCATATATAGGTTTGCTGGCGTGATTGTTAATCAATATCTCCATGCTCTTCCTCATTTCGTATTATACTGTATTACTATTACAAGTACAGTATAATACTCTAATATACAGATGTCAAGTTTTTTTACTGTCATTTCCCCTTGGCCGGGCCGGCATCACCGGCCAGCGCCCCAAAAGGGCATAAAACAGGGAGCTATTGCATTCTCTAATTGCAATAGCTCCCTCTTTCTTCCATTTACATCTCTTCGGTCTCTTGAGCCCGCGCCAAATCCGGTATTTCGTTTCTGCATTTTCGCAGCGGATATCCCAGAACCTTAACCGCTCTGCCAGAGCTTAACTCTCGCTCTCCTTCAAGGCCTCCACAGCCATGGAAAACTTTCGCTGAGCTGCCTTGGTCATCCAGAACCGGGATTTCTCCAAATCCTTCTCCACCCCGCAGCCATACTGATAGAGGATGGCAAGATTATACTGGGCCACAGGGATATCTTTTTCCGCCGCCTTCTCAAACCACTGAAAAGCCTTCTTGTAGTCCTGATCCACACAGATTCCCTGCATATAGTAGTTGCCCACGCAGCACATAGAACGGGGATCCTCCTGCTTGGCAGATTTCAGATACCACTCCAGGGCCTTTCCGGCGTCTTCCTTGACTCCGGTGCCAGTCTCGTAGCAGCGGGCCAGATTGTACTGGGCGTTGCTGTTTCCTCCCTTGGCACCCAGCTGGAAATATTGGGCCGCCTTGGCGTAGTCCTGGGTCACGCCCTTTCCCTGGGCGTAGAGAAAGCCCAGTCGGGTCTGGGATTCTTCATTTCCCTGGGCCGCCGCCTTCTCATACCACTGGGCTGCCCTCTGGTAATCCACATCCGTGTACAGTCCATTCTCATAATAAAATCCCACTGCGTGCTGGATCCTGCTCTGGCCTCCCTCGGCCAGCGCCAGAAGCTCCTGCAGGGTCACTTCCTTACTCTTTTCTTTTCCACTCATGATTTTTTCTGTACCTCCCGGGCCACAAACTGCAGCCTCTCTGTCCTGCTGCCGGGCTCATCCTTAGTAAATGCCTCATACACGGCCACCAGCTCCAGCCCCGCCGCCCGCAAAAGCTCCTCCACCTCCTGGGGACTCCAGGCTCTCTGGTAATGAAACTCTTCCTGCTTATTATATCTTCCGTCCGGCTCCCGGACAAAAAGAGTCACCGCGTACTCGTTAATCCGACTGCTCTCCTGGTAATAATTTTCCCAGATAAAACTGGCCTCCTCCCGGTTCTCCGCAATGGTATTCTCCCCCAGCACCTCCCGGTATTTATACTCGGTGTTCATGTCAAAGAGGAAAACCCCCCCGGGATCCAGATAGTTGTTCACCAGCCGGAATACCTGCAGGAGATCCTCCTCCTCCAGGATATAGTTCAGAGAATCACAGCAGCTGACAATGGCCGCCACCGTGCCGTAGAGCTCAAATTCCCGCATATCCTGCAGCAGATACAGGATATCCAAGCCCTGGGAAATCTGCTTTTCCCGGGCGATCTCCAGCATTTCCAGGGAGTTGTCCACCCCGATCATGTCATAGCCCTTTTTCGCCAAAAGCTCTGTGAGAGCTCCTGTTCCGCAGCCCAGATCCAGCACCAGGCCGCCCTCCAGGCCGTAATCTCTCAGCAGTTCTTCCAGATATTCCGCCCACTGCTGATGATCTATATTATCCATAAACAGGTCGTAGACCTCCGCGAAAACGGTGTACGCCTCCATTTTTTTACCCTTCCTTCACGTAAACCGGCTGTACCTTGTTATCCTCCAGTACCTTGCGCAGCTGACCCGCGTAGGTGGCTACGCTGACCACCGTGCCCTGGGAGGCCTGCTTAAACTCCTCCGCCAGCCCCTTCAGGGACTTGCGCAGCTCTTCCATATCGCCGTCCACTACCAAAAGGAAGCTCTTCACCTGCTCCTTAATCAGAATCTGCAGAAAGATCCGGCTGATCTCCGCATGGGCGCTGCCCAGCTGCTTCACCGCAGCCTCCAGCTTCTCCGGCACCTGGGGCAAAATCCCGATCTGCAGCTTGTTCTGCTGAGGATTGGGCTTTCTTAAGCCCAGCAGAGACTCCACCACCTCCCTGGGCACCCGCATGTTGGTGGACTGAGGATTAATCGCGATGCTGTCGTACTTATCCTTCTGCTCCAGGAACAGCTGGCACATCTGCCTGAAGGGCATCTCTGACACAGACAGCTGCTTCTTCTGCAGATAATCCATGGGAATCTTATCCCGGGAGGTGAAAAGCGGCAGGGCACGCTCCTTGCCGTTGACGGTCATCACGTCCGGCTTCACCTCCATGGCCCGATCCAGATTAAAATCCTTTCCCGCGTTCAGGCTGTCCAGGGCGTCCAGAGTCATGGACATGGTTACCGGAACGCTAACCACATTTCTCATGAGCGCCTGCAGCAGCTTAATCCCCTCCTGCACCTTTTTCGTCTCCTCAAAGGCCTTTACCAGCTCCTCCACCTGATCTCTCCCGCTCTCCTGGGCGGCCTCCAGCTTCTCCTGGGGATCCAGGGCAGCCTCCTTCTGCTCCTCGGCCGTAGCCCCCTGCTCCTGATTTTTCTCCTCCGTAACCGGGGTCTCCTCCTGGTTCTTCTTTTTGAATCTATCGAATAATCCCATTTTCTACTCTCCTTCTTCCGCAGAACTGATCTGCTTTTTCTTTGGCCAAAACTATTCTCCGAACACACCTTTTTAGCGCCCGGTTTCTGCGGTGAACGCAGAACCCGGTATGCGCAGGTATAATAGCCGCCATGCGGCTATTATACCATAATCCACCTATTCTGTCAGGGGAATTTTTTATTCGGCCTCCTCCAGGTCCGCCACCGTGATCAGCGCGTCTCTCTGCAAATATTGGATGGCCTTCAGGGCATACTCGTGGGCCTCCTGGCTAGAGCCCGCCACCGCGTCCGTGACCACCTTAATATGGTAATCGTGCTGATGGGCATCCACCGCTGTATAGTGGATACACACATCCGTCAATCCACCGATCAGGTAGAGGGTCTCCGCCCGAAGTCCTCTCAGAAGAATTTCCAGGTCGGTTCCAAAAAAGGCGCTGTACCGCCTCTTGGAGATCAGATACTCCCCCGGCAGCGGGTAGGTCAGCTGGGCATAATCTGTATACGGGGAATTTTCCAGGCAATGGATTCCCTCAGAGCCGTCCAGCTCCCGTCCAAAATCCACCATATCCGGCCGGTGAACCTCCTTGATCTGAATCACCGGCAGTTTCCGGGCCCTGAATACGTCCAGCACCCGTTTGGCGTTGCGGATACAGTCCCAGCGGGGACTGTCCATGTTGTCCTCCCGCATGTCCTGGAAATCCTCCTGCTGAATATCAATAACCAGCAGAGCGCTGTTGTTGGCTATTTTCATGCTAAATTCCTCCACTCTCTTTCTTCTCGGGGTCTAATTTTCTTGGCGTGCAGCCTCTGTCTGCTCCACCCATAGTCCCATTATACAGGATAGCCAGGAAAAGGCAATTCTTATCCGCAAAGCAAAGGAAGATGCCCCCAAAGCCAAAGCTCTTAGGGGCATCCTCGCTGGTTAGAGATGGTCTTACCGCTTAGTCTTCCACTTCAATCTCGTCGGTATCGGAGAAGGGCTGTAGCCAGTTCTCCTGAGGCGTGTAGGGAATCATCGGCAGTAATAAATAAGAAGGATGATTATTATCTCTGTAAATTTTGTAGCTGGTGGTCACATTTCTGGGCACCACATTCATATTTCCAACCTTTCCGGTCCAGGACTCCTGATATCTGGGCTCCGGATTCATGCTGGTGATCTCCAGCTCCAGCCAGTGGCCGGCGGGGATAACCATGGAGGTAGGATTGATCTCAATCACATACTCATTGACCTCACCAGGTACCACAGGGATGGATACACTGTTGTCGTGTACCGGACGGCCAATCTTGGATTTCTCCTTATCCAGGGGATGGGAGGCTCTCAAGGAGCCGTAGCGCAGCAGCGGCATTCGGGTTCCGTCAGGAAGCACGTCGAACAGATTGCAGACAAAGTTTGCGTCGTCCGTGTCGATGGCCGCCCACAGATGCAGCTCGATGGGACCGGTGATCTCCTGGGCATAGGGGAAGCGGGAGGATTTGTATACCAGATGACCGATTTCCGTGGAAATGGTGGGCGGCATATGCATAAATCCATCCGGCTGCAGATCCTTATCCGGCTCTCTGTCCCAGCGCAGCCGTCCAAAAGAGCGCAGATACATCTTCTTCCAGTTGGTTCTGGCCAGGGGCCACTCATACTCATATCGCATACCTGCATTCAGCACGGAGAACTTGTAGGGCGGCTCGTCCATGATGCCGGTGTCCACACCCTTCAGCCTGTGATCATACCAGCGCAGGCACTCCTCGTTCAGAGCCCGGTAGGGCAGCTCCAGTCCGTCATAGCCCTCCAGCACGCCCAGACGCTTAGGCACATTCAGCCTGTCGTCGTTCATGGCGGTGAATATCGGAGCCGACCATCTTCCCAGCGGGGACCATGCACAGTGCAGGTATACCGGCACCTTTACTTTCTCGTACATCTGGTTTGCGGAACGCTGCTTCCAATAGTCGCAGTCCAGGGGATGCAGCAGGAAATCCAGGTAGAAGGTGTGGTAGTAGGGCGGCCAGGTGGTCAGGATCTTCTGGAAGTAGGAATTGCAGGCGATGTCCGGATCCTGCAGACGCTCCTTCATCATCTCCTTCACCTTCTCCTCCCCGTACATCTTCAGGGACCAGGGTACCGGATGGTGGGAGGGGCACAGCTCCCAGTAAATGGTCATGTAGGTGGTGGGAACTCCGCCGTAGTAGCCGTGCTGATAGTAATCATCCACATAAGAGCAGGGCATGATACATTTCAGGTGGGGCGGCTGCTGGGCCGCTGCCAGGATCTGGCAGATGCCAAAGTAGGAATAACCGAGGCTGTAAAATATTCTGTGTCTATGGGAATGAAACCTTCCAGATAAGAATTCGATATGTAGTGGTTTTTGTCGGCTTTTGCAGCCGTATCTTTTGTCGAATTTATCTTTCTGGTTATAGTATTTCCT
>DVHU01000062.1 GCA_018711815.1 Candidatus Egerieimonas intestinavium
AATCTGCGCTCATACCTTCAGGTAATCTACCGTTTTAGTTCTGACCACTACAGCAGCCTGGGCGTTGTCTGTCTGGATATTCCGGGGTTGAGCGCCATCAACGGCAGTCAGGGCTTCGCCTACGGCAGCAAGCTGCTGCGGTACGTATCTGAGGTTTTGACGAACATTTTCGGTCCTTCCCTGATCTTCCGGACCTGGGATATGGAGTTTGTGGCCCTTTGTCCCAATACCACCCGGGAGGTCTTTATCCGGCGGTGTGAGCGGCTGAAGGCTGCCCTGCAGCGCCGTTACCCCAAGACTCTGCGCCTGGGCCACTCCTGGAGCACCGGAATATTTAACGGTAAGGATATGGTAGACGAGGCCCGCACCATTATGCGCTGCCAGGAGGTGACGGCAAAGTCTCTGCCAGAAATGGTTTCATCCCTTTCAAACCATTTCCGCAGTACCCGGGATGCCCTCCGGGCAGGACACTTTACCGTTTTTTATCAGCCCAAGATCGACATACGCACCGGCATCCTCCACGGAGCAGAGGCTTTGGTTCGCGGATTGGATGAGGAGGGAAATCTGATCCCTCCGGGACAATTTATTGAATTTCTGGAGCAAAACGGCGGAATCAGGGAGCTGGATCTTTTTGTCTTTGAACAGGTTTTGGCAGCCATGGAGCGATGGCGGGCTAAAGGATTGGGAATCATTCCCATATCCGTAAACTTTTCCCGGGTGACTCTGTTTACCCCCTCAGTCCTAGGCTCCGTGCTGGCTCTGCAGAGCCGTTACCCGAATATTCCTCCGGCCGCTTTGGAGCTGGAAATCACCGAGAGCGCCAGCAATGTGGAAACCTCCGATCTCTCCGCTGTTATGGATCAGTTTCGAGAGTTGGGACTTCACTTTGCCCTGGATGATTTCGGTTCCCAGTATGCCAATATTCCTGTCTTTACTAACGTACGTTTTGATACGGTCAAGCTTGACCGCAGTCTGATTGCCGAGCTGACAAGCAATCCAATCAATCAGATGCTTATTCAGGATATCGTTCGGATCTGCCAGGTCTGCGGCATGACCTGTGTGGCAGAGGGTGTTGAAACTCAATATCAGCAGAACGCTCTGGCAGAAATAGGCTGCGTCTATGCCCAGGGCTACTATTACGACCGCCCTCTGGAGGCGGATAAATTTGAAGAGAAATATCTGCGCGCTTCTAAGAATGTGAAGAGAGCAGAGGAGGAGGAGAACATATGAATCAAATGGGCGAACACAATTCAGGCGCTGTTCAGCAGGAAAAATCCCCGCTTATTATTGCCATCGGCGCCTCAGCCGGAGGCCTGGAGGCCCTCCAGCAATTTTTCAGCTGCTTCCCGGGCAACAGCGGACTGAGCTTCGTGGTGGTACAGCACCTGTCTCCAGACTACAAAAGTCTGATGGCAGATATTTTGGGCAAGCACACCTCTATGGCTGTATGTCAGGCGGAAAACGAAATGGTGGTGCAGCCAAATACGGTCTACCTGATTCCACCAAAGAAGTATATGACATTATCAGGAAAAAAACTGATTCTGTCCGACTATGGACACGTTACCCTTAACCACCCCATCGACATTTTCTTTACCTCTCTGGCAGAAGAACGGCGGGAGCAGTCTATTGTGGTGGTCTTGTCCGGTACCGGTTCCGACGGAACCAACGGAGTCAAGGCGGTGAAGGAGCACGGCGGTTTAGTTATCGCCCAGGATCCGGAGAGCGCTAAGTTTGACGGCATGCCCAAAAGCGTGATTAAGACAGGGCTGGCTGATTTTATTCTCTCCCCGGAAGAAATAGCGGATGAAATCCTTAATTTCTCCAATACCCCAGCCTTGCTTTACACCCCGAAGCACGACGGCCCTCTCTCCGAGGAGGAGGTGCTTTTTTCCGAGGAGGAAACCCTTTCTCATATTTATACCATCCTGAAAAATGCCAGCGGCATTGACTTTACTTATTACAAGCGCTCTACTATTCTGCGGCGGATCGAGCGGCGGATGCTGGTCACCCACAGCGCCAATTTGAGCGAATTTGCCCGGCTGCTGGGAAATAATCCCGAGGAAGTGAACATCCTCACAAAAGAAATCCTCATCGGGGTAACCAATTTCTTCCGGGATCCGGCATTTTTTGAGAAACTCAAGTATAACGCCGTCTACAAGATCGTGGAGCGCGCCAAGGAAAATGAGCCCATCCGGGTTTGGAGCGCCGGCTGCTCCACCGGCGAGGAGGCTTACTCTATCGCCATCCTGTTTCAGGAGGTTATGGATGAGCTGCAGATCCGCCGGGATGTAAAAATCTTCGCCACCGATGTGGACAGCCGGGCCATTGAGCAGGCCGGAAAGGGCATTTTCTCGGAAAATATCATTGACGACGTGACCTCTGAGCGCCTGGCAAAGTTCTTTATCAAACAGAATGACCAGTATCAGATTGCCAAGGAAATCCGGCGGATGATTATTTTTGCCACCCACAACATGTTCTCGGATCCCCCCTTCGGCAAGCTGGACATGATTATCTGCCGCAATGTGATGATCTACTTCCAGCCGGTGCTGCGCCGGGGACTGTTCGCCATTTTCCACTCCGCCCTGAAGAAAAATGGATATCTCTTTTTAGGCAAGAGCGAGACGGCCGGAGAATACGTGGGCGTATTTAAGCCGGTATGCGGCGCGGAGAAAATTTATATCCACAAAGGCGAGGGCAAGGTGGAGGATCTGACGCCTCCCACCTTCAGCATCCCCAACATTCAGGCCATCTCCCTCAAGAGCCTCCATATGGGCAGTATGCCAAACGACGACGCTGCCTCCGAGGGCAAATACACGAAATTTTTGGAAACCTTCCTTCCCGCCTCGGTAGTCCTCAACGAAGAGAACACGGTGCTCCATTTCTTCGGCGGCTATGACGATTACCTGACCCTGGCCCCCGGCAAGGCTACGCTTAACTTTTTCAGCATGCTGAATAAAAGCCTGGCGCTGGTGGCCTCCACGGCCCTGAGCCGCAGCCGCAATGAGCACACCAGTGTGACCTACACCGATATCGTGGTGGACTGCCCCTCCGGCCAGAAAGTTATTGATCTGGTGGTGGAGCCCATTCCCGCCGAACCAGGGGAGGAGAGCAGCCTGACCGCTGTGCTCTTCCTGGAGCGGCGCCACGAGGTTTTCGGGGGGATTCATGAAAAATATGATATCGACGCCACCGCCGCCCGGCGCATCGCCGATCTGGAGCGGGAATTCCAGGATTCCCAGAATGATCTGCGGGCCACTATCCAGCGTCTGGAGACCGTCAACGGGGAGCTGCAGGCGGCCAACGAAGAGCTGCTCACCGCCAATGAAGAGCTGCAAAGCTCCACGGAGGAGCTGCAGTCCGTCAACGAAGAGCTCTACACCGTCAATACCGAGCACCAGCTGAAATTAGACGAGCTGACCATGATGACCAACGACTTATCTAATTTCCTCTCCTCCACCATGATCGGTATCCTCTTTGTGGACAGCAAGCTGAACATCCGCAAGTTTACCGAGTATGTGGGCCGGGAGTTCCAGCTGATGGAGCACGACGTGGGGCGGCCTATCCAGATCTTCGCCCACAGCTTTCCCGAAGAGGAGATCGAAAAGGACTGCCAGACAGTGCTCAAGGATCTGGTCTCCATCGACCGGGAGGTAACCGCGATGAACGGACGGTTCTACACCCTGCGCATCGCGCCCTACCGCACCACGGAAAATAATATCCGCGGATTGGTTATCACGATTATTGACAGCCTGGGCGCCGGCTGATTCTCTGCCTTATAAAAATGGGGTTGTTGCAATTAGCGAATATCCGTATATTTATGCAGTTTGTGTGAATTGCCGAGCACACCCTTGAGACCACAGGCTCAAGGTGAGCGCAGGCTGAGTACAAAGGCATAAATATACGAGAATATCGAATAATGCAACAACCCCATTTTTCTGCTGTTTTTAATCAACGGCGCTCCCGCAAAGGGTTATCTCCAGGGATTCTCCGTGGGATATCTTACGCCCGCCGGCTGATTGTAGCCGATCTCCTCCACCGGGACTCCGATATATTTGAACACCTCAAAGAGTTCTCTCCCGAAATGTCCGAAGGCCACCGCCCCGTGGTGAGGGAAGTTTTTCTCCACCAGCACGTGCCGGTAAAATCTTCCCATCTCAGGAATGGCAAAAATTCCTATGGAACCGAAGGAATTGGTGCGCACCGGCAGCACCTCTCCCTGGGCAATGTAGGCTCTCAGCTTATTATCTGCGGTGCTCTGGAGCCGGTAGAAGGTAATATCTCCGGGAATGATGTCTCCCTCCAGAGTTCCCTGGGTGGACTCCTCCGGCAGCGTTCTGGCCATAATCAGCTGGTACTTCATCTGGCAGAAGGCCAGCTTGGAGGAGGCAGTGTTTCCGCAGTGGAAGCCCATGAACACGTCGTCGGACTTGTAATTGTAATTCTTCTGTATTTCCGCCTGGTACAGATCCTGGGGCACAGTATTGTTGATATCCAGCAGCGTCACCGCATCTTGGCTCACCACAGTCCCGATGAACTCGCTGAGGGCCCCGTAGATATCCACCTCGCAGGATACCGGAATCCCCTGTCCCGTGAGACGGCTGTTCACATAGCAGGGCACAAAGCCAAACTGCGTCTGGAAGGCCGGCCAGCATTTCCCGGCGATGGCCACATACTTCCGGCAGCCCTTGTGCTCCTCCACCCAATCTCTCAGGGTCAGCTCATATTGGGCCAGCCGCGGCAGAATCCCCGGCTTTTTATTGCCCTCTCCCAATTCTTCCTCCATCTCCTTCACCAGAGCAGGGATCCGCTCATCCCCCTGGTGCTTCTGGAAGGCCTCAAAAAGATCCAACTCCGAGTTCTCCTCAATCTCTACCCCCAGATTATACAGCTGCTGGATGGGCGCATTGCAGGCCAGAAAGTTCAGCGGCCTGGGGCCAAAGCTGATGATCTTCAGATTCTGCAGCCCGATCACGGCCCGGGCAATGGGCCGGAATTCCGCAATCCTGTCCGCGCACTCCTGAGCCGTGCCCACCGGTGATTCCGGGATATAGGCTCTCACGCCCCGAAGCTTCAGATTGTAGCTGGCGTTTAACATTCCGCAGTAGGCGTCTCCCCGGCTGTCGGTCAGATGCTCCCGGGACTCCTCCGCCGCCGCGATAAACATCTTGGGGCCGTCAAAGTATTTGGCCAGCAGGGTCTCTGAGATCTCCGGTCCAAAGTTGCCCAGATACACCACCAGGGCGTTGCAGCCGGCCCTCTTCACATCCTCCAGGGCCTGCATCATGTGAATCTCACTCTCCACGATACAGACCGGACACTCATAGATATCCTGATCCCCATATTTCTCCCGATAGGCCTCCACCAGATTCTTTCTCCGGTTCACAGACAAGCTCTCCGGAAAGCAGTCCCGGCTCACCGCCACAATTCCTATTTTCAGTTCCGGTATGTTGTTCATGGCAAATCCTCCTTTTATGTTCAGTTTAAATTTATTGTACCATTTTATCGCGCTTCTCTAGCTTCTCCCCTCCCTCTGGGCTATCCGCTCTTCCGCCACCTCTTCGGGAACAGGATAATAGAATCTGTAGCCCTGAATGATATCGCAGTCCATTTCCTGTAGGAGATGCACCTGCTCGTCGTCCTCCACGCCCTCGGCCAGAACCATCAGCTCCATACTGCGGCCCACCTGCACCACCGCCTGGAGGATGGCCTGTCCTTTCTCCTCCTTGATGTCATCCACCAGGCTTTTGGACAGTTTTACTCCGCTCACGGGATATTTCCGTAGATCCGAGAATGTAGCAAATCCCTCTCCAAAATCATCCAGCATAATACGGACGCCGTACTGGCGCAGCTTCACCATGTTTTCATATATGCGCCCCACATTGGGCGCGGAAACGCTCTCCGTCAGCTCCAGCACCAGCATTTCCCGGGGGAATTCATATTTTTCAATAATTTCCCTACACTGCCGGGTAAAATCCGGCCTTGAGAAGGTTTGGCGGGAAAAATTGCAGGAGATAAAAAAGTCCCTGGTTCCCTTTCGAAAAATCCTCTCCAGGAAGGCGCACACCTTGTCCAGCCCATAAAAATCCAGCTGGCTGATCATCCCCTCCTTCTCCATCAGCCCGATAAAGCTGTCCGGCTCCAGAAATCCTCTGGTGGGATGATTCCACCGGGAGAGCGCCTCCGCTCCAATAACCTGAAAATTATCCGCACGCACATAAAAATGGAGATAAATGGTAAATTCTCCTTCCTCCAAAGCCCTTTTTACCTCAGCCTGCAGGGCTCTCTCCTGCTCCAGCTGCCGCTCTATCTCCTGATCGCAGATCAGAAAGTTTTGGCCTCTCTCATGGGCCACCCGGGCAATCCGGCGCGCCTCCAAAAGGATCACATCCTCATCCCAGTCCGCTGCCTTCAGCGGGTACACGCCAGCGGTGGCCCATATCTCCCGGAAATCTCCTCTGGCCCTCCTCTCCTCGTCGATCTCCTTGAAGGCCAGTTCCATCCATCGCCGAATCTTCTCCGGGGAGGAGGCTTGCTTAAAAAGCACGATCCCATCCTCCCCCGCCCGGGCCAGAATATCCGTATCCGCAGTATACTGCCGCAGCATCTTAGCTCCCCGGCGCAGGAACTCCTCCGTCTCTCTGGTACCTCTCTGGCGCATCATGCGCTCCGTATCTGTGTAGAAGAAAACCGCATAGTATGAAGTCCTGTTTTCTTCCCGGATCTTCTGGCGGAAGCAGCGCTTCAGGTACAGCTTGTTCCCCAATCCGGTCACCGCATCTATCTCCAGATTTTTCTTAAGGTTCTCTTCCTTCTTGCGGAAATGGCATACCAATGCGGCCACAAGAATACCCATGGCCAGAAGCGCTCCTCCGCCTCCCATCAGCAGGCCCTTTTCCATGCCGCTTCGGAAAGCCCTGCTCTCCTGAAGCAGCGGCTGAACAGACAGCTCCTGGGTATCCTGGCTTTTTAGGAACACATAGTCTTCAACACTGCCCTTATCTCCGGCAAGCTCCCGGTTATTCCGGAAGCTTGCCATTTCATAGGTCTCTCTCTCCAAACCTCGTCCTCCCCTTTAGTTGACATGCGGCATGGCAATCCTGACCTATTAAGCTGCCTCAAGCTGCAGCCTTCCCCCTCACCTTTCGGCAGGTTTGCCCCGCTTATTTTTCTTTCTCCAGTGTCTCTCCCTCATACTCGTAGAAGCACACCTGATTTTTCCCGTTTTCTTTGGCTTTATACAGCGCTTTGTCCGCTTCCCGGTACAGCCTGTTGTAGGTCCAGCTGGAATCCCCGGCTACGGCAATGCCCACGCTGCACCGGGCCTTTACGTCGGCTCCTCCCCAGGTAAGCTTCCCCATCGCCCGCTGTATCTTCCCGGCGTAGGCTTCCAGATGACGCAAATCCTTTTCCACCAGGACCATGGTTACAAATTCATCGCCGCCCAGTCTGCCGACCTTCGCCCGGCTGGGCGCATAATCCCGCAGCAGCCGCGCCACCGCCTGAATCACATAATCCCCACAGGGGTGTCCGTACCGGTCATTGATAAACTTAAAGTCATCCATGTCAAAAATCATCATTGCCAGCCGCTGGCCCTCCTGCAGCTCCTTCAGGGCACGTTCTCCGTAGGCGTTGATGGCAGCCTTATTTAAGCTTCCGGTAAATATGTCGTTCTGAGCCTCCCGCTTGAGCTGGAAAAGCTCTTCCTTCTCCTCCATAATATCGTCCAGCATCCCTACGCCATAGCAGGGAGCCCCCGTATCATCCACCTGGGTGGCCACCTGCAGTTTGAACCACCTCTCCTCACTTCCGCTTTTCACCGGCAGCAGCATCTCATAGGTCTGATGGCTCTTCCCCTTTCTGACATTTGCCATACAGTCAATGATTTCTGCCTTCTGTGCTTTGCGCAAAAATTCGCTGTCCCGGATAAAATCTGTAAAATTCTCCAAATAGGAGGGATATCCAAAGATCTCCTCCCACTCCTTGGAAAAATTTATGCTGTCTGTGTGGATATCCCACTGAAAAGTGATAAAGCCTACAGTCTGGCTGATAAGCTCATACTGCTCCCGGGTGAGCCAAAAACCTGTCTTGGTCAGCTGCCGGTTGGCCTCCCGCAGCCTTCTCCTCTGCTCCAGCTCCTCATACATATGCTGGAAGCGAGCCAGATAAATCACCAGGGCCAGAATCACGGTGATGGTAAAATTCACTCCCATGCCCGAATGGATGGGCACCCGCAGCAGAATGATAAAGATCAGATATTGGCACAGAAGGTTTAGCAGAGCACAGATGGGTTTCATCCAGAAAACCGCAGAAAAAGCCACCAGAGCAGTGACCACTGTGATTTCCCGCATTTCTCCCGCGCTATGCACATCGTAAACGTTAAACAGGGAATGCCACAGTAAAAATACGCTGGCGCTGCACAGGGCGAAAAAATTCTGCACCTGCAGATTCTCCTCACCAGCAAATCTTCGCTGCGCCAGCAGATAAAACGCAGAAAAGAGGAGCAGAAACAGGTAAAATCCAAAGTATATCCGATTATTTTGCGTCCCCAGCTTCATCTCGGAAAATATCAGCACCCTCGCTATGTTTGCGCTCTCCACCGCTATGGCAAACCAGCTGACTGCCTTGAGAATCCGCCGATTTACATGAGCTGCAATCTTCAGATATTCTTCCTGAGTCCCCTGTGGTATTGCAAATTTTATCACTTACCGTTTACCCCCCCCCCTAAAAATTTGTCATTTTTATTGCTTCGCAGACCTTCTCATAGAGGCCCTCAAGCTCCGCCATCTCCTCCGCTGCCTCATCCCAGTTGCCGCTGCGCATATAGCTTACCTGATCGCTGAATTTCTCATACAGCTGCTTCATGGCTAAATTTCCACAGACCCCCTTCAGGGTATGGGAGGCCTTCAGAGCCGCCTCCTGATCCCCGCTCTTTATGGCTGTCTGCAAAATTTCGAAATTGGGATCCGCAAGAAATTTTGTCAGAAATTTCTCCAGCAGCGTCTCGCTGCCCATAAACCTCTCCAGGGCCTCCTCCACAGAGATCCCTGCCTCTTCCAGTATGTTTTTTCTCTCATCTTTCATGTTTGCTCATTCCTTATCTTTGATATAAACTGCGGAATTTCTTTTCTTCCCTCACAAAGAGCTCCAAAAGCTGCGGGTTGAAGACTCCGCACTGTCCTTCCTGAATCATTTTCAGCGCCTGTTCGGCTCCGTAGGCATCTTTGTAAACTCGTTTGCTCACCAGCGCGTCGTAGACGTCCGCCAGAGATACGATCTGTGACCAGATAGATATCTCGTCGCCCTTCAGACCATCCGGATATCCCCTTCCGTCCCAGCGCTCGTGGTGATGCCTTGCAATATCATATGCGTAATCGAAGGCGGCGAGCTCCTTCATCTGAGGAATTTGTTCCAAAAGATGGCAGCCCTGTACCGTGTGGGTTTTCATCACCTCAAATTCCTCCGGGGTCAGCCTGCCCGGCTTATTTAAAATGGCGTCCGGGATAGCAATCTTTCCCACATCGTGCATGATGGCCGCCAGAGATATATGCTCAATGGTCTCCCTGTCGAGCCCCTCCCCCAGCGCCGTATGGGTCAGCATGTGCTTGGTAATATCGTGAAGCCGCCGGACGTGAGCCCCGGACTCCCCGCTGCGAAACTCGATGGCTGTGGAGAGGGCCTCGATCATCCCCATGTTCAGGTCAATAATCTGCTGAGCTTGATGCAGAATCTTGTTTCTCTGCTCCTCCACCTGATCCGCCAGACTCTTCCGGGCCCGGAAGAGCTCCACCACGGAATTGATTCGCCGCCGCACCACGTAGGGCACCACCGGCTTTCGGATCACGTCCATCACGCCCAGGGAGTAAGCTTCTTTCAGCGTAGACGGCTCCGTCTCCGCCGTAATTAAAAACACCGGAATTGTCTCTGTCAATCCCAGGGTATACAGCTTTCTCAGCACCTCCATACCGTCCATCACCGGCATCACAATATCCAGCAGCAGCGCGGCAATGGAGTCAGGATGGGCCAGCAGCTTATCCAGCCCTTCCTTTCCGTCCTCCGCCTTCTCCGTCTGATACTCCGAGCTGAAAATCGCCTCCAGAATGTCTCTGTTTATCTCATTGTCATCTACGATTAAAATCGTGTTTGAGCTCCCCCGCTGTCTCATCTCTGCCTCCATCCGGATGCTCCTTTCTCACAAATACTTTTTCATAGTTTCCTTTAACATGCGGAAATCAATGGGTTTCGATATATGGGCATTCATCCCCGCCTTTTGGGTGCGGGCAATATCCTTCGCAAAGGCGTTGGCCGTCACCGCAATGATGGGGATCGTCCCGGCATCCTCCCGGCCGGATTTTCGAATGGCCTCCGCCGCCTGACATCCATCCATCAGGGGCATCTGCATATCCATCAGGATGAAGTCAAAGTAGCCGGGTTCCTGGTCCAGATACGCCTTCAGCGCCTCCTGGCCATTCCAGGCCTGAACCACCTCCAGCCCGTACATGCCCAGCATCTCCACTGCGATCTCCATATTGATCTCGTTATCCTCCGCCAGAAGAACTCGCTTTCCCTCCAGGGAGAGCTCCTCTATGCTGAGCTCCTGCATTTCCTCCTGAACCTTCTCCCCGCTGACCCGGCAGGGCAGCGTAATCCGGAAGGTGCTGCCCTCCCCGATCTCGCTCTCAATCTCAATGGTTCCCTCCAGGCGCTGGACCAGCTCATGAACAATAGACATGCCCAGACCGGTTCCCGCCACCTTGCCGGCTCCGAACTGCACATCCCGCTCAAAGGGAATAAATATCCGCTCCAGGAACTCCTGATTCATGCCCACTCCGTTATCCCGGATCACAAAGCAATAATTCCTGTATCTGCTGTTGATGTCGCTGTTCTCGCTGACCGAGAGCTCAATGCGCCCGTGTTCTCCGGTAAACTTAAAGGCATTGGAGAGGATATTGTTTAGAATCTGCTGGATCTTTCCCCAGTCTCCCTCCAGCCAGACCTCCTCGATGTCCAGCTGAACCTGAAAATCCTTCCTCTGGTTCTCCGCCTGCAGCCGGAACACGGCAGCCATCTCCTCCAGATTCTTCTTCATGGAAAAAATCTGACTTTGAACCTCCAGTCTGCCTTCCTCTATCTTGGCAATGTCCAAAATATTATTAATCAGCTCCAGCAGCTGCCGTCCCAGGGAATCGATCTTGCCCAGGGCCTCTTTCACCTTCTGGGGGTCGTCCGCATCCTTGGCCGTGAGGCTGGTGAGACCGATAATTCCATTCAGGGGAGTCCGCATATCGTGGGACATCTGGGAGAAAAAGAGATTCTTCGACTTAGCCATCCGATCCACTGACTCCAGAGAATTTTTCATAAATCCCAGCCGGGACAGCTCCTGTTCCTTCTGGTCGTTGACATCATTAAAGCACAGCACCACAGAATTTTTCTGGATGGACTCGTCAAAAAGCATCTGCACGTGCACCCAGCGGTACTGTCCGTTGAAGAGTCTCCGAAAATCGCCCCCGAAGTTGCGCTCCCGCTTCTTCACCAGCTTTCTCATGTTTTCCGCCGTGAAGCTCTCCTGGAATTCTTTGCAGTCCTCCTCCTTGATCACATCCTTCACCACCTCCAGCAGCAGGTCATAATCACCTCTGGGCGGAATCTTGTCCCGGATATAGTCGGAGCCTTTAAGCATCTCGTACTGATTGTGTTCCAGATCAATCCGGTATAAGGCATAGTAGGAATTGCTCAGTACCTCCACAATCTCATTGTAGGTTCTGGCCTTCTTCAGCGTTCGAAAATCGTTGATCAGCAGCAGCACAATCGCAGAGAAGAACACAGCGATCACCACTCCGCCGAAGGTCTGAAATTCCCGGGACAGCTGCATCAGATTCTCATAGGGGATGGTGATAACCGAATACCAGCCCGAATCCAGCTGATAATAGTAAACGCCTCTTTTGACCCCATCATCGCCGACGGTCTCCGAATCAAAGGCATCGTGCTTTCCTTCCAGAATCCCCTGAAAGATCGGGTCAAAAATTTTCTGAGCCTCTTCTTCGGTTCTCTCTAAATTGTAGTCTAACAATACGCCGTTTTGGTCACAGAGGAAGTAGCTGCCCCCCTCCGGAATATCCCCCAGGTCTCTGGTGCTGGTCTCCCCGCTGGGATAAATATCCACCGCCACCACGTCCTGGGTTCCCTCTATCTGTTTAGCCAGGGTCACCACCTTCTGCTGCAGCCGCACATCCGTGTAGGCATCCGTATAAATTGTGCCCCCCTGAGCCCCAATAGCTTCCTGATACCATTCCTTCTCTGTGGGGTCCAGCTCCGCATCACCCTCCCAGAAGGTGGCCGCTACGATCTTCCCATCCACAGATGCGTACACTTCCATCTCTTCCACATCCATGGAATCATGGACAAAATCCATATATCCTTTCAGAAGCGCAGCCAGATCCTCCGTTCTGTTTTCCGGCCTCAGCTGGTACTCCAGAGTATCCAGTATTGTCTCATACTGCCTTAAGTATACCTCTTCCCTGAGGGCAAAAAGATTGGCGGTCTCCTCCCCGGTGCGCTGGGCATTCTTCAAAACCGCATCGTTCATCTTCTGCATTCCGAAGAAAAACAAAAGGGCTATCACCAGCAGCGCGGCGAACAGATGCGAATATTTTTTTCTGTATCTTCTTTCCATGCCGACTTTTGTCCTGCTTTCTACTCTTATTTCTGCGTTTATAATATAACATAATCGACAAATTATCTACACCCAATTTCATCTTTTTCTTCCCGTATTTACAGCTTTTTAGGGCTATTTCCCCGTGGTACTCATCCTGCACTCACCAACAAAAAGAGGACGGAGCATCCCAAAGGCGACTTTGCCTTTTAAGATACCCTCGTCCTCTGTTATTCTCTACTTCGGGGGCCTCAGCCTCCGCAACTATGGCCCTCTCCGTGGCCGTGGCCTCCGCAGCTGTGACCTTC
Source organism: Candidatus Egerieimonas intestinavium (assembly GCA_018711815.1). Classification (GTDB taxonomy): domain Bacteria; phylum Bacillota; class Clostridia; order Lachnospirales; family Lachnospiraceae; genus Egerieimonas; species Egerieimonas intestinavium. Next base: position 12,958 of record DVHU01000062.1, read on the forward strand.
TCCGTGGCCTCCGCAGCTATGACCTTCTCCGTGGCCGTGGCCTCCGCAGCTGTGGCCTTCCTGGTGGCCGTGATGGCTGCACACGGTGTCGGGATTGTAAGCAAGCTTTCCTGCCAGCAGCTCCTCCACCCGCAGATCCGCGTCGCCGGACACTCCGGGATACAGCTCAATCTTCCGCTCCGCCAGCGCCACCCGGGCTCCCTGGCCGATTCCTCCGCAGATCAGCACATCCACCCCGTCCTCCTCCAGGAGGGCTGCCAGGGCTCCGTGGCCATTGCCGTCGGAGGAGAGAATCCGGGAGCTGATTACCTTCCCATTCTCAACCTCATAAACCTTAAACTGCTCTGAATGTCCAAAATGCTGGAACACCTGTCCATTTTCATACGTAACCGCAATTCTCATCGCCTGTCTCCTTCCTGACCGCCGGCAGGCCCTGGGGCAGCAGCCCGCTGCCCGGCCGCAGAGCACATAGCTGCCGCCGCCGATGGTCAGCTCCCGGCCATTCACCAGCATATCCGCCAGCTTCCTGCGGGCCTGCTGGTAGACGGCCTGCGCCGTCGTCCGGGCGATGCCCATCTGGGCTGCGCACTCCTCCTGGGTATAGCCCAGGTAGTCCATCAGCCGCAGCACCTCGTATTCGTCCACGGAGAGCCTAACCTCCCCGCAGGCCTCTCTTCCTCTGGGAATAAATCCTTCCACCGCCGGGCGCTCACAGACGCGCCTCTGCTTCACCGGTCTTGCCATAACAGTCCTCTTTTTGATTTACTTTCTAAGGATACTATAGTACTATTAATGACATATGTCAATAAAGATCCATTATCTTCCTTTTTTTCCACACTTAGAGGGCCGGCTGTCACCGGCCCCTGTGCTTTTCTTTCTTTTTTTGCTGCTTCAGCGCAAATTTCCGTTCCTTCTCCATTTCCCGCTGCTCCCGATCCGCAGTTCTGCGCTGGGCTTTTCCCTGCTCCTGCTGCAGCTTCAGCGCCTGCTGGGATTTTGTGCCTATCCCCGAGCCCTGCATCTGTTTTCGCACTTCCCGCTGCACTCGTTTTGGGTTTTGGCCGGCGTCCTTCATCTTGGCTTCCACAGCCGGACTGAACCGAAGACGATAGTAATTTTTCCGGATAAACTCCGCCACCTGGTAATCCTTGGGCTCTGCGCCGAAGGTAACCTTGCATACCGATAGCTTGCCCTCCCACATACGCTCAAAAACGCCTATCCAAAAAGGATCCTCAAAAAATACTGTCAGTCTGCCCGATACTTTGTCCATGATTGTTCCTCCTTAAATAAATGCTGAACTTACGCAAAGAATGGACGACCCTAAGGAGGGAGGGTTACTTACACCAACGGTGCGGCCGGGCTACCTACCGGCTCTGTGAAAATTCACTTCTCACGTTGCGTTTTTATCCTTGCCCCTCAATTTTACCATAGAACTGATCATTTATCCAGAAAAGGCAGCAATCCGCCGGCAAGCCTCCGCCTGCAAAATATTTCTTGAGCTAAATATCAGAAACATCTTGACTTTCACGCAACGTGATACGGTATGATAAATCCATAGAAACAACATAGACAGCCGGCTATTTCTATTTTGTCTCTTGAAAAAGCAAAAGGAGTTATGAGGATGAGAACCATAAGTCAAACAGCAGAATTAACAGGCATCAGCATACGCACCCTGCAGTACTATGATGAAATTGGGCTGCTCAAACCCAGCAGCCTCACTCCTTCCGGCTATCGCCTGTATGACGACAGCGCGCTGGAGACCCTGCAGCAAATCCTCTTTTTTAAAGAGCTGGGATTCCCATTAAAGAAAATCCGGGAAATCCTGGAAGAGCCCGACTTCGACAGGATCGCGGCCTTCAAAAACCAGAAACGGCTGCTCCTCTTAAAGCGCAACCGCATTGACCGGCTCATTCAGCTCCTGGAGCATCTGGAGAAAGGAGAAAACTGTATGAGCTTTAAAGAATTTGATTTATCTGACTACCTCCATGCCCTGGAGAACTTTAAGCACACCCAGGAGGAAAATGTGATCAGGCATTGGGGAAGCGTTGAAAACTTCGACCTGTTCATCCAAAAAATCCGGGAGGACGAGGAACACGTGGCCCAGGTGGCCATCCAGGAATTTGGCAGTATCGAGAAATATACTGAGGCCATGAAATACAATCTGGAGCATTTCTCCGAGATCATGGAAGACTGGACGGCCCACATTTCCGACAATGTAAAGAAGACTGGGGATCTGTTTTCAACCCTGGCCGCCCACAGAGGCGAGGATCCCTCCTCCCCTGGCGTCCAGAAGCTGGTGGAAGAAATCATCGCCCGCGCCTTCCAGGTCTCCCCGCCCGATCTTATTGGAGATACCTGCAACTATTGTCAGATTATCATCGACGCCTACTCCAACGATTACACCAGCAGAATCCTTGACAGCGAGCATGGTCAGGGGTACTGCGCTTATATTGTGGAAGCCTTTCGGTATTACGCCGAGCACCTTGCTCCCGGAGATAAATAAACCTTCCAGTTGTCCGCTCTGGCGCTTTTTTCAAAATATGTTATAATAGAGGGCATAAAAAGCTTATACAAAGAAAGGAAAGCAAATGGGTCACATTACTTCAAAAAATGCTTACAAGAGCCTGGAAGAGCGGATCAACTGGTTTACCCAGGGCGCTCCCGCCTCAGAGACCTTCTACAAAATTCTCCAGGTACTCTATACAGAGAAGGAAGCCCGGGTGGTTTCTATGCTCCCGGTTCGTCCTTTTACCATCAAGCGGGCCGCCAGAATCTGGAACACTTCCGAGGCCAAGGCGGAAAAGGTTCTGGATCACCTCTGTGAGAAAGCCCTCCTGGTGGATTCCGAGCACAACGGCGTCCGCAAATTCGTCATGCCGCCGCCAATGGCCGGCTTTATTGAGTTTGCCCTCATGCGCACCCGGGGCGACATCGACCAGAAATATCTGGGCGAGCTCTACTATCAGTACATGAATGTGGAGGAGGATTTCGTCAAGGATTTGTTCTATGCCACGGAGACGAAGCTGGGCAGAGTCTACGTCCAGGAGCCAGTCTTGACCAACGCGCAGATGAACCACATCCTGGACTATGAGCGAGCCAGCCACATTGTAGATGAGTCGGAGTACATCGGCCTGGGGCTCTGCTACTGCCGCCACAAGGCGTACCACGCCGGACACCCCTGCGAGATCGACGCCCCCTGGGATGTCTGCCTCACCTTCGGAAATGTGGCCAGATCCCTGGCCCAGCACGGCCAGCACGCCCGCCTCATTTCCAAGGAGGAAGCCATGGATGTGCTCCAGCGTTCCTACGACGCCAACCTGGTTCAGATCGGGGAAAATGTTCGGGAAAATCCGGCATTTATCTGCAACTGCTGCGGCTGCTGCTGCGAGGCCCTGCAGGCTGCCCGGCGCTTCGCCCCGGTTCAGCCGGTGGAGACCACCAATTACATCCCCGAAGTTAAATCACACACCTGTGTGGGCTGCGGCAAATGCGCCAAGGTCTGTCCCGTTCACGCCATCACCATCATGGAGGATCCGGCGACCCACAAGAAGCAGGCGGTGGTCAACAAAGATCTCTGTCTGGGCTGCGGCGTCTGCGCCCGGAACTGCCCCACCAAGGCCATTCATCTGGAGAAGCGCCCGGTTCAAATCATCACTCCGGTGAACAGCACCCACCGCTTTGTCCTGCAGGCCATCGAGAAGGGCACTCTGCAGAATCTGCTCTTCGACAACCAGGCTTTCGCCAGCCACCGGGCCATGGCTCAGATCTTCGGCTCCATCCTGAAGCTGCCGCCGGTTAAGCAGGCCCTGGCCAGCAAGCAGTTTAAATCCATCTACCTGGACAAGCTGCTGTCCAGTCAGGTTAATAAGCAGAGAAAGCAAAATAATTAGTCCTCAGGACGCCCCAAAGGCCTATAAAACTGGCAGCCTGCCAAAGAGCAGCGCCGCCAAAGGCCGGCGGGGCGCCTTTTTATTGCCGGGAAAATTGCATTGTCCCCTGGAAAATTCCCTCCAGCGCTTTATTCTCCGCGGCCACCCTTAAGCGCACCGCAATATTTCCCACAGCGTTCAAAAAATATCCGGACAATTCCCCGTCCGTTTCCTCCAAATTCTCTAACAATTTGCCTAACCCTTCCCTCAGCTGCCTGCTTATTCCGTCAACGCCCTTCTTTTCAACTGCCTCTTCTATGCGCAGATAGTCTCCTTCCCCCAGGGAACCTTCCGCCAAGGGCTTTCCCGCCAGCAGATGCCCGGCCAGCCACAGCATAACCGGTTCGCAGAGATTCTCCACCATCACCTCATCCTGGGGATCATATCTCCGCAGGATATTTACCACATACTCCCGGGGAAACAGCCGCAGAAATTTCTGTTCCCAATAAACGCACCGGATAAACTTCTGGATTTTATCAATGCCTGTGTAGGGAGCCAGGTCTTTTAGCAGAGGGTAATCCAAGGTCAAAATTGTATCCTGAGGTTTAAACTGGATATCGTATCTCCGGAAAAAAGCCGGCAGCCCCCTGGCAAAGGTATCCTGCAGACAGCGGTTGCCGTAGGCAAAAAATTCCGGCAGCATTTTATTATATAGCGCCAGAGCGCTCCTGACCTTTCGCTCCACACACTCCTTCCCGATTTCATAAGCCTCCCGGGCCGGCATTTTCCCCCGGGAGAGGGTTCGGCTCCCGCTCTCCTCTGCCTCATGGATGCAGTAAATGATCGCTCCCATCAGCTGTTCCGCCCTTTCATAGGTGATGGAGGTACTTTCATAAGCGCTGTACTTCTCTGCCAGCCTTTTCACAATCGGCACTAATTCCTCTAATTCATAGTCCATTTCTCTACCTCCAGCAGAGCTCTTTCAAGGTTTCCTGGTAAAGGGCATAATCCCAGCCTTCCGTCTCCTGGAATTTACCGTACTCTCCATGCCCATCCGTTCCTTTATATCCACCGTATCCCGCCCTGATTGCCTGAGAAAAATTGGCAAGGCATGTGCCCTCCAGGTAGTCCAAATCCCCAAAACAGATGAACTCATACTGCTCCTTCATCAGATGAAGCAGCTCCGCATCGGTGATTTCATCCTGCATTTCATTTTTATAGAGGTAAAAAATTTCCTGCAGCCGAATAATGGTATCCACATAATTACTCTGATCAAGATAGGCGGAATCGCAAAATTCATAAATGATCCCGGGGACGATACTCTCCCCAAATTCCACCCGCTTTTGCTCCCTCAGACAATTCCTCCTCTCTTCCAAAATCAACTGCGCATCCTGTTCCCTCAAAACCAGCCCAAACTTTTCTGTGGCCTCATTCGTCTCAAGGATCTTTGCCAACGGATTCTCCTGCCCTTGCAGCAAAGCCATCCATGCCTTCTCCAAAGCTGATCCCTCCCCTTCTTTCATATTTGGAGAATGATTATAGCACTTCCTTCAGACCAGTGAAAGTCTTGTTTTTCGGGCAATTTTGTGGTATTATCACAGTGGAAAGAGAAAGTATATTAAGTACAAATTGCTCCCGGTTAAACAGGAAATCGGAAAAATTAATGATTTTAGATTGCCTGCTTAACCGGGAGCAATTTATTTATGGCAGAGGGAACCTTATGAAAAATTTCAAGAGAGAAAACTCATTATTTTCCCTGTGCGGGCTGAATTGCGGTCTATGCCCCATGAATCTGAACCAAAACTGCCCCGGCTGCGGCGGAGGCAAGGGAAATCAATCCTGCTCCATAGCCAAATGCAGTTTACAGCATAAAAATGTGGAATACTGTTATCAGTGCGAAAATTATCCTTGTCCAAAATATGACCATATAGATGAATTTGATTCCTTCATCACCCACCAGCGTCAAAGGCTGGACATGGAGAAGTTTAAAGCTCTGGGCGCTGAGCGCTATTTGGCGGAACAGCAGAGGAAGAAAGCTCTGTTAACTCATCTGCTGGATGCTTATAACGACGGGCGCAAGAAGACCTTGTTTTGTGTCGCTGTCAATCTGTTGGAATTACATAATTTGGAAAACATCATATCCGAATTGGACGAGAATACTTCAACTCTCACCTTAAAAGAAAAATCCGCTCATGCAGCCAGTTTACTTCAAGCGGCTGCCGAGAAGAACCTCATTATATTAAAGCTACGCAAAAAGAAAGGCCCAGGCAAACCTAATTAACATTCAATCCATCTATAGGAAATCATTCTCTCCACTCAACCACGTCTTCGATCCTCTTGCGCGGCCTTTCTTTGGGAAATTCATTGGGATAACCAAAGGCAATCGCCGCAATAAGCTGTCCGTCATCGCCCAGCCATTGGCACAGTTCTGCATATGCAAAATAAATATCGCATATCCAAAGACTGCCTATTCCCTTTTCCGTGGCGGCAAGAAGCATGTTCTGTATAGAAGCGCTTACGGATTGAATGTTGCAAATTTCGTAGACCCGTTCTTCTGGCGTCAGCTCCTCTAAAATACTTTTCCCCAAGGAATTAACAACAAAAACAATAGTCGGAGCCTCCGCCATTATATCCACCGTATATTTCGCCGCGGCTATGTGCTGTCTGCTCTGGGGCAGTAATGCACTGCTGTTCTCTTCTCTCTCAATTCCCCGGCGGAAAACTTTGAGCATTTCTTCTTTGGCATTTCCCTGTACCACAATGTATTTCCAGGGCTGCCTATTTTTAGAAGAGGGCGCCTTTATTCCGCTTTGGATAATATCTGTGATATCTTGTTTAGCTATCGGTTTATCCGTAAATTTTCTTATGCTTCGCCTGTCATAAATTGCTGAAATCATCTCTAACTTTCCTTCCTCAAATGCTCTGCCGGCAAAAAGTTCTATTTCCGGTTCGGTTTTCTTTTTATCGCCAGCAATTTCAGGTAATCGCCAAATTCATCTCCATTGGTCAGTTCAAACATTACCCATTTCCCGTCATGATAGATCTTAGCTTCATCATATTTCTGGCAAACACCACCGGAAAGGGTATCTCTTATGGCCTCAACTTTTGTTCTTTCATCTTTTCCAAAGATAATCAGAAAACCAACACAATTTCGCCTTGCGTACAGGCTGCAGAGAGTTTTTCCTCCTCTGCGGTATTTATACTCGTAAGTCCAATTCTTTCCGCCAGTATTCCATAATCGTTCCATTTCATATTTTTCATCAATAGCCGAACATAGCTCTTGCCAAACTTCAAACAAAGATTGTCCGAGCAACTCAGTCATAGTTAATTGAGATGGAATATTTTTAAGCATTGTATTCCTCCGTAAATATTGATTTTACTATACTAAAAATCATATTGCTCCTATCATACCTGCCTCAAACAAAGTTTCAAATGTATTTACCGCACCACTATGCTCCACAATTAAGCCGTCAATTACTTTATCAATGTCAACACCTGTAAACACTAATCGTTTGCCAGTTGGTTTTATTCCAATCCATTCCCCTTTATGCGTGCCTTCCATAATGAATTCTGAAATAACATAGTCCCCATCACAAAACTGTTTGGTAATCTTCATTCTATAATCGGGATATGTCTGCTTAGTTGCCTGTATGTGTTCTTTCATGCCCTCAATACCAACTGGAATCAGCTTTTCTCCCATTTTTACACAGCATTCTGGCGATATAAACTCTGCCATTCTCTCAATTTGATTTTCAGATATGACAGTTTCATAAAAGTATTTTACTCTCTCTGCTGATTTCATCGTCCAATCCTCTTAAATCACATTTTCATTTGCTATATATATTCTACCAGAAGCCGCCATCACTTTCCATACATTATCAAAAGAATTAGCAAATCCCCACCAGCCAGTCAAGAGTAAACTGAATGGATACGCCACTCTTGGCTAACTAGCAAGGATTGACTTCATGGTGGCTAAGAGAGCTTTAAGTAGCCCGTCTATCAGCGGGCGTCCCTATTATGTTTTCTCCTCGCAGCCCGTTTCTGCTCGGCTTCTATCCGTTCCTGTTGTTTCGCCCGGTTAATAACAGCGTTTACCTGTTCAGAGCCAACCACAGCCTTTATATGCTCAAAATCCGCCGCTACTATCCGCAGTTCCCGATTTTCCTCCAAGACTTCTTCCAGCCTGTTTGTCAGGCGCTCGTTTCCGCTCCGTTCCCTGTTATATGCCGCTTGCAGCTTCGCAAACTTATTTGAAATATCCAGATATGCTGAATAAATAGAGCGCATAACTTGTACGATTTTCTTTACCAGCGGTTTTGCTTTCTTCTCCCGATACGACTTTGCAGATTCCATAACCGCCGCTTCTGGAAGCGTCTGCTCCGGGTCTGCGGAAAAGTCTGCGGCCAGCTTCTCCATGTTCTTTACCATAGGAG
>DVHU01000063.1 GCA_018711815.1 Candidatus Egerieimonas intestinavium
GCCCTTCTGGATATGGACTATTTTCTTAATGAAGACGACCCCTTTGACGATTTGTTTGGAGCAGAAGGTTTTTATATCTTCTAACTTCTAACTTTCGTCCTGTTGTCATGTTCATTTTCCTGCTGTTCTAACATACGTTCGAGCTGCAGGAGTTCTTTTTGCCCTTATCCAAAAATCGAAATTTCCTATAAAGCAAGTAAAAAAGGGGCTATCGGTCAAATACCGAGCCCCTTTTTGTCGTATTCCTGCCTATCGCATCTACGATGGTTTCAATTATGGATGCGGCAGACATTTTTTGCTTGTCAATCCATACGAAGAATTGCTTTGATGCAGCCTCCGTTGTGAGAATCTTGTATTGCCTCATTGATATCTTCAAAACGGTAGAATTTTACGAGTTTATCGAAGGGGAACTGTCCCTTGTGGTAATATTCCAGAAGCTGAGGAATAAATATCTTGGATACGCCCTCTCCTTCAATGACGCCTGTCATTGTCTTGGCCTCAGCCATCAGATCGCTGTAAGCCTGCATCTTGACTTCTCCGCCTACGCCAACGATACATTCGATTCCCTTGAATTTCAGGCAGCGCAGTCCGGTCAGAATAAAATTCTCTGCGCCGGAAGTCTCGACAGAGTAATCGACGCCGCCGTTTGTGATTTGTTTGATCTCACCGGCGATGTCCCTGCATTCCTTTCTGTTTATTGTATGTGTTGCTCCGAGCTCCCTGGCCAGCTCCAGAGAAGACGGATTACCGCCAACCGCAATGATCTGCGCGCAATTCGCGATTTTGGCCGCCATAATTGCGCTCATTCCAACTGTTCCGCATCCAAAGACGGCAATGGAAGAGCCGAATTTGGGTTTCAGATAATTCAGCACAGTTCCGGCGCCGGTCTGTACCCCGCAGCCCAGCGGTCCGACTAGCGCAAGGTCTATGTCATCATACGGCACTTTAACCGCGTTATTTTCATGGACCACGGCATATGTTGCAAAGGACGATTGGCCAAAGAACGTGGAGATCGGCTGACCGTTTTTAGAGAGGCGTGTTGTATGGTCAGGCATGACCCCTCCAAAATTGATTGGGTTGAATTCGTCACAGGCGTACGGCATACCCTGGCGGCAGCAGTCGCAGTGTCCGCAGTACGCGTAGGAAAAGCCGACCCTGTCGCCGACCTGGAATTCTGTGACGCCTTCTCCGACCTTCTCGACGATTCCGCATCCCTCATGTCCGAGGACAGCCGGGAGCGGGACTTCGATCTGCTGCGTCTGCGCGACTTCATCGGTATGGCAGATACCGCTGGCTGTTATTTTTACGAGAATCTCCCCGCTTTTCGGCTCTGCAAGATCGACCTCCTCGATCACAAAAGGGGCGTTCTTTTCATACGTTACGGCTGCTCTGATTTTCATAGTAAACCTCCTGGAATGTTTTATTTGTTAATACTTTAACATTCCAGGGCATAAGAGACAATCAGCCAATCTCTGTCACATGGCAACTCCTTTTTGTCGGTCTCGCTTTTATAGAGGACTAGCTTGCAGGGAATCCTGGATAAACTGTACGAATTTCTTTGCGGTATCGGTAAGATCGTCTTTTTTCCGCCATGCCATGATGATATTCCAGGTGAAATCCGGTTCGGAAAAAGGGATAGCCCTTACTCCCGGAAGTCTGCTGATGTCGGCAATGAAATCAACAGTAATTGATACGCCCTCTCCCATTCGGCAAAGATTCTGGCAGAGATTAATCTCTGCTGTTTCAGCCGCGATATCCGGGTAAAATCCTTCCTCCAGACATTTTTTCTGGAGCAGTGAGAAGATGTGAAAGCCATCACCCTCGACTATGATTTTTTCATTTTTCAGGTCAGCGATCGCAGCAGATTTCCGATCCCACAGCCTGTGCCCTTCATGCACAAGGAGGAGGATACGTCTTTTTGCGAGCGGTACGTGCTCAAACGATTCCTGTCCGCTGCCCTCGACGCAGAAGGCGACCTCGACCACTCGGTTTTTTAAGGCGCAGTCGGCGTCCCTGTCCGGGTATTCCTTCCACCGGATCCTGACAGAAGGATTCTGTTTGCGGAAGGACTGCAGATATGGATACAGGATGTGCAGGGTTCCGTAGGCACAGGCAATGCACAGCTCTTCCATACCGCCGGCAGTATTTTTGATCTCCCTCTTCATTTGCTCCAATTCGTTTTGTATGCTGACGGCATGCTGATAAAAATAGTCTCCAGCCTTCGTTGGATGCATTCCATACTTGCTCCGTTCAAACAGCAGGACTTCCCATTCACTTTCCAGGTTCCGAATGATTTTGCTGAGTCCCTGCTGCGAGATAAACAGCTCTTCGGCAGCCTTATGCATATTTTTCAGCCGGTATAAGACAATAAAACAGTGCAGCGCTTTTGTATCCATTTGTTCCTCCGCATCTAAGTTAAAAAGGCCGCATCAGACATTCTGTTGTGCATCAGTCCTCTGCGGCTCCATATATAGGAGTCTCCGCTCTCTCCTCCAGCCGCAGCCATCCGCCGATGACCGCCGCCCGGGAATCAGACCCGTGGCCGATCTTTCCGGTGACCGCTAGGGGAAGCCCCTCCGGCAGATGCGGCAGCAGCAGTTCCCAGGCCCACGGCCCCTCCCCCTCCTCCAGCTCTGTGAAGGTGCCCAGAAGCACGCCCCGGATCCGGGCAAACACCCCCAGCTGCTCCAGCTGGTCAAAGTAGGACTGAATCCGGGCGGCTCCTCCGCCCATGCTCTCCAGCAGCAGAAGCTTTTCGGAGAAATCCGGCCAGCAGGGGGTTCCTGCCAGTTTCAGCAGGCAGCGGACATTTCCGCCCAGCAGCGTCCCCTCCATTTTTTCTCCCCGGATAAACCGGCAGGGAATCTGGTAGAGGGGGCCCTCCCCGGGAACCGGACTTTCCCGGAATCGCCGCAGCTGCTCCTCTCCGGCGGGCCCTGCCAGGTTCATCACCTGCCAGAGGACGGAGGGGCGCCCCGTCCTGGCATAAATAGCATTGAGGATACAGGTCAGATCGCTGTATCCCCAAAAGATTTTCTCACTGTTTTTTATTTTCTCAAAATCCAGATAAGGCAAAATACCGTTGGCCAGATCACCGCCGGAGATATCGCAGATGTTTCCGCCTCCCGGGCTTTCATAGCAATCCATCAGGGCCTGGGCCCGCTGCCTTCCGGTGCTCTCCCCTCCCGCCTCCCGGGCAAAAAGCCAGGGGCTCTCCCAAAGGCCAAAGCCAAGCCCGCAAAGGATATCTCTCAGGCGCTCCACCTTCTCCCTCTGCCGGGGACTTCGGGGATTGGAACAGGCGGTCAGAAAAATTTTCTCCGCCATCTCTACTCTTCTCCCACCGCGGTGATCAGGATGCAGTTGGGGGTATCCACCTTCATGGGTTTTCCCTTCATCACCAGCACTTTTTTCTCATAATCCACAGTAAAGGTGGTGATGCTGCTGGATTCATGGTTCACGCAGGCGATATGCTTCCCGTCTGGGAAAAGTCCCAGGGCCTTGGGGTACTCCCCGCTGATGGGCAGGGCAAACTGCTTGGTCAGCATCCCCGTCTCCTGGTCGATGGCAAACATGGCCACGGAGTTGTCCCCGGCGGTGGAGGAAAACAGGTATTTCCCATCCGGTGAGATGGCCAGGGCCTCCGCCGCGTCGTGGAGGATGTCCAGCTCGTCGGAGAGGGTGTCAATGTGCTGAATCTGTTCAAACTCCGGTATATTTCCCTGGCCGTTGTAGGTGTAAACGCCCACCTCGTTGCTCAGCTCAAAGAGAATATAGGCAAATCTGCCGTCGGCAGAAAAGAGCATGGCTCTGGGACCGCTCTCCCGCTTGCAGCGGATAATGTCCACCAGCTCCAGCTTGTGCTTCCTGGTGTTGATCCGGTAGACCTTCACCTGGTCGATGCCGTTGTCCACGGCACACAGATATTTATTGTCCGGGGTGGGCACCACGCAGCTCACATGGGGCCGGAAATTCCGCTCCGCCACGCTGCCGATTCCCTTGTGAAATACCCCGTCGAAAATGCTGCCCAGCCGTCCGTCCCGGTGGGTGTGCACCACCGTCACCTTGCCGTCATGGTAACCTGCCACAAAGAGATATTTCCCCGTGGTGTCCACGGACAGATGGCAGCCGCGCATCCCCTGGATGCTCACCTTATTGATATATTCCAGATCTCCGTCCGCATCCACGGAGAACACCGCCACGCCCTCGTCGGAGATGGCGTACAGATACTTTCCGTTCTTGGAGCGCACAATATGAGAACAGTTGCTCAAGGGGATTTCTTTTCGCTCCGTCATCGTCCCCTCTTCCACATTCAGGTCGTACAGATGAATTCCCTTGCTGCTCCCGTGGGTGTAGGTTCCTACATATGCCACATACTTCTTCTCTGCCATAAGAAATATCCTCTCTCTACATATACTAAATAGCCACTCTGTGGCTATTATATCATATCCGCTCCGCGGACATAATGCCTCCGGCGGATTTTAGCGCCCGGATTTCTGCGGCTAGCGCAGAATCCGGTATGCGCAGATATAATAACCGCTCTGCGGTTATTATATCATATCCGCTCCGCGGACATAATGCCTCCGGCGGATTTTAAGCGCCCGGATTTCTGCGGCTAGCGCAGAATCCGGTATGCGCAGGTATAATAGCCACTCTGTGGCTATTATACCATACTCTTTTTTATTTGACAGTAGTTTTTTGATTTTATACAATAAGAGAAAAACAGAAGGAGGCACCCATGGACCGCACATTTACCTATCATATCTCCCCGGAGGAATCCGACCGCACCATCACCCAGTATCTGCGGCCCCTGGGCTACTCCCGGCATATTCTGACTCAGTTAAAACAGACGGAAGGCGGAATTCTCCTGAACGGAAAGCCCGCCTTCACCAACGTCTCTCTAAAGGCCGGGGATGTGCTGACCATTTTTCTGAAGGAGCAGGCACCCTCGGAGAACATCCCTCCGGCCCCGGTGCCCTTCTCCCTGGTCTACGAGGATCAGGATCTTCTGGTGGTAAATAAGCCGGCGGACACCCCCATCCACCCTTCCATCAACAATCACCTGAACACTCTGGCCAACGGCATGGCCTTCCGCTGCGCCGCCGCGGGGGAGCCCTTTGTCTATCGCTGCATCAACCGGCTGGACCGGGACACCACCGGCCTCTTGATTCTGGCCCGGCACGCTTTAAGCGGGGCCATCCTCTCCGGCCAGATGCGTCGGCGGCAGATTCACCGAACTTACCTGGCCATTGTGAAGGGAAATCCCGGCTCCGGCACAGTCACCGCCCCCATCGGCCGGGTCCCCGGCTCCCTGGTGGAGCGGCGGATAGACTTTGCGGAGGGAGAGCCGGCCACAACCCATTTCCAGACCCTGTGCTCCGGCGGCGGCCACGCCCTGGTGAGCCTGCAGCTGGAAACCGGACGCACCCACCAGATCCGGGTACACATGGGCTATCTGGGCTGTCCCCTCATCGGGGATTACCTCTACTTTCCGGACCGCAGCCTCATGGGGCGTCAGGCTCTCCACTCCTGGAAACTGGAATTTTCCCACCCCATCACAGGGGAGCCCCTGTCCTTCGCCGCTCCCCTGCCGGAGGATATGCGGCGGGCGCTGGCGAGCCTGTCCCTGGACTGGCCGATGGCAGAAAAAAAGACTGCCCTGGTCATCTCTTTGTTGGCCCTGAAAAAATAAATTCAACGTCTCCCGTTGAATTGATAAATTCCTTTCGGTAGCTCTGCTGACTTTGGAATTAATCCCGGTTCCAACAGACGAAAACGTGTCGGAAACGCAAATCCGGGATGTAAATGACCGCCCTATCTTGCGTGCGGCGATTGAGGCAAAGGCCGATGTCCTCCTTACCGGCGATAAGGATTTTCTGGAATCTGGCGTAAAAAATCCGATGATTATGACACCGACAAAATTTTTGAAATATTGACTTGTTGAATAGGTAGCGGGCCGGGATTTTTCATCCCGCCCGCTGTGTTTACATCTACTGTATCCCATTTTTCAGCATACGTTCGATTTTGTCGCCCATGGCGCTCTCTCCCCCGGCCCCCTCCCGGCCCGGGGGAGATTTTATTTCAGCACGCCCAGATACATATCCCGGAAGATTCCCGGGCAGGCGGTGAGCTCTTCATATTTTCCCTGCTGAACCACCTGGCCCTGCTCGATGACCAGGATTCGGTCGCAGTTTTTCAGGGTGGACAGCCGGTGAGCGATGGAGATCACCGCGGTTCCTTCCTCCTGGATCAGCTTCTCCACCTCCGCCTGGACGATCCGCTCCGAGGTGTTGTCCAGGGCCGCGGTGGCCTCGTCCAGGATCAGCAGCCGAGGCCGCTGGAGGAAGATTCTGGCCAGGGCGATCCTCTGGCGCTGGCCGCCGGAGAGGTTCCCGCCGCCCTCCGCCAGCAAGGCCTCATACTGCCCGGGCATCCGCTGGATTTCCTCGTGGATGCAGGCCCTCCGGGCCGCCTCCATCACCTCAGAGAGCTCCGGCTTGCGATCCAGCCCGTAGGTGATATTGTCGTAGACTGTTCCCGCAATCAGGAAAGGACTCTGGGGAACCATAAAAATCATATCCCGGATATCTCTTCTGGACAGACTCCCCAGATCTCTGCCTCCCAGAAAAACCCTGCCCTCCTGCAGCTGCTCCAGCTTGGAAAATACCTTCATCAGGGAAGACTTTCCGCACCCGCTGGGTCCGGCGATTCCCACGAATTCTCCTTCCCGCAGCTGAAGAGAGAAGTCCTTCAAAACTGCCCGCCCCGGGTTCTCCGGGTAGGCGAAGGAAATATGCTCCGCCGCCAGCAGCGGCAGCTCCTCCCGGCAGGCGGCTGCCTCCCCGGAAAGAGCCGGGGTCTGGTAGGAGAAATCCTCCGGTATATCCACAATGCGAAAATACTGATCCGTCAGCACCAGACTCTCTGAGAGCTCATCCAGGATCCGGTGCAGCTCCCGCAGAGGGCTGGTCAGCTGGGTAAAACAGAGATAGGCCGTAAGCACCTCGCCCACGCTGATCTTCCGGGACGCCGCCATGTAGACGGAGAGGCCGATGACCAGCACGGTAAATACCGCCTCATTGATAAATTTCAGGCAGTCATAGAAGGCCATGGACTTGTGATGCTTCATTTCCTTTCTGCGCAGCAGCTCCGAAGTATTGGCAAAACGGCCGCACTCCTGCTCCACACTGTCGCAGATCCGCACCGTCTCCACGCCGTTTAAGAGCTCCACCGCCGTGCCGTCCATACCGGCCTTGGAGCGAACCAGCTCCACCCGGATTCCCTTCTGGGTCTTGATCTGGCGCAGCACCACCAGGATTCCCACAGGCACCACCAGAATCATCACCGCCGCCAGAATCAGGGGAAGCTTGAAAAACACCACAATCACCGCCGCCACGCTGTTGAAGATGGAGGGGCAAAAATCCATAAACAGAAGCTTCAGCACCTTGGTGGTGCCATCCAAGCTCCGGTTCAGCATACCGTGGATATTTCCCCGCATATTTTCCCGGAAATAGGCCAGAGGAGCCCGCAGCAGAGCCCGAACCGCCGCCACCCGGGCGTTCTTCTCAATTCGGGTGCAGGTATCCTCCACGATCAGCCGCCGGACCACCTTGATGGTCTCATTGAACACGCTGGCGGCCAGGATAAACAGCAGGTAGGGCATGATACTCAAGAAAGCAATACTGCTGCCCCCCAGAACATCATCGGTCAAAATTCCCACAGTCAAAGGCACCACCTGGGCCAGCCCTGCGGACACCAGCATAATTAAGAGAGCCCCCACGAAGGACAGCTTCTGTCTTTTCCCCAGCATCCGGTAGAGTCTGGTGACGATGAAAACCGCCTTTCCTTCCGCCGGTTTTTTCTTCATTTCCTCTTCCAAAGCAATCTCCTTTACTCCTGGCCCAGCAGCAGGTCTCCCAACTCCCGGGGCTCCCGGGGACGGTATGCAGCCGGGATCTCCTCCCCGGACTTGGCTCCCCAAAGGGCCAGGGCAAAGTCGGCTCCGGCATTTTGGGCGCAGCCGGAATCATACCTGCTGTCCCCCACGTAGAGCACCTGCTCCGGCCGGGCGCCCGTGCGCCTCATGTACTCCTGCAGAGGTTCCCCGGAGGGCTTGTGCTCCCGGGTATCCTCGGAACAGACGGTCTCGTCAAAGAAATTCCGCAGGCCATAGTGGGCAAAGGCCGCCTCGAACTCAGGCCTGGTCCGGGAGGTTACGACTCCCAGGCGCACTCCCTGCCCCTTCAGAGACTGCAGCAGGGCCGGGATATCCGCAAAGGGTTTCTGCTCTCCGGAGAGCTCCCGCAGCTTCACCACCCACAGGTCAAAGGTTCCAGGAATGTCCTCCACTCCCATCTGTCTTAAGGCATCCTGCCCGGTTATCCCCAGCACGAAGGTCAGCTCCTCCGCCGGCGGAACCGGCCTTCCTATGGCCTCCAGAGTTCTCTGGAGAGAGACCAGCACCGCCCACTCGCTGTCCACCAGGGTTCCGTCCACATCAAAAACTACATCCGTGTATCTCATCTGCTTCCTCTCACACCTCCAAAATTGGCAAAAGCTCCGTCAGACTGCTGACTGTTTCCACATCCGGGTACCTCTTCTGACCGCTGCGGTCCACCAGCACAGGCCTTATGCCCGCCGCCCGGGCCCCCTGGACGTCGGAGGCGTAGGAATCTCCCACGTGGATCACCTGATCCGCCCGGCACCCGCTGACCTGCAGGGCCCGGTCAAAGAGCTCCCGGTGAGGCTTGTAGGCCCGCACCATATCCCCGGAGATAATCCCCGCACAGGTAAAGCCCTTGTCCTTTAAGCCTCTTTCCACGTAAGCCGCGCCGTTGTTGCTGATGATATAGACCGGCAGCGGACATTTCTTAAGAAACTCCTCCGTATCCGGGAAGGCCGGGGCGTACACCCAGAAATCCGTCACCAGCTGATGCAGCTCCTCCAGGTTGTCCTCCAATCCAATCTGCTCCTGGAGATCCTTTAAAATGCAGTCCACCACCTGGTTTTCGTCCATATAATTGTCCCCGTAGGATTTCTCCTCGTAGTCCTTTAACAGCCTCCACCAGAGCTCCACGGCTTTTTTCGGATCCTTGAGGCTGCTGTTTTGGCAGATGCGCTTCACCAGCTTCTGCATATCCGGTCCCCCCTCCTGGAGGGTGGTTCCCGTGTAATCCATAAATACTGCCTTGATCATTTTTCTGTCCTCTCTGCAAATGGGCCGCCGCCCAAGTCAATTTTGCGGTATATCTATGCCTTCCCGAAGAGTGCATAAATATACCGCCCTGTTGATTTGCCACGCCCTGTCTCTGTTTCTACACCGCGCGGATCCGCGGCACCTCGTCCACGTGCAGGTATCTGCTGATACACTTCACCGCCAGATCATGGTCGGACACGTGATCCATGCCCGACACGGCCACGCAGCCGATGACCCCCACCTCCTCCACGCGGATGGGGAAGCCTCCGCCCACGGCCACACAGCCCGCGGCCTCCGGCACCATCTCCGAGAGCTCCTGACCCTGGTGGCGCAGCCGCACATAGAGCTGGAGACTGCTCTGCTCCGTCAGCTCCACCGTGTGCTGCTTTCGCTCCAGCCACTGGTCGTTGAGCCGATTGGTTCCGTCCATGTTGTGCTTAAACACAATGCAGCCATTGTTCAGGCGGATGCTGACCGCCACCTGCACCCCCAGGCGCCGGGCCTCCTTCACGATCTGGCAGCCCAGCTCCCAGGCGTCGTCGTTGGTAAAATGAGAAAACTGCAGAATCTCCTCCTGCATCTCCAAAACCTTCAGCAATTCCTCCATTGTCATAGCAACAACCTCCTTACCTGCGAGGGATCAGCCCCGGATTCTCTCCGGGAATCCCACCTTCTTCTGTACCTTGCGCAGGGTTTTCCCTGCAAAGTACGACGCCTTGTCCGCGTTGTTTTTGATTACGCTGTCAATATAAGCCTTATCCTTCTCCAGCTGGTGCACCCGATCCTGGAGGGGCTTTAACACAGAGACCACCGCCTCGCCCACAGCCTGCTTAAATTCGCCGTAGCCCCGGCCCTCAAACTCCTTCACTGTCTCCTGGGGAGCCTTTCCGGTGCAGGCGCTGTAGATATCGATCAGGTTTCGGATACCCGGCTGCTCCTCACAGTAACGGATCTCACCCAGGGAGTCTGTAACCGCCCGCTTGCATTTGCGCAGGATGGTGTCGGTGTCGTCCATCAGGTAAATGCTGGCGTTGGGGTTCTCATCAGACTTGGACATCTTCTTGGCGGGATCCTGGAGACTCATAATCTTCGCCCCCACCTTGCCGATGTAGGCCTCGGGAACGGTGAACACATCACCGTAAATGTTGTTGAAACGGATGGCGATATCCCGGGTCAGCTCCAGATGCTGCATCTGGTCGATGCCCACCGGCACCACATCCGCCTGGTACAGGAGAATATCCGCAGCCATCAGCACAGGATAGGTAAAGAGCCCCGCATTGATGTTGTCCGCGTGCTTGGCGGCTTTGTCCTTAAACTGGGTCATTCGGTTCAGCTCTCCCATATAGGTAAAGCAGTTCAAAATCCAGGCCAGCTCCGCATGGCCGGACACGTGGGACTGGTAATAGATACAGTTTTTCTCCGGATCCAGCCCGGCGGCAATGTAGAGGGTCAGCAGCGCCCGGGCCCTCTTTCTCAGCTCCGCCGGATTCTGTCTGACGGTGATGGAGTGCATGTCCACCACGCTGTAGAAGCATTCGTACTCGTCGCTTAAGGTGACCCAATTTTTCAGTGCTCCCAGATAGTTGCCCAGGGTCAGATTTCCTGTGGCCTGCATTCCGCTGAACAGGACTTTTTTGTCGTTTATCATAATTATTTCCTCACGTTTCTCTCTTTCTTCATGGCTATTAGTTTAACATCCGCTACCGGTAAAGTCAAGCCAGCCGCCCGGACCGGCCGCTGCCAGAGCGGGCCTCCTTGCATTTCCCCCTCTTTCATGCTATGATAGCGGCAGAAAAAAAGAAAATCCGGCATCCTGCGCCGGAGGCTTCGCAAGGAGGAAATACATATGAATAAAATTGCCAGCTTTACCATAGACCACATCCGGCTCCAGCCGGGCATCTACGTTTCCCGCCGGGACCGGGTGGGCGACTCTGTGATCACCACCTTTGACATCCGCATGACCTCCCCCAACCAGGAGCCGGTAATGAACACCGCCGAGGTACACACCATCGAGCATCTGGGGGCCACTTTTCTGCGGAACCACCGGGAGTGGGCTGAGCGCACCATCTATTTCGGACCCATGGGCTGCCGCACCGGCTTCTACCTGCTGCTGGCCGGGGATCTGACCTCCCAGGATATCGTCCCTCTGATGCAGGAGCTCTTCCTCTTCATCCGGGATTACAAGGGAGAGGTTCCCGGCGCCTGCGCCAGGGACTGCGGCAACTATCTGGACATGAACCTGGGAATGGCCAACTACCTGGCCGGCCGTTTCTACGACAATGTGCTCTCCTGCATCACCCCGGACAGGCTGGTCTATCCCGAGTAAGCCGCAGGCCTCTCCGGCCCCGCGTAGGGCATCAGCCAGTTCATCTGCTCCTGCTTGCGCTCCATAGAGCTGTGAATGTAGCAGCTCATGGTGATGTTCACATTGGCGTGGCCCAGGATCTCGCTTAGGGACTTCATGTCGAATCCTGTCTCCATGCACCTGGTGGCAAAACTGTGCCGCAGGCTGTGGAATTTCATCCGGGGAAGCTGTACCTGCTTCAGGAGCATCTGAAAATAGTACTGGTAATTTCGGGGCTCCACGTATTTCGTGTGGCTTCCGGTCAAAAAAAAGGCATCCGGAGATACCTGCCGGGAATGATAATATAAGATTTCCAACAGAAACCGGGGAATGGGAATCTCCCGGATGGACTGCCGGGTCTTGGGCCGGTCGTAGACCACCTTAGTCCTTCTGCCGTCCCTGGAGGAAAAATCCTGGATACGCTGCAGAGTGTGCGACACCTGCAGCGTTCCTTTTTTTATGGAAATATCCCTCCATTTCAGGGCGCACAGCTCCCCCAGGCGCATACCCGTGTACAGGGAAAGGAGGATTCCCAGGTTCCGGTAATCCTCCTGGTGGGCAAAGAGGTACTGCTCCAGCCGCCTCCAATCCTCCCGGGCCAGCACCCGGCTCTCCTGCTTCAGATACTTGGGCGCCACACTGTTCTGGCAGATACCGGTCATCCCATATTCCTGCTCCGCATATTTCAGCACGGATTTTAAAACCGTGTAGATGTCTCTCACTGTCTTTGGGGCCAGGCCCCCGTCGCCGCAGTCCAGCTTTCCCAGCACAAACTCATTGACCATGGCAGAATCCATATTTTTCAGGGGCACCTGCCCAAAATGAGGATACAGGTGATTCTGCAGGATAGAATAATACTTGGCGTAGGTGGACTCCTTCACCAAGAGATATTCCCTCTGCATCCAGTGCCTGCCCGCATCCTGGAAGGACATCTGACCGGGGAGCTTCTTCGGTTCCTCCGCCTTCTGCCTGGCCGCCTGGAGCTTCTCCTTCACTTCCTTGTAACTCTTGCCGTACACATACCCTAATTTTGCTTTTCCATTGGCCTCTCTGTACTTGATGTAGCGTCCCTCCCACCGCTCATCCTTGCGGCGGTAGATGTTTTCTCCTCTTCTCGGCATAACTCGCCCTCCTTCTGTTTAGATTAACAGGTCTATTATACGTGTTTTTCATCAATTATCGACGGTTTATAACACAAATGCACAGTTTCCTCTCAAAATTTCCAAAAAAGGCATTTATAAAAATAAACTCTGAATCTTTCGGATATTTGCTCACTTTTACCTAAGTAATGCAATCTAATCCTTTGTTGCGGAAACTTCCACAATATTCTTGCTAATTTTTCAGAAATATAATGGAAACACTAACAGATAAGGAAGGTGATGACCATTATAGACTACAGCCCCTTATGGAAAACCATGCAGGAAAAGAAGGTTTCCCAGTACGCATTGCTGAAAAGAGGAATTGACCACAAGACACTGGACTACCTGAAAAAGCGCAAGAATATTACTTTGCTGACCCTGGAAAAGCTCTGTGTCATCCTGGAGTGTACCCCCAACGAGGTGGTGCGCTTCGTTCAGGAGGGGGAAAAAAGCTCTTCGCTTTTCTGATCCAGTATCAGACTCCGGCAAGGCAAAACAAAAAGACCGCTGCGAAAACGCGCCCGAGAATTTTTCTTCTCCAGGCCGCGCTCCCGCAGCGGTCTCTCAATTTTTCTTCCGTAGCCTTAAAAAGCCCCTCAATTTTTGCCTGTGGTGCTGCCGAAGCCTCCGTTTCTCACCTCTGTGGCCTCGTCGTCCAGGGTGATTCCGTACTCCAGGAAAATCCCCTGCATAAAGCCCGTTCCCGCCGGAATCTCCACCGTCTTTCCCTCCCGGGAATCATTGGTGATCTTGGCAAAAATATGGCCCTCATTGTCCGAATAAAAATAGTCGCTGTCGATGATGCCCACGGTATTGTTCAGCTGCAGCCGGTACTTGAAGCCCAGCCCGCTTCTGGGATAGAGCTTCAGCACCCAGTCCGCCTCCATCTCCGCCCGGATTCCCGTGGGGATCTTGGCCGTCTGCCCGGGCTCAAGCATGATATCCGCCGGCGCAAAGAAATCATAACCGGCGCTGCCGGCGGTGGCTCTCCTAGGCAGCTTCAGGCTCTCATAGATCCGGCGGATCTCCTCCTGGGATACCTCCGAAAAGGTATCCTGCCATCCCTCCAGAAACTGCTCCCAGCTCACTTTATGAAATTTCGCTATTCTTCTCACTTGTCCTCCTCCTGTCTCTCGCATCTTAGGTCCAAAGCCGTTCCTACGCGTGAAGCACCACCTGGCCCAGCTCCAGGGTCTTGGGCACGTCAATGACTCTCTGGTTATAGCTTCCCTTCCACTTAAGGGTCAAATCCTTTTTCTGCGGTTCAAAGCGGCCATCTACCACCACATCCAGGTATCTGACGATCTCCCAGCCTCTGATCTCCTCCCAGAGGTAGCCGGTGTAGAGCCAGATGGTCTTCCCCGGAAAACGGCTGCGGATCTCCCGGGCCAGCCCGGTGATCTCCCGCACATTGGCTTCATGGAGGGGATCGCCGCCGCTGAAGGTAATGCCGTCGATGTAGTCCTTCTGAAGCTGCTCAAAGATCTCCTGGCGGGCGTCCCCGTCAAAGGGAATTCCCCCCTTGGGATCCCAGGTGATGGGATTCTGGCAGTCCCGGCAGCCATGGCTGCAGCCGGCCACCCAGAGCACCACCCGGAGGCCGTCCCCGTTGAGCATATCGTCCTTGGTTATATTGTGATATCTCATATCCTCACTCCATTATCTAAGCAAAAAGGGCATCCAAAGGAAAACCCCCGGACACCCCTCTTCTTTATCCTGCGGCTTTTTCAGCCGAAATTATCTGCCCTCGGCGGGAACATCCTTCATGCTGAAGCTGAAGCGTCCCATCTTATCCTTGCCCATGCAGATCACCTTCACCTTATCTCCCAGGGTCAGGACATCCTCCACCCGGTTGATTCTCTCCTTGGCAATCTTGGAGATGTGCACCAGCCCCTCTTTGCCCGGTGCGAACTCCACAAAGGCTCCAAACTCCTTGATGCTGACAACCTTGCCCTCAAAGATCTGTCCGGCCTCAAAGTCGGTGACAATGGTCTTTACATAATTGATGGCCTTGTCCATCATGGCCTTGTCAGTTCCGCAGATGGATACTGCGCCGTCGTCGGTGATATCGATCTTCACGCCAGTCTCGTCAATAATGGCATTGATGGTCTTTCCTCTCTGGCCAACCACCTCGCCGATCTTCTCGGGATCGATCTGAATCTGCACAATCTTGGGCGCGTACTGGTTGACGCTCTCCCGGGGCGCGGCGATGCAGGGAGTCATGATTTCATTTAAGATATACTCTCTGGCTTCCTTGGTTCTGGCAATGGCCTCCTCAATGATGGGGCGGGTCAGTCCGTGAATCTTAATGTCCATCTGGATAGCGGTGATGCCGTCGTGGGTACCTGCCACCTTGAAATCCATATCTCCGAAGAAGTCCTCCAGACCCTGAATGTCCGTGAGAACAATGTAGTCGTCGTCGGTGTCCCCGGTAACCAGTCCGCAGGAGATACCTGCCACCGGCTTCTTGATGGGCACTCCGGCCGCCATCAGGGACATGGTGGAGGCACAGATGCTGGCCTGGGAGGTGGAACCGTTGGATTCAAAGGTCTCAGACACGGTTCTGATGGCGTAGGGGAACTCCTCCGGGGTGGGCAGCACCGGCACTAAAGCCCGCTCTGCCAGAGCTCCGTGGCCGATCTCCCGGCGTCCCGGTCCTCTGGAGGGCTTGGTCTCTCCCACAGAGTAGGAGGGGAAGTTATAGTGGTGCATATATCTCTTGGAGGTCTCAAACTCATCCAGTCCGTCCAGTCTCTGGGCCTCAGACAGAGGCGCCAGGGTGGTTACGGTACAGATCTGGGTCTGTCCTCTGGTAAACATAGCGGAGCCGTGTACCCGGGGAATCAGGTCCACCTCAGCCGCCAGGGGGCGGATCTGAGTGATCTCACGGCCGTCGGGACGCTTGTGATCCTTCAGGATCATCTTGCGCACGGTCTTCTTCTGGTACTGATATACAGCGTCGGGAAGCAGAGCCAGCCACTCCTCATTGTCGGCGAAGGCCTCCTCCAGCTTGGCAGTTACCTGGCGGATGTTCTCCTCCCGGGTCTGCTTGTCGTCGGAGAATACGGCAACCTCCATCTCCTCAGGGGTCACGATCTCCCTGATGGCCGCAAAGAGCTCCTCGGGAACCGCGCAGCTCTCGTAGGAGTGCTTTTCCTTCCCGCACTCAGCCACAATGGTATCGATGAATTTGATGATTTCCTGATTTACCTCATGGGCCTTGAAAATGGCCTCGATCATCTTGTCCTCGGGAATCTCGTTGGCGCCGGCCTCGATCATGATAACCTTCTCCCGGGTGGAGGCCACGGTCAGCTGCAGATCGGACACATCCTTCTGGGCCAGGGTGGGGTTCACAATCAGCTCTCCGTCGATCATACCCATCTGGGTGGCGGCGCAGGGGCCGTCAAAGGGGATGTCGGAGATGCAGGTGGCGATGGAGGAGCCCAACATAGCCACAACCTCCGGGTTGCACTGGGGATCCACAGACATCACCATGTTGTTCAGGGTCACATCGTTGCGGTAATCCTTGGGAAACAGGGGCCGCATGGGGCGGTCGATCACCCGGGAGGTGAGGATGGCATGCTCGCTGGCCTTGCCCTCACGCTTGTTGAAGCCTCCGGGAATCTTGCCCACGGCATACAGCTTCTCCTCGTACTCTACGCTCAGGGGGAAGAAATCAATGCCCTCTCTGGGCTTGTCGGAAGCGGTGGCCGTAGAAAGCACGGTGGTATCGCCATAGTGCATAAACGCCGCTCCGTTGGCCTGCTTGGCCACGCGGTCGATGTCGACGGTCAGGGTTCTGCCTGCCAGTTCCATGGTAAAACTCTTGTACATGTTCGTCTCCTTTTCAATCTTGTCCTTTTGGGGCTTTTGCAGAAGAACTCCGAAACTACTGAAAAACCATTTTCCCTCCCGCCGGGAAAATGCGCTTTTCAGTGGTCTCGGGTTATTCTCTTCTGCAAAAGTTCCGTTATAGAAATGAGGATGTCCCAAATTGCTATGGGACACCCTCCTCTACACACAATTACTTTCTCAGACCCAGTCTCTCAATCAAAGAACGGTATCTCTCAATATCTACTTTTTTCAGATATGCCAGCAGGCCGCGTCTCTGTCCTACCATCTTCAGCAGACCTCTTCTGGAATGATGATCCTTGTGGTTGCTCTTCAGATGCTCGGTCAGCTCGTTGATTCTTGCGGTCAGAACTGCCACCTGCACCTCCGGTGAACCGGTGTCGCCGGGTGTTCTCGCATACTCGTTCATAATTGCCTGTTTCTTCTCTTTAGAAATCATGTCTCATTTCCTCCTAATTTTTCTTCATTTACCGCCGCTGACTAAGCAATGGCCGGAGTGTCCGATTCCTGAGTCAGGGCTGAACTCATACTGCTACAGTATAGCATAGCCTTCCCTAAAAGTAAATACTTTTCCCGGGAATATTTCAAATCAAAGAGACGGCCCAGCAGGCATTTTTCTGAGGGATATCCGAGATAATAATCCCCGTGCTGCTGTCGTTGGCGTGGATGGCCTTGCCGTCCCCGATGCAGAGCACCACGTGGTAAACCTTTCCGTTTCTGCCGTAGAAAATCAGATCCCCGGCCTGGGCCTCAGCTACCGGGATCCGGGTGCCTGTCTGGGCCTGCTCCCCGCTGACCCTGGGCAGGGAGATCCCGTACTGGGCAAAGACCGTCTGCACAAAGCCGGAGCAATCCGCCCCTTCCGTGAGGCTGGTGCCTCCCCACACGTAAGGATTTCCCTCAAACTGGCAGGCAAATTCCACGATCTGCTGTCTCAGCTGGCTGCCGGTGAGATTCTCTGCGGGAGCTGTGGCCGCCAACGCCTCCTGGAAGCTCCCGGAAGCGTCCCCCTGCTCCAGAGGCTGTCCCACAGGGAAGTTCTCCTCCCCGATCTCGTGAACCAGCTTCCAGGCCTCCTCCTCCCGGTAAAGGCTCTCCCGGGGCACATAGCCGGTGACTTCCCCGGAGATGATCTCACACCAGCCGTTCTCCTCCTCCCGGATATAGCAGATACCGCTCTCCGGTATCCCTCCCACAGTCTCGGCCGTCTCCGATGGTTCTGTCCGGACCGGTATCCATTCTCCTTCGTGCGCCACTCCGTAATTGCGGATTTTCTCGCCGGGCCCGGCCTCCAGGGAATCCGCCCACGCCTGTCCCGGCAGAGCTGCCCAAATCCCCAGAGCCAGCCCCACAGTAAGAAGTTTTCTTCTTACCATAAAGCCTCCTGAAATATTACAGATTTGTTACAGAATGATTATAACATATTGAGCCTCCGCGTCAATCAAAACCTTTCGACAGAAACCGACAGGGCCGGTTCCCATTAGCGATGATCGGAAATAATATTCCCCCGGGGCAGCTGTGCAATTCAAAGGAATTGTCTGACTGTCCCCGGGGGATTCTCTGCTGTCAGCAGTAAGTTTTTATTTTCATTTAGCTGGCGGGCACAACGATCCGCTTGTCCTCCTCCGGCTCCTCCTCCAGAATAGAGAAGGCGATGTTGGTGGCGTGATCTGCCACCCGCTCAAGCCCGGATACAATGTCGGAAAATACCATGCCGGCCTCGGGGCTGCATTCCCCGTTGGTGAGACGCTGGATATGCTTCTGCTGCAGATCCCGCTCCATCTGATCGATATGATTTTCCAGATCTAAGATCTCCTGCAGATGGGTCTGGCTGTTCTTGGAGAACATCTCGATGGAGTAGGTGGTGATCTTAATTACCATATCCAGCATACCGCTCAGATCGGTGAGCGCCTCCTTGCTGAAGCTCAAGTCGTGATCTCTCTTCTGTACCGCCGCTTCCACCACGTTCTCCGCGTGGTCGCCGATGCGCTCAATATCATTTACCACATGGAAGAGACCGCCGATGCTCTTGGCATCGTCGATGGGCAGGGTGGTCTGGTTGATGTTCACCAGGTAATTGGTGATGGCCTGGTTGCGGAAATCAATCTCCTTTTCCACATGGTAGACCTCCTGGATCTCTTCCTCGTCCAGAGTCACCAGGGTATTCATGGCCCGAGCCAGGTTATTGATGGCCAGCTCGCCCATGCTCTCCAGCTCACGGGTAGCCTGCAGCACAGCTGTGGTGGGGGAAAATACGGTTTTCCCGATGTATTCCAGCTGAAACTCCTGGCTGGCTTTGTCCTCCCCGGGAATAATCAGGTAGGTAGCCTTCACAATCCACTTGATAAAGGGGAACATGACGATCACCTGGGCCACCTTCATCAGGGTATTGGCGTTAGCCACCGCCCGGGAGATGTCCCCGCCGGAGATTCCCATAATCCAATTACTGATGGGCTCCAGGGCAAAAATGAACAGGGTGGTGAATACCACGGTACCGCAGATGTTGAACAGCAGATGAATCATAGCCGCCCGTTTGGCGTCCTTCTTGCCGTTCATGCTGGCTAAGATCGCGGACATGGTACAGCCCATATTGCTTCCCATCATCACGTAGAAACAAATCTGGAAATCCATCAGACCGTCGGCTGCCAGGAGCATGATGATACCCACCGTGGCGGAGTTGCTCTGGAGCACTGCTGTCACCAGGAAGCCCACCCCGATAGCCAGGAAGGGATTGTGCAGAGAGCCCATGATGTCCACCACCTGGGGCATATCCTTGGCCACCGCCAGAGCTCCGGACATGGTGGACATTCCCATGAACAGCACGCCGAAGCCCAGCACCACGTCGCCGAACTTGCTGATGGTCTTATTGCTGCAGAACATCACCATGATCACGCCGATCATCACAAAGGCCGGCGCCGCGTCAGACAGATTAAAAGCGATCAGCTGTCCGGTCACCGTGGTACCGATATTGGCTCCCATGATGACGCCCGCCGCCTGGGATAGGCGCATGAGGCCTGAGTTTACAAAGCTGACCACCATCACCGTGGTGGCGTTGGAGGACTGGATGATGGCGGTAAAAAAGATGCCCACCAGCAGCCCGATAAAATGGTTCTTCGTAAACAGCTCAAGAATATTTCTCATCTTCGAGCCGGCAGCCTTCTGAAGGCCGTCGCTCATCATCTTCATACCATACAGGAAGAACCCCAATCCTCCCATAAGACTCAGAACGGTTCCCATAGTTTTCTCCTTCGTTTTTCCCTATCATTTTTCACATGCTTTACATTGATTTAACTTAAATTTAACACACATAAATTAATGATATAAGAAATCCGAAGATTTGTCCAGTGTTATTGAAAAAATTCTTTTCCCCTCCGGATATCCTGGGCCAGCTGCTCCCGCAGGGCCTCTACTCCGGCAAACTTCTGTTCCGGCCGCATCATCCTGAGAAGGCTCACCTGGGCGTCCGCCCCGTACAGATCTTCCTGACAGTCATAGAGGTAGGTCTCCAGCCCCACAAAGCTGCCGTCCACCGTTGGCTTGCTGCCCAGGTTGCTGATACCGTTGTAGTCCCGCCCTCTGATCCGAACCCGGGAGAGATAGACCCCGAAGGGCGGCAGCAGCTTCTGCCGGTCAGGGATCATATTGATGGTGGGGAAGCCCATCCGGCGGCCCAGCTGCCGGCCGTGAACCACATTGCCCCTGAAGCTGTAGGTATAGCCCAAAAGCTTCTCTACCAGAGGCATATCCCCTCTCTGCAGGGCCTCCCGAACCCAACTGCTGCTGATGGGGCAGCCCTCCTGCTCTTCCTTGCTTAATACCTCCACCTGGAAGCCCAGCCGTCCTCCCATCTCCCTAAGCAGCTGAGGCGTTCCCCTTCTCTGGTAGCCGAACCGAAAATCCGGTCCCACCACCACATAGGCCGCCCGCAGCTGTTCAGCCAGAATCTCCTTGATAAAGAGCTCTGCCTCCATATTGCGGACCTCCTGATTGAAGGGGCAGGCAATCATGCAGTCTATCCCCAGGTCCTTGGCCATCTGCGCCCGCTCTGAAGGAGTCAAAAGCATCCCTCCCGGGCCCTTTCCCAGCCTTTCCAAAGGAGATACATCAAAAGTAAAGATGACTGTTTCAAAGCCATCTTTACCTATCTCCAGTATTCTTTTCACCAGCTTCCGGTGTCCCCGGTGCAGGCCGTCAAACTTTCCCAGTGTCACCGCGCTTCTTCTCTCCAGCGCGAAATCCAGGGTATCTGTTATATATTTCATCTGTACCGCCTTTTTGTCTAATCCTGCAGAAACATTTTCACCGGTGCAAATTTCTCTGTTCGCCCATCGCATCGGAAAATTCCCACAAATTCCCCGCTGCTTTTGTACATCCGCACCTGGGCTCCCTCCTGCCAGAGCTTCGGCTCCTCCACCATAGAACGGTAGATGGGATTTCCGTTGTCCAGATAGCGGTCTTCCTGGGGCAGCGCCCTCACCTGGGCCAGTTGGGGAAAAAGCTCCGGTATCCCACAGACACGGCTCTCCAAGGCGCCCTCCCGGGCCAGCTGCTCCACCTGGGCCAGACGCAGGCTGTCCTCCTGCCGGAAGATGCCCACCCGGGTTCGGATAAGCTGCTCCATACAGCCTCCGCAGCCCAGCTTCTCCCCCAGTTCATGGCAGAGCGTCCGGATATAGGTGCCCTTGGAGCAGGTCACCGCCAGCCGCACCCGGGGAAGCTCTGCGTCCAGCACCTCTATCCGGTAGAAATGTACCGGGCGCGCCTTCCGCTCCACTTCCTTCCCCTCCCGGGCCAGCTCGTAGAGCTTCTTTCCGCCCACCTTCAGGGCCGAGTACATGGGAGGAATCTGCAGCTGCTCTCCCTCAAAGGAGGCCGCTGCCGCCTCCACCTCCTGAAGAGACACGGCCACAGGACTCTCCTGAAGCACAGCGCCGGTGGTATCCTGGGTGTCCGTCACCCGGCCTAAGAGCAGCACCGCCTGGTAACTCTTGGTCTCCTCGGTCAGAAGGTCGCAGAGCTTGGTGGCCTTGCCCAGGCAGACCGGGAGCACCCCCTCCGCCGCCGGATCCAGGGTGCCGGTGTGGCCGATCTTCTTTTGTCTGAGGATCCCCCTAAGCTTTGCCACCACATCGTGGGAAGTCCACCCCGGCTCCTTATAAATATTCAGCACTCCGTGAATCACTGTTTTTTCTCCCGCAGCTGACGCTCAATGGGTCCTGTCAGGTTATTGACCACATCGTAGAAGGAGCCCTGCATGGTGCAGCCCGCGGCCTGTACGTGCCCGCCGCCGCCGAAGGCCTGGGCGATCTCGCTGACATTTACCTCT
Organism: Candidatus Egerieimonas intestinavium; assembly: GCA_018711815.1. Classification (GTDB taxonomy): domain Bacteria; phylum Bacillota; class Clostridia; order Lachnospirales; family Lachnospiraceae; genus Egerieimonas; species Egerieimonas intestinavium. Next base: position 21,858 of record DVHU01000063.1, read on the forward strand.
CCGTTGGAGCGCATGCTCACCTTAAACTGCTGTGTGCCCACCGCATAGAGGAAGATCGCCACTTCAACGCCTCTGGTGATCCGCAGCTGGTCTACGATTCCGTCCAAATCCTTGGGCGTCACACCGTAAAATTCCATAACCCGCTGACTCACCACGCCCACGATGCACCTGCCGTCCAAAAGCATAATGCTCTCCAGAATGGTCCTTCCCATGATCTGGTTCTGCCGATAAGTTCTGGTGTAGAAGGACTCATCCACGATTCGGGAAAAATCAATCCCTTTATCCATCAGAACTCCTGCAATTCGCATGGTCTCAGCGCTGGTGCCGGGGTGGCGGAACATGCCTGTATCGTGAATAATTCCCGTATACAGAGCCTCCGCCGCCGCCTTAGATATCTTCTCCTCCTCCAGCAGGCCAAAGAGGACCTCAGCGGTGGAGCTGGCCTCCGGGCAGATCACATTGTCGTCTCCCAGCCCGCTGTTGGTCACGTGATGATCTACGCAGACCGTATGCTTTGCCGCGTTCATAATCTCCTGGGACACGCAGATCCGATCCTTGCTGCTGACGTCAAAGAGCAGCAGCAGGTCATATTTGTCTCCCAGCTCGAAATTCTCCTTTACCTGATCCATGCCCTGGATATAGCTGAAGACCTCCCGCACATCCTTCAGGTAAACATCCACCTGCAGCTGGGGATAATTATCCCGCAGGTACAGGTACATACCCATGCAGGAGCCTATGCAGTCCCCATCCGGATTCACATGCCCGGTGATGGCCACCGTGCCGACTCCCTTTAAGGCTTCCAATAATTTATTCATCGTCCACTTCCTGTTCTTCTTTTCCCGTCACCTCCGAGATCAGCTTGGACATGGCCGCGCCGTACTCAATGGAGGTATCTAATACAAACTGAATCTGAGGGGTGTTGCGCAGGTTCAGCTCCTTGGCCAGCTGACGCCGGATATACCCCTCCGCGCTCTTTAAGCCGGTGATGGCATCCTTCTTTACCTGCTCATCCCCCATAACGCTGATGTAGGCCTTGCAGGTTTTCAGATCCGGCGCCACCTCCACCGCAGTCACTGAGGTCATCAGCGGAATCCTGGGGTCCTTGATCTCCTGACGGATTACGCTGCTTAACACCTTCTGCACTTCCCCGTTGATTCTGGTATTTTTAATGCTGTTTTTCCTCATGATTTTTCCTCAATTTCTTATGGCAGGGCTCCCTATCTGGGAACCTCCACCATGATATATGCCTCAACCTGGTCAAGCTCCTGAATATCTCCGAAGTCCTCGAAGACCAGACCGCACTCGTAGCCGGCCTTTACCTCCTTCACATCGTCCTTGAAACGCTTCAGGGATGCCAGGCCGCCCTCGAAGATCTGCTTTCCTTCTCTGGAAATGCGAACCTTGCAGTTTCTCTGGAACACACCGTCAAGCACATAGCTTCCGGCGATATTTCCCACTCCGGAGGCCTTGAAGATCTGGCGCACCTCCGCGTGTCCGATAACCTTCTCCTCGAAGATGGGATCCAGCATACCCTTCATGGCAGCCTCCACATCCTCGATGGCCTGGTAGATTACCCGGTACAGCCGGACGTCCACGCCCTCCTGCTCCGCAATGGCCTTGGCCGTGGCGTCGGGGCGCACATTGAAGCCGATAATGATGGCGTTGGAGGCGGAGGCCAGAGTTACATCGGACTCGTTGATGGCGCCCACGCCGCCGTGGATGATCTTCACCACGACCTCGTCGTTGGACAGCTTTAAGAGGCTCTGCTTTACGGCCTCCACGGAACCCTGCACGTCGGCCTTCACCACGATGCCCAGCTCCTTTAAGTTGCCCTCCTGGATCTGCGCGTACAGATCGTCCAGGGACATCTTTGCCTTGGTCTCCTCCAGCAGACGGTTCTTGCCCTCGGATACGAAGGTGGCCGCGAAGTTCTTGGCCTCCTTATCGCTCTCGGTGGCCACCAGCACCTCGCCGGCTCCCGGCACGTCGGAGAGTCCCAGGATCTCCACCGGTGTGGAGGGTCCCGCCTCTTTTACCCGGCGTCCCTTGTCATCCATCATGGCTCTTACTTTTCCGCTGCTGGCCCCGGCGGCAATGTAATCGCCTACCCGCAGGGTTCCCTTCTGCACCAGAATGGTGGCCACGGGACCTTTGCCCTTGTCAAGCTGGGCCTCGATCACCAGACCTCTGGCCTTTCTCTTGGGATTGGCCTTCAGCTCCAGCACCTCGGAGGTCAGCAGAATCATCTCCAGCAGATCGTCGATGCCCTCGCCGCTCTTGGCGGATACCGGAACGAATACCGTGCTGCCGCCCCAGTCCTCGGGGATCAGCTCGTGCTCGGAGAGCTCCTGCTTAACCCGCTCCACGTTGGCGCTGGGCTTATCAATCTTGTTGATGGCTACGATAATCTCTACCCCTGCCGCCTTGGCATGGTTGATAGCCTCCACAGTCTGGGGCATCACGCCGTCGTCTGCGGCCACCACCAGCACCGCGATATCCGTGGCGTTGGCGCCGCGCATACGCATGGCGGTAAAGGCCTCATGGCCCGGGGTATCCAGGAAGGTGATCTTCCTTCCGCCCACGTTCACCACGTAAGCGCCGATATGCTGGGTGATTCCGCCGGCCTCCCGGTCGGTCACATGGCTGTTTCTGATCTTATCCAGCAGGGAGGTCTTACCGTGGTCTACGTGTCCCATTACGCACACAACCGGCGGCCGGGATACCAGAGTAGCCTCATCCTCCTCTTCCTCCCGGAGCAGTTCCTCGATCACGTCGATCTTCTCCTCGGGCTCTGCGATAATATTGTACTCCAGGGCGATCTCCTGGGCCTTCTCAAATTCAATCTCATGGTTCACGGTCACCAGGATGCCTTCCATGAACAGCTTCTTCACGATGACGGAGGGCTGAATCTTCATCTTGTCAGCCAGCTCCCGGACGGTCATCTTCTCCGGCAGCTTGATCTCCTTGATCTCTTCCTTCTTCTCCTCCTTAGGCTGCTGGCGCACCGGCTTCTGCAGGGCTTTGGGCAGCCTCTGGTTGGGGCGGCGTCCCTGGTTGGGACGGTTTCCGCCGGCGTTGGGACGACGATCGCCGGTCATCTTCTCCTCGCGGCCCTTTTCCTTCTCTCTGTCCTTGTCCTTGCGGGCATCCCGGCCCGGCTTGCGCATGCCCAGATCCATAGTCTCCCCGGCGGGCTTTCTTCCGTCATTTCTCCGGTCTCTGTTCTGACCCGGACGGCTGTCGCCGCGCTCTCCAAAGGGTCTTCTTCCCTCGCCGGAGGCAGCTCCACGGTTCTCCCCGTCTCTCTTCTGGAAGGGACGGCGTCCGTCTCCGCTGTTGGAGCGGAAGGGGCGATCACCGGCATTTCTGGCCGGGCGGTCGCCGCCGCTTCTGGCGGGACGGTCACCGGCGGGACGGTCGCCTCTCACCGGGCGGTCTCCGCTGTTTCTAGCGGGACGATCTCCACCAAAGCGCTCCTGGCCTCTGGCGGGACGATCCCCCGCAGGGCGGTCGCTTCTGGCCGGACGGTCACCGGCGGGACGGCTCTGGGCCTGCACCTGCTCCTGTCTGGTCTCCTCGGGACGGGCCGGACGGCTGCCTTCCGCGCGCACGGGACGATCCCCTGTCGGGCGCTCTCCAGTCCTTGCGGGGCGTGCTCCCTCCGGGCGGGCGGGACGCTCTCCCGCAGGGCGGCCCTGGGCTCCTTTGCCGGCTCCGGGACGACCCTGGCCCGGACGGCGGAAATTCTTTCCCTCCTGGGTCATGGCGTTCTGGGGACGGTAAACTTGAATAATATTTTTCTTCTTCGGTTTCTTCTCTACGTTTTCTTCCACTGACTTCTCCTTTTTCTCTGCTTCCTTGTTCTGTGCCGCTGCCTCCCCGAGACCGCCGCGCACCAGCTTCTCCTGGCCTTCTTCCAATATGCTCATGTGGCTTTTCACCTCGATGTCTTTTGATTTTAAAAACTCCAGAACCTCCCGGTTAGTCCGGCTCAGCTCCTTCGCCAATTCATGTATCCTCAATCCTGACATTCTCCCACCGACCTTTCTGCACTTCCTTCTTCAAGCCTCTTCGCAATCGCCTCTGCGAAGTGCTCATCCAGTACGGCCAGTGATGCCCGGAATTCTTTTCCGATGGCCGCTCCCAGTTCCTCTTTCCTTCCGTATTTCCAGCAGGGCACCCGGTAATAAGTGCACATGTTCACAAATTTCTTGCTGGTGTTGGCGGAAGCTTCCTCTGAGACAATAACCAGGAACGCCCGTCCTTCCTTGACTGCCTTCTCTGTAGAAAATTCCCCGCTGGCTATCCTGCCAGCCTTCTGGGCCAAGCCCAGGAGGGATAAGGTTTTATTCTGTGCCAATCTGCTCCAACTCCTTCATCAGGCTGTCGTAAACCTGGGGCGGAATAGGCGTTTTTAAGGATCTCTCCAGCCCTCTGCTCTTTACCGCCTTCTCCAGACACTCTCTGGAGAAGCACAGGTACGCCCCTCGGCCATTTTTCTTCCCCGTGGCGTCCAGAAGGATCTCTCCCTCCGCCGTCCGTATCACGCGGATCATCTCTTTTTTATGCTTCATCTCACCGCAGCCGGTGCATTTGCGCATGGGGATTTTCTTCCCTGCAGCCAATTTCATCACTCCTGTTCCTGCTCTGACTCCTCAGCGTACGGCTCCTCATCGTAATTCTCCTGGCCGTACTCCTCGTCGTAATCCTCGTAGTCCTCTTCCTCATAATAGTCGAAATCTCCGGCCTCTCTAGCCTGGGTCTCGCTCTTAATATCAATCTTATAGCCGGTGAGACGGGCTGCCAGCCGGGCGTTCTGCCCTTCCTTGCCGATGGCCAGGGAAAGCTGGTAGTCGGGAACAATGACCGTGGCCGTCTTCTCATCCGGGTCGGCCATAACAGAGATCACCTTGGCCGGAGAGAGGGCATTCTCAATGAGAAGCGCCGGATTCTCATCCCAGTTGATGATATCAATCTTCTCACCGCCCAGCTCGGCCACAACGGCGTTGACTCTCGCCCCGTTCATACCCACGCAGGCGCCCACAGCGTCCACGTCCGGGTCGTTGGACCAGACGGCGATCTTGGTTCTGCTGCCTGCCTCCCGGGCGATGCTCTTGATCTCTACGATTCCTTCCCGAACCTCCGTCACCTCGGACTCAAAGAGGCGCTTCACCAGCTCCGGGTGGGTCCGGGATACCAGAATCTTGGGGCCCTTGGGAGCATCCTTAACCTCCAGCACATACACCTTGATGCGCTCTGTGGGCCGGAAGGTCTCCCCCTTCACCTGCTCATTCTCATTTAAGATGGCGTCAACCTTGCCCAGGTTGATGCTGACATTTTTTCCTAAGTAGCGCTGTACAATTCCGGTGACCACTTCGCGCTCTTTCTCGTAATACTCGTTGTAGAGTACCTTCCGCTCTTCCTCGCGAATTTTCTGCAGGATCACGTTCTTTGCGTTCTGGGTGGCGATCCGCCCGAACTCCCGGGATTTGATTTCCACATTGACGATATCCCCCAGCTCATACTTGGAGTCCATCATTTTGGCGTTGGTGAGGCTGATCTCCAGCACCGGATCCTCCACCTGCTCCACAACGGTTTTCTCTGCGAACACACTGAAATCTCCGGTCTCCGGATTAATGTTTACCTTTACATTATCCGCCTTTCCGAAGTGGTTCTTGCACGCCTGGAGCAGAGACTGCTCAATGGCTTCCAACAGCGTCTCTTTGCTGATATTTTTTTCCTGTTCCAGAACATTCAGTGCTTCGATTAATTCTGTGTTCATTTTTTCTTACTCCTCCTTAAAAGTCAAACGCCAGTCGAATCAGCGCGATGTCTTTCCTCTCAAAAGTCTGGCTGCCGTCCTCCGCGGCAATGGTCACACTATCTGCATCATATGCACTTAAGACCCCGTAAAATTCCTTCTCATGCCGGATGGGGCGGAAGGTTCGGATCTCCACCTCCTTGCCCAGGCTCCGGGCGAAGTCCTTCTCTTTCTTCAGCGGTCTTCCCAGGCCCGGGGAGCTGACCTCCATAATATAGGCCTCGTCGATGAAATCCTTCTCATCCAGTTTCTCAGAAAAGGCCCGGCTGACGGTCTCGCAGTCATTGATGGTAATTCCGCCCTCCTTGTCCACGTAGGCCCGCAGATACCAGGTACCGCCCTCCTTCACATACTCCACGTCTACCAGCTCAAAGCCCAGGTTTTCCACGATGGGCAGCAGCAGGGCCTCCGCCTGACTCTCATAGCTTTCTTTTTTGCTCACAAGTATCACCTGCCTTTCCCGCTATCACAACAAAGGAGTGGGCCTTCTGCCCACTCCTCAACTAGTAACATATTCATCATAAGAAATTATAGACGCTTTTTTCTGGAAAGTCAAGGATTTTCTTTCCAGCGAAGCCCGCACTCTACTTCCTGCGCCCTCCCGCTCCCCTTATTCGCACTCGTCGTGCTTACGCACTCCAGTCCCGCGCTTTGCGCTAAGACTGCTCACCGGGGAGCGGGCCGCGAGCTGCGCTCGCTCGGGGAAGGAAAAAGGAACCAGCCACATGCAAGCATGCGCTGGTTCCTTTTCCCTTCCCCTTCGGGCGCAGTTTGCGGCCCTTATAATTATAAGCTATGGGCTCTTAATTCCTCGGGGCTGGCCGGGGACAGGTAGGCGGGTGCGATATCAAATACGGTCTTGCAGCCGCTCTGGCCCTCTTTCTTCATGCGATATGCCGCTCTGGCATACGCCACCAGCACGCTGGAGGTGAATTCCGGGTTGGAGCCCAGCTTCAGAGAGAACTCGATCATCTGATCGGTGTTCTCGCCGTCTCCGGTCTTTCCGCTTCTCATGACGAAGCCGCCGTGGGGCATACCCTTGTGGTTTGCCTCGAACTCCTCCTCGGTAATAAAGTTTACTGTAGTATCGTACTCGTCAAAGTAGTTAGGCATGGTCTTGATGGCCTCCTCGATGGCTGCCTTATCAGCTCCCTCCTCAGCCACCACAAAGCACTCTCTGGTGTGCTTCTGGCGGGTGGTAAGCTCGGGATTCTTGCAAGCGCGCACCTGCTCCATGGCCTCCTCAACGGGCACCGTGTACTGGATGCCTCTCTTCACTCCGGGAACCCGGCGGATAGCGTCAGAGTGTCCCTGGCTTACGCCCTTGCCCCAGAAGGTATAGCTGGAGCCGTTGGGCAAAATGGACTCTGCGTACAGACGGTTCAGGGAGAACAGACCCGGATCCCAGCCTACAGAAATAATTCCCAGGGTGCCCGCCGCCTTGCAGGCTGCGTCCACAGCGGCAAAGTGCTCGGGAATCTTGGCGTGGGTATCAAAGCTGTCAATGACAGAAACGTATTTTGCCATCTCCGGGGTCTGCTTGGGCAGATCCGTGGCGCTTCCGCCGCAGATAATCAGCACATCCAGCTCCTTGGCCTTGTCTGCCAGCTGTTCGTCCTTATATACCGGAACTCCCGGTGTCTTCAGGCTTACGCTCTCCGGAGCTCTTCTGGTAAATACCGCTGCCAGCTCCATGTCCGGATTCTGGCGAACAGCCAGCTCCACACCCTTGCCCAGGTTGCCGTAGCCTGCAATTCCAATTCTGATTTTTTCCATAGTCTATTCTCCTTTTTGCCTGTGTTTTCAAAGTTTCTGATACAGTTATAGTACGTGAGCGCTAAATTGTCAATATTTTTTATCGGCCTGAGCCTCGATGCAGCCGATTTCTTCATCTGACACTATCCCTCTATCCCCGGACCTTGGTTCCTTTGCCGTCCCGCTTGGAGAGCTTCAGCTTATTCAGCACCAGCTTCTTGCTGCCGTGGTCGATGGCGTACTCCATGCGGCTCTCCAGCAGATACGCGTGGGCAATCTCGTCCTCCTGGCCCAGGCGCATGGCCCTGACGCCGATGGCCGTCTTTTTCTTCTCCGGGATCTCCTCCTTCAGGAAGCGCAGGAAATATCCCTGGCGGCTCTGGAGCACCAGGTACTCCATGGCATCCGCCGGCTGGACCAGCACCACCCGGTCACCCTCCGTGAGCTTTGTGGCGGCCACGGTGCGCTTGGCCACGTCAAATTCCATACCGTCCACCTGCTTGGCCATACCCTTGGACGTCACAAAGAGCAGATGGGACTGCTTCACGCTCTCCAGGCTTCCGATGTACACCAGCTCTTCCTGGGCGCTGCTGTAGTTGCACAGATTGTCGATGGGGGTACCCTTATCCCGCAGACGGCACAGGGGCACATCCAGGGCCTTCACCGTGTGCATCTGTCCCTGGTCGGTGAAAATGCAGATTTTATCCGTATTTTTGCAGATGAACACATATTTGTAATCCCCGTGGGCCGCCTCCTTATTCCGCTCATAGACGCCCATGTCGATGAGCTTGGCGTAGCCGAAGCGGTCCATGAGAAAGACCACGTCCATCTCCTCAATCTTCTTCTCCTCAAAGACAATCTCCTGGGCGTTCTCGATGGAGGTTCTCCTGGGCCTGCCGTACTCCTTCTTGATCTGGTCTAAATCCTTCTCGATCACCCGGGCCATGGAATCATAATTATTTAAGATATCCTCATATAGGGAAATCTTCTTCAGGGTCTCCTGGTGCTCCTTCATGAGCGCCTCCAGCTCCAGGCCGATCAGCTTCGCCAAACGCATATCCAGGATCGCCTGGGCCTGCCGCTGGGTGAACATCAGATTTTTCGCCTTCTTCTCGCTGGCCTTGGTTTTAAACTTGATTCCCTCGGTGACGCCCATGGTCAGACAGTCCTTCACCTGCTGCTGGCTCTTGCTGCCCCGGAGAATCTCGATGATCAGGTCGATCACGTCCACGGCCTTTATCAGGCCCTCCTGAACCTCCCGCCTCTCCAGCTCCCGGGCCAGAAGATTCTGGTGCTTCCGGGTGCAGACCTCAAACTGGAAATCCACATGGTGCTCGATGACCTGCTTTAAGCTCAAGGTCTCCGGGCGGCCGTCGGCCACCGCCAGCATATTCACGCCGAAGGTATCCTCAAGCCTGGTCTTCTTGTAGAGCATATTGGTGAGGTTCTCCACGTCGGCGCCTTTTTTCAGCTCCAGCACAATGCGGATGCCCTCCTTGGAGGACTGGTTGGAAATATCCGTGATATCCGGAGCCTTCTTGGTCTCCACCAGGGTGGCCACGTCATTTAAGAACTTTCCGATGTTGGCCCCCACCATGGTGTAGGGAATCTCCGTGACCACCAGATTGGTCTTTCCTCCCTTGCCCTTCTCCGTCTCCACCCGGCCCCGGAGCTTGATTTTTCCGGCGCCCGTCTCGTAGATCTGCAGCAGCTCATCCTTATTTACCACGATTCCTCCCGTGGGAAAATCCGGTCCCTTGATGTACTTCATCAGCTGCTCCACAGTGATATCGCTGTTTTTCATGTAGGCCTTCACCGCCTCCGCCACCTCGCAGAGGTTGTGGGGCGGAATGCTGGTGGCCATACCCACGGCGATGCCGTCGGCCCCGTTCACCAGCAGGTTGGGGATCCGCACCGGCAGCACCAGGGGCTCCTTCTCCGTCTCATCGAAGTTGGGCCCGAAGTCCACCACATCCTTGTCCAGATCCGCCAGGTATACCTCCTGGGTGATCTTCTCCAGCCGGGCCTCGGTGTAACGCATGGCCGCGGCCCCGTCCCCCTCGATGGAGCCGAAATTTCCGTGGCCGTCCACCAGGGTCTGCCCCTTCTTGAAATCCTGGGACATGACCACCAGAGCCTCGTAGATGGAGCTGTCCCCGTGGGGATGGTATTTACCCATGGTATCCCCCACGATACGGGCGCACTTCCGGTAGGGCCGGTCATAGCGGATGCCCAGCTCATACATATCATAGAGGGTTCGCCGCTGCACCGGCTTTAAACCGTCCCGCACATCCGGCAGGGCCCGGGCAATGATGACGCTCATGGCATAGTCAATATAGGATTTCTGCATCAGCTCCGAATACTCTGTGCTGATAATCTGCTCTTCAACTGCTTTCATCTTACCCCTCCCTCCTTAAATATCCAACTCCGCGTCCTGGGCGTGCTCGTAGATAAATGCCTTTCTGGGGGGCACTTCCGTGCCCATGAGCACCTCCGTCACCTCGGAGGCCAGCCGGGCGTCCTCGATCTCCACCCGCTTCAGGATGCGGGTCTCAGGGTTCAACGTCGTCTCCCAGAGCTGCTGGGCGTCCATCTCCCCCAGACCCTTGTACCGCTGCAGGGTAAAGGGCCCCTTGTGGGTCTTCCGGTATTTCTCCAGGGCCTTGTCGTCGTAGAGATACTGCTCGGCTCCCCGGGCGGGCATGGCCTTGTACAGGGGCGGCATAGCCACATACACATGGCCCTCGTAGATCAGATCCGGCATAAACCGGTAAAATAAAGTCAAAAGCAGGGTGGAAATGTGAGCCCCGTCCACGTCCGCATCGGCCATGATGATGATCTTATCATAGCGCAGCTTGGAAATATCGAAATCATTTCCGTAGCCCTCGGAAAATCCGCAGCCAAAGGCGTTGATCATGGACTTGATCTCCGCGTTGGCCAGAACCTTGTCGATGGTGGCCTTCTCCACATTGAGGATCTTTCCCCGGATGGGCAGGATGGCCTGGAAATTCCGATCCCGGGCCGTCTTGGCGGAACCGCCGGCGGAGTCTCCCTCCACGATGAAGATCTCGCATTTGGAGGCGTCCCGGCTCTCGCAGTTGGCCAGCTTGCCGTTGGAGTCAAAGGAATACTTCTGCTTGGTCAAAAGGTTGGTCTTGGCCTTCTCCTCGGTCTTTCTGATCTTGGCGGAGCGCTCGGCGCAGGAAAGCACCGCCTTCAAGTCCTCCAGATGCCGGTCAAAATAGTGGACGATCTCCTCCCCCGCCACCTTGGCCGTGGCCTTGGAGGCGTCCTGGTTGTCCAGCTTAGTCTTGGTCTGTCCCTCGAACCGGGGGGCCGGATGCTTGATGGAGATCACCGCGGTCATGCCGTTTCTTATATCCGCCCCGGTAAAGTTGGCGTCCTTTTCCTTTAAAATTCCCAGCTGCCGGGCGTAGGTATTCATCACCGAGGTGAACACCGTCTTAAATCCGGTCAGATGGGTTCCTCCCTCGGCGTTGTAAATATTGTTGCAGAAGCCCAGAACGTTCTCGCGAAACTCGTTGACAAATTGAAATGCTCCCTCCACGGTGATGCCGTCGCTCTCCCCGGTGAAGTACACGGTCTCGTGCAGGGCCTCCTGCTTCTTATTCAGATCCCGCACAAAGCCCTTGATCCCCTCGGGCTCCGAGAAGGTGACGCTCTCCGTCTCCGCTCCCCGCTTGTCCTCGAAAAGGATGGTGAGCTTGGGATTTAAGTAGGCGGTCTCGTGGAGGCGGCTCTTCACCTCCGTGGCGGAAAACCGGGTCTTTTCAAAAATCTCCGGATCCGGCAGGAAATTCACACAGGTACCGGTCTCCTTGGTTCTGCCGATCCTGGGCAGCAGCCCCTTGTCATTCAGCTCCTGCACCGGCACGCCCCGCTCGTAGCGGTCCTGATGCACGTAGCCCTCCCGGCTGATCTTCACCTCCAGGTAAGTAGACAGGGCGTTTACCACCGAGGAGCCCACCCCGTGGAGTCCGCCGCTGGTCTTGTACACGGAGTCGTCGAATTTTCCGCCGGCGTGGAGGGTGGTAAATACCAGCCGCTCCGCGGGCATACCCTTCTCGTGCATCCCCACCGGGATCCCCCGGCCGTTGTCCGTCACCGTGCAGGAGCCGTCCGCCAAAAGCTCCACATGGATAAAATCGCAGAAGCCCGCCAGATGCTCGTCCACGGCGTTGTCCACAATCTCGTAAATCAGATGATTCAGGCCCTTTCTGGAGGTGCTGCCAATGTACATGCCCGGGCGCTTCCGCACCGCCTCCAGCCCCTCCAGCACGGAGATACTGCCCGCATCATAGGTTGTCTTTTTCATGTTGCTCTTACTCCTATCGGTTCTTCTTTCTCACCTTTAACACCTTAATTCCGTCCTTTTTGGTGCTGACCTTTCTGGTCTCCAGCTCCGGGAAGGATTTCATCATCAGGGTCAGCCGGCTGTAGCCGTAATTGCGGCAGTCAAAATCGCTGTAGAGCTTCTGCAGCATATTTCCCAGGGCTGACAAATGCACCCAGCCGTCCTCGTCGGAGTGCTCGTCCAGCATAGAGAAAATCGCCTCCTTGATCACCCGCAGGTTGGTCACGTCCGAGGTTTCCTCCGGCTTCTCCGGCTCCTGAACCTGGGCCTTGGCCTTTCCCTTGGCCTTGTCCTCAGCCCGGTACAGCACATCCAGGATCTTAAACTGCTCGCAGGCCTTCCTGAAGGGCACCGGCGTCTTGCTCTCGCCCATGCCGATGATGGACTTGCCCGACTCTCTCAGGCGCATGGCCAGCTTGGTGAAATCACTGTCCGAGGACACCAGAATAAAGCCGTCCACCGGGCTGGTGTACAGAATATCCATGGCGTCGATAATCATGGCAGAGTCCGAAGAATTTTTTCCCGTGGTGTAGCCGTACTGCTGCATGGGGGACAGAGAATACTCCAGAAGCACCTTCTTCCAGGAGGCTTTGGCATCCTCCGTCCAGTCCCCATAGATTCTTCTGATCGTAATATTTCCGTAAGCCTGTGCCTCTTTTGTAATCACCCCGATATATTTGGGGGAAACATTGTCCGCGTCAATCAGCAGCGCAAACCGTTTTTCGTTTTCCATCCCGCTCCTCCATTTTCTACTTTTTCGCATCCTTCCCGTCTCGTCGCGGCTTATTATAGCATATCCTGTTCCTTCCTGCAAATACCTACTTTTTCAGGCTGCTCCCCTCCTGATCCCAGCGGGAATTTTTCCCGCCTTCCTATCTGAGGACAGAATACGCTTTTTCTCTTATTACAGAAAAAGCTTTACTTTTTACTTGTGTTTTTTCAAAATTGTGTTATAATATCTTTTGTGATGCAGATATAGTTCATCGGTAGAACGCTAGCTTCCCAAGCTGGAGAGGCGGGTTCGATTCCCGTTATCTGCTTATGAGGAAGGTATCCCAGAGACAAAACCTCCCGCATATTTATACGGCTCAACAAAATGAGATGAGCGTATAAATATGCGGGAGGTTTAATTTTGGGATAGCTTATTTCTGATTTTGCTGCGGAGTTTTTTGCTAAAGGGCAAAGTTTTCTGCACAGCAAAAAAAGCCCTGCTTCCAAGGCTTTTCCAGAACTGAGCAGTCGATAGGGGAATCGAACCCCTGTTTCCGCCGTGAGAGGGCGGCGTCTTAACCGCTTGACCAATCGACCGCGTCAACAATAGCTACTATACACTATCTTTTTCCAAAATGCAAGCACTTTTTTTATTTTTTTTAAATTTTTTCTCCAAGCTTCCTTTTGTCGTCCCAGCGAGTCACCGCAAAGCCTATAACCAGCAGCGGTATACAGGCGTAAATACTGCGGATTCCCCAGGCCTTCATGGAGAAAAAGCCCAGCAGCACGCCCAGGTGAAAGCAGATCAGGGTTCCGGCGAAAAAGCAAAACTGCTCCAGATGCTTTCTCTCTCTGCCGTAGAGAAATTCCGCAAGCCCCGCAAAGCACTGCCTCAGGTTGTTGGTGGAAAAGATCGTGGCGCTGGAAAATCCGTCCGCCTGACTGTAAGCCAGCCACTGCACCGCCGTGGCGAAAAACATAGGATACAGCGCCAGCACCGGGCTGACATCCGCGGGTATCCAGGCCAGCCCCACACAGGCGGCACCGTCCACGGCTATGGCCCAGTAGCGGAAGGCTCCCTTCCGCATAAATTTCGGCATCAGGGTGGCGAACACAATTCCCCCAATATAACACAGGGTCGCCCCCAGACGAATCAAGAAATCCTCTGTGGAGCCGTTAAGGCCGGATAGAATCAGATGGATCAGATTTGAGGTCTCCGAGGATCCGAAGGTCTCGCTCCTGGTCAGGAGGGCATACACCCCAAAAAATCCTCCCACCACAGCCATGGCATGATGGGCCGCCGTCTCTGTTTTTCTGCTGACGTTCATTCTGATCCCTCACCTTATCCTCTGTATTTGCTATCCTCGCCATGTCATCATGGCTCACACCTGCTACAGTATAGCAAAAAAAGGGAGGGCAGGCAACCCTGCTCTCCCCAGAATTTTTCGATGACTGTCATCGAAAAAGCTTATACCTCCACCACATCGAAGCCCAGATCATCCATGATCTCCTTGGCCGTGGCCACACATTTGTCGCAGCCGTCGATGGTCACCGTCTTGTCTGCCAGGGACACCTGAAAATCCAGTCCCGCCTCCGTCATGGCCTTGGTAATGCGCTCCACACATTTCTCACAGTGCATATCCTCTGCTTTTAATACCGTACTCATATCCTTCTCCTTTACTTCATTAATTTTTGTATTGTCTCACACAATTCATCCACCACCTGCTCGTCGCCCTCCCGGATATCCTGAACCACGCAGGTCTTGATATGGTTGGACAGCAATTTCTTATTAAATGCGTTCAGGGCGGACTGAATTGCTGATACCTGAGTTAAAATATCCACACAGTAGCGGTCTTCCTCCACCATGTTTTTCACTCCCCGGATCTGTCCCTCAATGCGGCTGAGCCGGTTTACCAGATCCCGGTACTCCTTCTCCTCCCGCTGTTTTTTCTTGCACTCACAATGCTCCATGCTTTTCCTCCTGTGCCGGCTTGGCCGGATATTTGCCTAAAGCTTTACCCTTCTGAGCCGCAGGGCGTTGGTCACCACAAAGACGGAGCTAAAGGACATGGCCAGACCTCCGAATATGGGATTTAACAGCGGGCCCCCGAAGGCGTACAGCACACCGGCCGCGATGGGGATTCCCAGGCTGTTGAAGCAAAATGCCCAGAATAGGTTCTGTTTGATGTTTCTGATGGTGGCCCTGCTGAGCCGGATGGCCTTGGCCACATCCTCCAGGTCTGACTTCATCAGGACAATATCGCTGGACTCCATGGCGATGTCGCTGCCGCTTCCGATGGCCACGCCCACATCCGCCTGGGCCAGGGCCGGCGCGTCGTTGATGCCGTCCCCTACCATCATAACCCTTTTTCCTTCCTGCTGCAACCGGGAAACCACAGAAGCTTTATCCCCCGGCAGCACCTCGGCGATCACGTGATCCACATGGGCCTGGGCGCCGATATATTCCGCGGTTCTTCGGTTATCCCCCGTGAGCATGTAGACCTCCATGCCCATGGCCTTCATCTCATCGATGGCCTGAACGCTGGTGGGCTTCATGGTATCCGCCACGCTGACGATCCCTCTGAGGGTTCCGTCCTCCACCAGGAACATAGGCGTCTGCCCCTTGGCGGCGATAGCATCGGACTCCGCCTTCAGCTCTCCCAGGGAAATCTTAAGCTCCTCCATCATCCGCTCATTGCCAATATAAATTTCCCGCTCCCCTATCCTGGCCTCGACGCCTCTGCCCGTCAGGCTGCGGAAATGATCGGTTTTCCCCAGAGCAAGCCCTCTCTCCCGGGCTTCCTCCACAATGGCCTGCCCCAGAGGATGCTCGGAATCCTGCTCGCAGGTGGCCGCCAGGGCTAAGAGCTCCTCTTCCTTCCTGTCCAGGGCTTTTATGGCCACCACCCGGGGCTTACCCTCGGTGACGGTTCCCGTCTTATCCAGAATCACCGCCTCCACCTTGTGGGTGGTCTCCAGGGCTTCTCCGCTCTTAATCAAAATACCGTTTCCGGCTCCCACTCCCGTGCCCACCATGATGG
>DVHU01000064.1 GCA_018711815.1 Candidatus Egerieimonas intestinavium
GGCGAAGCTTGGTATCGCGCTTGGTTCGGGTCCAAGAGGCCGTGGGTTCAAATCCCGCCACTCGGACCAAAATCCGTCAAAATCGTTCGATTTTGACGGATTTTTCTTTGTTTTTGTTCAGAATTCTGCTCCGAAAATTGCCCCCTTATTTTTCCTTTTTGGGCTGTTCCCCTTTTGACCACAGCCCCACCACAGACAGGAAAAAACCGCGCTTCCGATGCTTGTCCGGAAGTGCGGCTTTTATTTGCCCTCATGCGGGATGCCTCTCCCCTGCCCGTCGGGCCTTTTCGGCGGCGATTTCCACTTTGGTCTGGGCGATCAGCTCCGCCAGGCGCCGCTCACAGGTCTCCCGGTCATGGGCATAGATATTGCGGGGTCGCTTTACCCCGTCCGGCCACACCGGCGAGTACCGCCCCTCCCACAGGTGGTCATTAATTTGGGAGATACATCCGGTGCCTGGCTTGCGCCGTTTTCCCTTATAAGGCTGGAAGGGGGCGCGCTTGGGAACTGCTTCTTGCCTCGTGGCTTCTCCCATTCCATTGTCCGCCGCCTTGCCGATTCCCCTGTCGATCTTCAGCGCCGCCGATGTCCGCATCTCGTCTGTGATGTGGGTGTAGATGTCCAGCGTTGTGGACGAGGATACGTGGCCAATGATGGTGGACAGCGTCTTGACGTCCATCCCGTGCTCCAGCGCCATAGTGGCAAAGGTGTGGCGGAGATCGTGAAACCTCACGCGGTCACACTGGGCCCGCTCCAATACCCGTTTCAGCTGCTTCCGCACCGAGGCCGGATCCAGCGTGGCATCCTCCTTCACAGGTGAGGGGAACATCCAGCGGGAGGGGAATTCTATCCGCCTCCGGTAGTCCTCCAGCACCTTCAAGACGGGCCGAGGCAGGATCACTGTCCGGATCGCCGCCTTGGTCTTGGGCTCTGTGAGAACCAGCCTGCCGCCGGTGCGCTGGAGCTGCCTGGCGATCTGGAGGGCCCCGGTTCGGGGATTCAGATCGTCCCACTGGAGGGCCAGAATCTCGCCCCGGCGCATGCCCGTGGACAGGGTCAGCAGGAACAGCTCATAACAGCCCTCCTCCCTAGCCTGGATCAGGAATCGCTGGATCTCCTCCTGGGTCAGTGTATTCTGTTCCCTCCCCTTTTTGGGAGGCAGCTTGCAGCCCAGCGCCGGGTTTCCGGAGATGAGTCCCTCCCCTTCTGCCCGCTCCAGCGCGGCCCTGCAGATGGCGTGGATGCCCCGCACCGTTCGGTCGGACAGCCCCTCCCCGTATAATTCCGCCCGGAGCAGCCGGCCGTGCTCCTTCAAGCCGGTATAGTACTGCTGCAGATCGCCTGTTGTCAGCTTGTCCAAAGGAATCTGTCCCAGCGCGGGGATCAGATGCCGGTAGATGCCATTTTCGTAGTTCTTCTGTGTGGTGATCCGGAGCCCCGGCTTGCAGTGGTTTTGATACCAGTAGTCCAGCCAAGTACCGAAGGTGAGCGGCTGTTTCCCAATATCGTGCTCCTTTTTGTCCGTTTTGCAGGACTCCCGGAGCTGCTTCAGCTTTTCCAGACATTCAGACTTGCTCCTGGCCAGGACGTTTTTCGTCTTGGGAAGACCCTTTGCATCATACCCGATAACATATCTTCCCTCCCAGCGCCCATCTTTTCTCAGATGGACACTGCCCTCGCCCCGCTTTCTCCGCTTTCCCATGGTTTTAGATCATCTCCTAACATCTCGGTCATAAAGTCCCCCACGATCTCCGCTGCATGCCTTTGCATATCCCCGGTGACGTGGGTGTAGGTGTCCAGGGTAAAGGAGGCCTTGGTGTGCCCCAGAATCCCGGACAGGGTCTTGGCGTCCACCCCGGAGGCCAGCGCGTGGGTGGCAAAAGTATGGCGGAGATCGTGGAAGCGGATGCTGGGCAGTCCGGCTTGTGCCAGAAGTTCCTTCATGCGGCGGTAGGCGCTCCCAGGGTGAACCGGCTGCTCCGGGCGGAGGGGATCGTGGAAGATCCACTGGGAGACAGAGCGCCGCTTTCGCTCGGCCAGAAGCTGGGCCGTGCTGGGCGGCAGCGTAATCACTCGGCTGCCCTGCCCGGTCTTGGGCTCCCCCGCCGTCAGACCGCCGCCCGGCTTCTGGTGGATGGTACGGCGGATGGCCAATGTCCCCTTTCCCATCTGGAAGTCCGTCCATCTCAGCCCGCAGATCTCCCCTCGGCGAAGGCCGGTGGTCAGTTCTGTATAGAAGAAGTCATACCAGATCTCGTCCTTTTTGATCTCCTCCAGGAAGCGGTCCAGCTGCTCGTCGTTAAGGATCCGCTTGGGTGTGGCCTTTTTCCTAGGGAGCGTCACTCCATCTGTTGGATTCCGGGCTGTCAGGCATTCCCGTACCGCTGCATCCATGGCCTGGTGGAATACCCCGTGGAGCTTGCGGACCGTGCAGCCGGACAGCCTGTATCCGTATTGGGGGTGCTCCCTTACCCTGCCGTTCTGCAGGAGTTCCCGGTAGAGGCGCTGGACATCAACCGGGGAAATTTTGCAGACCGGCTTCTCCCCCAGACGGGGTCTGAGGTAGCTGTCGATGAGTTTCTGATAGCCCCGCAAGGTAGTCTCCCGCACAGTGGGGGCGATGTACTCCTCCAGCCAGCGATCCAGCCACTGCCCTAGAGGCATTTTGCTGTCCTCACTCAGGTCGACGCCTCGGTATTCCTCGATGCTGCGGTGCAGCTGCTTCATCAGCTCTTTCTGTGTCCCAGCGGACAGGTATCGGAAGATGGAATCGCCGTTCTTCTTGTGGCCCACCACAATTCGGCCCTCCCAGCGTCCGTCCTCCCGCTTCCGCACCATGCCGTCACCGGCTGGTCTGCGTTTTCCCATCTGAAATCGCCTCCTTCTCAGCAACACACAATACCACAGAAACGGGAAATAGCCAGGGGCACGGGGCAGAATTATCAGATTGTTATCATTTAGCATCTCTTTGTTTACAGCACCGCAAATTCTGAGGCATGTTACATCCCGCCCATATTCATGTCGCCCCAGCCCTGCTCCTGGTGATCGTCCGGCTTGTGGCCCAGGGCGATGCGCTTCTCCCGGAGTTGCCGCAGGCGCTTGCGGTCGATCTGGATGATGCCAGGGCTGGTGGCAGACAGGGAGTTCTCCCGGAAAATCCGGCTCAGGTGGTGGAGTAGCCGGGTGACAGAGAGCATTACCCCGGGCGGCCGGAGGTCACTCTGCCGATCCAGGAAGAAGTGGGCATACCGGTTGCCTTGCGCGGCTGACCGCCGGAACCACTGTACCGCCTGCTCCTGGTCACGGGG